>NZ_JBISEO010000003.1:0-417968 GCF_044383795.1 Paenibacillus sp. JSM ZJ436
ACTTTGATAGTCCACTATTCAAATAATCCAGTACTGCTTGGAGTTTAAGCTCCGCAGAGTAACTTCGATAATGGGTCCGTACTTCTAGGCCTTCATATCCGTGAACCTCATAACGACGTCTCCATTTGGCAAGAGTTGATTTAGAAATACCGTATTTTTTCACTGCAGCTTTAACTCCGATATGTCCCAGCCTGATTTCTTGAATAATGGCAAATTTCTCTGAGGCATTCCGCTCTATTTTTCTGGACACAAAAAATGCTCCCCTCACGAAAACAGGTTTTATTATTTCACCTGTCTACCGTAAAGGGAGCATATCATCTTTTGGGACAGCCTCTTTGTCATTATACGTTATGCGTTAAGTACGAAAGAATCGAGTCTTCTTTATTCGCCTTTGAGATCCTCAATAGAATTGGCTTCGACATAAGAAGGAACGACCAGCCCTGTCTTCACGCCTTCCATGCTCGGGCCGAGATCGACCACCTTGTCCTCAAACTCAGCCATGTAATCGGCGTGAGTCAGCGGCAGCCATGCTGCAACAGTGGCATCCACGTCACCGTTTGCGACGCCGGTCCACATTGGGCCAGCCTCAACCTGCAATGCCGTTACTTCATAGCCAAGTCTGCTTTCCATAATGTACTGCACAAGGTTCGTGCTCGCAATTTCAGAGTCCCAGGCTACATAGCTGAACTTGAATTCTTCGCCATCTACAGGCTGAATATCCTTTGTCCATTCATCGACGAGATCCGTGTTATTCTCCGCCCATTCCTTCGCAGCTTCGGCGGGATCCTGGCCTTCTTGAATCGCGGTCATGATTTCACCCATAGCATCGGAGGTCCACATGAAGTTGTCCAGGAACTGATACGCTTCTGGCTGGTCCTCTTCCAGTCCCAAACGAACGAGAGTGTGAATCTCTTCAGCTTCACCATAGATCTTCTTCGGATCCTCCAGATATTTCAGATCATATTTAGAGAACATCCAGTGTGGCGTCCAACCGGTAATGATGACCGGCTCTTCGTCCTTGATCGCTTTATCGAGAGCTGCGGTCATGGCAGCACTGGAGCCTTCCACCAGCTTCCAATCGCTGAGCTCGTAGTCCTCGATTGCTTTGGCCGTTGCCTTCATGATCCCTGCGCCGGGATCGATACCGATAATTTCATAGTCTACCTGTTCTCCGATGGAAGCCGCAGCTTCTTCATTGCCGCCTTCACCGGTACCTGCTGTCCCTTCGTCACTTTGACTGCACGCCGACAGGAGAAGCATCGCGGACAAGCTGAGCATTAACAACCATTTCATGTTCTTTTTCAAAACTAAGCACCCCTTTTGTTGGTTTTAAATATATTTTGTGTAAAGCGGTCCAGCACAATCGCCAGGATGACGACAGCCAGGCCGGCTTCAAACCCTTTACCAATCTGAAGCTGAGTGACAGCACGGTACACTTCGGCACCAATGCCCTGCGCTCCGATCATGGACGCGATGACGACCATAGACAGAGACAGCATAATAGTTTGGTTCACGCCCGCCATGATGGTAGGCATCGCCAGCGGCAGCTGTACCTTGAACAGCTTCTGCCCCGAAGTGGAGCCGAATGCGTCTGCGGCTTCGGTCAGCTCTCCGGAAACCTGCATAATACCAAGCCGCGTCAAGCGGATCGTAGGCGGAATCGCAAAGATGACAGAGGAGATCACCCCCGGTACCACACCGAGACTAAAGAAGGTGACGGCAGGCAGCAGGTATACAAAGGCTGGCATCGTCTGCATAAAGTCCAGCACCGGAATAATGATGCGGGAGGCACCTTTACTATAGGCCGCCCAAATCCCGATCGGCACACCCAGAATGATGGAGATCAGTCCGGAGGTAAGCACCAGGCTAAGGGTGTCCATCGTTTCCGGCCAGTAGCCCAGATTGTCAATGATCAGGAAGCCGATGACCGTAAACAGCGTCAGCGGAACACGGCCCAGAATAAAGGCCAGAATACCGAGAATGGCGATAAACAGATACGGATGAGGCAGCATGAACAGATCGGTAAACGAGTTTACAATCCATTCAATGACCTCGGCGATGCCGTCGAACAGACCGGACAAATATTCTCCCATCCAGTCCACGATGGCGTTGATCCAGTCGGCTAATGGAATCTTAGGCATGTCCATTCACCTCCCCGGACTTACTCTCGCCGGCCAGGGCGCCGAGCACCGCACCCCTGACAATGACGCCCAGCAGACGCTGCTTGTCATCAACGACCGCTACAGGCACCTTGGACAAGCTGGTCATTTCAAACAGCTCATTTAACAGCGTGTCGGGTCCGACAGCCGGACCGTCTTGAATGACGATGTCCTCCAGCTTGCGGTTGCTGCGCAGCGCTTCGGAAGCATCCTCTGCCGTGATTACGCCGATCAGCTTCTTGGAGCGGTCGATGACGAACAGGTTCGATACACCGCGTTCCCGCATAATCTCCAGTGCCACACGAGGACCCCGGTCCGGTGTGATCGTCTCCGGACGCCGCATCACATGAGAAGCAGTCAGCACCTTGGACAGATCCACGTCCTCGACGAAGCGCTCGACATAATCATTGGCCGGCTGGGTCAGGATTTCTTCCGGTGTGCCGATTTGCACCACAGCGCCATCCTTCATGAGGGCGATGCGATCTCCGATTCGGAGCGCTTCATCCAGATCATGTGTAATGAAGACGATGGTTTTCTTCATCTTATCCTGCAGCTCGATCAGCTCATCCTGCATATCGCGGCGGATCAGCGGATCCAGCGCACTAAAGGCTTCGTCCATAAGCAGAATCTCCGGATCGTTGGCCAAGGCGCGGGCAAGCCCGACACGCTGCTGCATGCCGCCACTCAACTCGCTGGGCAGCTTGTTCTCCCAGCCCTTCAAGCCGACAAGCTCGAGTGATTTCAGTGCGGCCTCGTGACGCTTGCTTTTGTCCACCTTCTGGACTTCGAGCCCGTATTCCACATTCTCCACCACCGTCCGGTGAGGGAACAGGGCGAATTTCTGAAAGACCATGCTGATGGATTTACGTCTCACATTGCGGAGATGCTCCTTGTTCATTTTTCGAAGATCCTTGCCGTGAATCAGAATTTCACCCGAGGTGGGCTCAATTAACCGATTCAGCAAACGCACCAGCGTCGATTTGCCGCTGCCCGAAAGGCCCATAATGACAAAGATTTCGCCTTCCTGTATATCGAAGCTGACTCGATTTACGCCGACGGTAATATTTTTTTCTTTAGCGATGCGTTCTTTGCTCCAGCCCTTTTGCAGGAGCGCAAGCCCTTGGTCGGGATGATTCCCGAACAGCTTGCTGACATCTTTTACTTGTAGAATAGCCAAGCATATTCCCCCTCTATCATGATCCAGCATTCATAATGAACCTTGAAACCGATTCTTGCGTCCTAGTCCGGTGAACCCATGTGCAGAATTATAACAATACAAAAGTTACAGTTGCAAACGTTAAATCCGTACATTAAGTTCATACAGTAAAAACTGTACAAAGTTATGCTCCCATATCCTCTTTGATGCTCCTAAATGCTCCCGCCAGGAGTTCTTTACATTTAAAAAAGCTTTACCTACAATAGAACAAGAATCTTTTGGAGCGATATGGATGCAAGTTCATCACTACAGGACACTATAAGAATAGAGAAGACGACGGTTAGCAATAAGAGGAGGCTCGAGCATGGGCTTGTACCCGCTGGATGAAGAACGGCAGGCTGCTGTAGATAAAATACGCAAGCGTGTTATTGAGAATATTGGAAGAAATATGGACTTATACGGAATTCCCGTTTCCACAGGCCATTTATATGGACTGCTGTTTTTTGCTGATAAGCCGATGAATCTGGATGAAATGGGCCAGGAGATGAAGATGAGCAAGACCAGCATGAGTACCGGAGTCCGAACGCTGCTGGATTATAAAATGGTGCATAAGGTATGGGAGAAGGGTTCGCGGAAGGATCTATACGAGGTGGAGTATGACTGGTATCAGACCTTCTTCGATTTCTTTGATATCAAGTGGCGCAAGTCGGTAGAGAGCAACATTCATATATTAAAAAAATCGATGGACGAAATGAACCGGCTCATGAAAGACCATCATGAGGATGAGCTCCTGATTGCAGTTCTGCAGCAGGATGTATCAAGAATCAAGGAGGCCGTTGCCTACTACGAATGGCTGGACCGATTGATCGACACCTTTGTCAGCGGAGAGATTTTCAAGCTAGTTCCTAAAGAACCGCCAGGGGAGTAGAGAAGCGCGAAGGCGCTTGGAATGAAGAGGGAGAGGTGCAGCCGTGAGGTTGTACCTTTTTGGCGTGAGGGGTTAGAATAAATGCAGACATATAGATAAGGAGGATTTCCTGGTGAATGTACTCATCGTGGAAGATGAGCCTCACATTGTGAGCTTACTGGCTTCCTGTATTCAGGAGGCCGCCCCGGGCGCGAGCCTGTTTACAACGGATCAATCCGCAGAAGCCATACAGATTGCTTTGGCAAATCCAATAGATCTGTTTATTCTGGATATTCAGCTAGCCGATTATAAAGGGACACAGCTTGCAAAAGAACTGCGTGCCATGGAGTGCTACAGCTTCACCCCGATTCTATTCGCCACCGGACTTGCCAATGAGGAGCTTAACGCATACCGGCAAATTAAGTGCTATGGCTTTCTGATCAAGCCGTTTACAAGGGATGAAGTGCTGCATGCGGTGCGGGACGTGCTGTCCTACATGGATCACCTTGGAGCAGGAATGACTCCGCAGCCGGAGATCCTGAGTATTGAGCAGAAGAGCCACGTGCTGGAGTATCCCATACACCAGATTGTTTACGTGGAATCCTTCGGCAAGCATCTGGAGCTGCACATCAAATCGGCGGGGGAAGAAATACGGTCCGATCGGATTTCTGGACTGTCTCTCAAAAAGATCGCTGAGCTGCTGGGAGAGAAATCGTTCATTCAATGCCACAAAAGCTATATCATTAACACGGCGTATATTCAAAAAATCGACAAAAGTGAAGGAGCCATCAAGCTGGTCGGTGCGGATCAGCTCATTCCCATTGGCCACACCTTCAAGCACGCGCTAAAGAATCGGGGACATTCATGATTTATTTTCAAATTCTGCTGGATACAGTGATCATGCTCTTGATCTGTTACAGCATGGCCGGACAACCCGTCAGATTTACAAAAGCTACGGTGAGCTGGTTTATATGCTTTCATCTCCTTTGCTTGATATTCCGCTATCAGAGGGTAGATTACACAGAATGGGGGGCAGGGTTCAGTGTAAATAATTACGATCTGCTTCCGGTCAATAACCCGGTGCTGCTATGTGTGCTGATTCTGTGTGTGATGATGCTGAATAGCAGCTTTTTCCGTCCTATATCCAACATGAAGGTTATCGTGGTAACGTTTCTAAGCTTTCTGATCTGGATCCTGCTTCGGACCTTCAGCATTGCCGCGATCAGTTTGCTGCTGGAGCAAGACGCAGAGGCCTTTCCATATGTGCATCGCGGGGTCACATTGCTACTAGCAGGCGCTCTTTATGCTGCCATGATCATAAAGCAGGGAAATCATTATCTAGGAGATTATAACGGCATCTTTCTGCGGATTATGCTGATTCAGTCTTCTGTCATGGTGCTCGGGCTCGTGATCTATGCTAATTTTGAGACCGCTTTTGTGACCCGGAACCTGCTGCTTCTGTTCCTTGTGTTTACGCTGGTGATCAGTATGAACCTCTGGATTATTTATGAACATCATCGGCAGGCACGTCATGAGAAAAGAGTGTCCGCCATCGAGCAATATCTGCCCGCTATTGACGAGCTGGTATCCGAGGTGCGCGCCAGACAGCATGAATTTCATAACAAGCTGCTGGCCATCCACAGTATTGTGGAAACCGCCGGCTCCCTGCCGGAGGTCCGGGCTCAAATTTCAGCCTATACAGACAGCGTCATCATACAGACCGGGATTCGTGAAATTCTGCAGCTCGACAGCAAGGTGATTGGAGGCTTTCTGTACACAAAGTTGAAGCTCGCAGAGGTTCGAGGAATGGTCATTACCACGCAGATCTACACTTCTTTTCACAAGATCGTGGCAGAGGAGCAGCAGCTGGTGGAAATTCTGGGCGTGCTGATCGACAATGCGATTGAAGCTTCATATCCGGGAAACGAGATCGTAGTAAGAGTGCAAGCGACTCAGCAAGGGTGGGTGGACCTGCTCGTAATGAATCCAGGGTCACCCCAATCCAGTACAGCATTCATGCAAATGTTTGAGAAAGGCTACACTACCAAAAGTACAGCCCAAGGACCTCGCGGATTTGGCTTGTACAATGTGAAGCAGCTGGTTGTGCAGCTTAAAGGTAAGCTGTTGACCTCCAATACGGAGCATCAGGGCGGCGCCTACTTGTCTATCGGTGTGCGGCTTCCCTCATGCACGGAAGCATAAACAAGAGCTTTATGGGAACGAAATTCCGTTCATTCCCGTAAGGCTCTTGTTCCTTCTCAAGCTATTGTACATGAGGATGCTGCAGACTATATTGTAGACAGATCCGAGAAAAAAAGGAGTGAGTATGTTGAATAATCTGCTCAGATTGGAATGGGGCAAGCTGCGCTGGCCGGTCCTGATCACGCTGCTGAGCTTGAGTCTTGCTGTAGCTCTTCTAAGTGGAACCATTTATAAAAGCTATGCACTAGAGCATGATTTAGAGGCCTGGGAAGTCGGCATTTCTATCATTGTATTTCTATTTCCGCTAATAGCAGTTCTGCCTGTAGGCTGGCTGATGTATTTGGAGCGCCGAGACGGATTTCTGATGTACACGCTGCCGAGAGTAAGTAAAAGGCGCTATCTGTCCGCAAAATGGCTGGTGGTGGCAGGAAGCTCGTTCTCGATCATGTTTATCGCCATGATGATCGGCGTCATATTCGCACTCTATATCAAGCCGGAAATCACTCCGTTTTATAGCTTAGTCGATAAAAGCACAGGCGAACCGGGTCCCAGGCTAGAGAAAACGCACTTTCTGGGCTCCTTGTTTGTGAATCATCCGCTGAGCTATGGTCTGCTCATCAGCTTCTGGCAAGGAGTCCTGTCCGCGATGATGGCTACACTTGCATTTGTGCTGTCCTTGTTTGTTTCGAATGTGTTTATTATTCTGACCGGACCTTTTCTGTATGTCACGTTGGAAAACTTCATTTTATCTCTGCTTCAATTGGAGATCTACAGAATCTACACCGCCTTTAATCCGGAATCTTTTGATGTTAATCAGCACGGGTATGGGCCTCTGCTTGTGGGTCCCGCGCTTGCTCTGCTGTTCACGGCGGGTATTGCCTTTTACTTCAGCAGGATTCAAAAAGTCACGGTATATCCGTCTTAAAGGAGGGGAGCAAGATGGGGGCTGTTTTTCTCCGGGATGTGAAAAGGTTCTATACGCCGAAGCTGCTTCTGCTCCTGCTGGGCGCCGCTTTGTTCAGTCTCTCAGCGCGTCAAGGCTTTGCATACTCCTATGAAAGCTTTGTGCTGTTTGTTCTGGTGGACCATTACTACATTACTTTTTTTATGGTGCCGAAGTTTCTGTGGATCAGCTATACCTATCTGGAGGACAATCTGGATTATGTCTTGATCCGCATCTCCCGGTTCCCTCGCTATTTTGCCGTGAAGGCGGCGGCATGGGCTTTAAATACAAGTGTGTTTGTCCTTGTGCAGCTTGCCGTCATCATGAGTGTGGGTCTGGGCCTGCCAGCAGGCTCCGGTTTTCCTTCGCCGGCTGAACAAGACTTGTCGATGGAAGTACTGATGAAATTAAGTGACATTGTACAGCATCCATGGCAGGCCTCCGCGCTGTCGGTTCTGCATCTGATCCTGGGGCTAAGCATGCTGGGTCTCGTTATGATGACGCTGCATCATTTTCTTGAGAAGAGATGGGTTGCTGTGATAACGGCGGGATTGTTTATTCTGATGGTCTTTGCCATGAAATCCAAAATTCCGGAGCTGACGCGCATCCCGTTTCTGTTTATCAATAATTACATCATCTTCATGTACAATCTGACCTATCCATATGCATTTTGGGTCACTTACATTTCACTGGGAATGATCTTTGGAGGCACAGTGTATCTCATCTGCAAATATTGGAACAAAGACTTTGAATGGCACCGGAAATGGCTTAGGCCCCGGGGAGTGATGCCTTATTATGCTGCGCAGCTGTTTTCATTCCGAAATGTGGGTATCCTGGCCACTCTAGCGATTGTAATCTGCTTATGGAAATGGCTGCAGCTGAACAACCTGGCAGTCGGACCAAGCACATGGGCGGACTACATGATCTATACCTTTTGGGGGCATGGGCACGGTTATTTCAAGCCGGCAGATTTTCTCGTGATGCTGCTGATGAATGCGGCCCCGTTATATATGCTTGCCCTATTTTTGGAAAATGAAAAAAGGGTGCACAGCATGCTGCTGACCATCCGTCTTGCTTCCAAAATACAGTGGGCTTCCTCGATCCTCGCTGCAGGCAGTATCTATGTGCTGGTGTACACCATCGGGTTGACGACAGGGAGTCTCCTCATTCCATCCATAGCAGGCTTGCCTGCTGAAGGCGTTACAATGATCCCGGACCTGGCACTCAGCTGGAATGAGATCTGGGTCTATATCACAGCCGTGAAATGGCTGGAGCTGCTGGTGCAGTTTCTGCTCATGCTGCTGGTGTTCCTGTGGAGTCGGCAAGTCACGGCCGCATTCGGAGGGCTGCTGCTGATGTACGCGCTCTACCTTCTTCCATATTCCTGGACATTATACATTCCTGCAGGCATGTCCAGCCTGGCACAGCATCAACCGTTTATGTCTGCGGCGGACTCCGCGTATGAGGGACTGCCTCCGCAAACCATTTTTCTGATCCTTATAGTCATAGCGGTATCAGCGGTGCTGTACATCCTGATCCATGGGTATAAACGGCGGTTTCAATAGCTCAACTATGCTGAAAGAGGTGATTGACATTGACACAGATCAAGCTGGAAGGGGTATCCAAGGCTTACAACGGAATCCCCGTAGTATCTGACATTCATTTAGACATTCAGAAGGGGGAGAGCATCGGCATCGTCGGTGCGAATGGCAGTGGCAAATCCGTATTGTTCAAAATGTTGTGCGGGTTCACGGCGCCGGATACCGGAAAAGTCTTTGTACGGGGCAAACAGCTCGGCAAGGACATTGATTTTCCTGAGCAAGTGGGGGTGTTCATTAATAGCCCGGGATACATTTCCACCTACAGCGGTTATAAAAACTTGAAATTTCTCGCTGATATTAACCGGAGAATTGGTGATGCCGAGATCAAAGACGCCATGAGACGGGTAGGCCTGGACCCGGAGCTGAAGACTCGGGTTGCCCATTATTCTCTGGGGATGAAGCAGAAGCTGGGCATTGCCCAGGCCATCATGGAAGGGCAGGATATTTTGGTGCTGGATGAGCCCTTTAATGCGCTGGACTACCAGACCTACAACGATATGAAGGACATCGTAATGAAGCTGAAGGAGGATGGCAAGACCCTGCTGCTCACCAGCCACAACTATGAAGATTTAGAGTCGCTATGCGATACGCTGTATATTATTCAAGGAGGAAGGATGGAGCTGTTAACCGGGGAGCTTAAAGAGAAATATTTCAGGCGCTAAAAAAGAATCCGCTCTCCGGCTTGTCAAGCCCGTCTGCATAATGTGACCAAGTCCCTCATAGACATGTATCAATGAATTCAAAACATGTGCACAAAGGGGATGATGACATGCGCCGGGTGTCTTGGGTGCTGCTTGCTGCTGTATTATGCTTCACATTGGTGCTTTCGGGTTGTGGCGGGAAAAAGGATGCAGAAGGAGTCATCAAGGATCTGGCTAAGGTAGCGGATCAGCTGGAAGGCGAGAAGGGGGCATACCAGGGCAAGGGAGTCATGACCATCAACACCGGCTCGACGCCGCAGCAATATGAGGTCGAGGTATGGTATCAGGCCCCGTCCTATTACCGGATCAGCTTGACCAACGGACAGAAGGACCTCACACAGATCGTACTCCGAAATGATGAAGGGGTCTTTGTACTCACACCGAGCCTGAACAAAAGCTTCCGCTTCAAGAGCGATTGGCCGGAGAATCAGGGTCAGGTATATCTGTATCAGACGATGCTGGGCAGTATTCTGAGTGATAGCACGCGTCAGTTTGCAGAGATCGAGGATGCCTATGTGTTTGAGGTGGCGGCCAATTATCACAGTCATGCTCTGGTGCGGCAAAAAATCTGGCTCGCCAAAGATAACTACTCGCCAAAGCAGATTCAGGTGTCTGACTCCGAAGCCAAGGTCGTCGTCGATGTCAGGTTTAGCGACTTCACCTTTGATACGAACCTGACCAAGGATTCATTTGATACGAACCGGAATCTGAGTGCCATGAACGAAGAGAACAAGGACGTGATGGCCGAGGTGGGCGAGGATGGAAAGCCGGTTGCACAAGGTGATCCGGCCGGGGAGCAGCCAGGGACAGCGGCCGAGCCGGCAGCGGCCCAGCATCTGGGGGCTTTCGGCATCATCGAGCCTTCCTATACACCAGCCGGCGTAGTGAGTAAGGGGATTCAGGAAATGGCCAACAGCGAGGATCATGCCGTGATTCTGAGGTACGATGGCGTCTATCAATACACGATTATGGAATCGCGTCCGCTGGATCGGGCAGTATCTCTAGCGCCGGGTCAGGTCATTGATCTGGGCTTCACGGTGGCCCTGCTTACAGGGGATGAGCAGCAGACCTTGACCTGGACGACAGAAGGCGTGGAGTACCGGATTACGAGCGGGAATCTGCCGGCTTCTGAAATGGTGCAAATCGCTGCTTCCATGCACGGACAATCGGGTAAGTAATACGATGAAGGCGGATAACCGAGATTTGCAGCAATCAGGATATGGCTGCAAATCTTAGGCCATTCGCCTCTTTCTTCAACCGGGGTGCCAAACGTCAGGAAAGCCGTCTTCACCCTGGTTTAGCGGAATCAGCCGAGTCCGCTTGTCCGCGAAGGGTTTGCGTCAGCAGTAGGATGGGAATTCTCACAGCGGTGGCCGGATTGACAGTTGCCGGGCAGAACATTACCATGAGTTTAATGACAACAGAGCTATTCATAATGGTAAGAAGGTGACTGGATTGCAACATATTTATCGGCCTACCCAGGCAGAAATTGATCTGGATGCTCTGGGTGACAACTTGAATGCGTTCCGGGCACATGTGCCTGAAGGCATGAAGGTGCTGGCATGTGTGAAGGCAAACGCCTATGGCCATGGAGCCGTTGAGGTATCGCGGGAGCTGGAGCGCTTAGGGGCAGACTACCTGAGCGTTGCGTTTCTGGATGAAGCTCTGGAGCTGCGTAAGGCCGGGATCACGCTGCCGATCCTCGTCCTGGGGTATACCCCGCCTGAGGGTATTATGACCGCATGGGAGCAGGACATCACGGTGACCCTGTTTAGCCGCGACGTGCTGACAGCCATTCAGAAGCTGCCGAAATCCCTGGATCGTCCGCTGAAGCTTCATATCAAGATTGACAGCGGCATGGGACGCTTGGGGCTGCTCCCGGAAGAGGCAGCAGCTTTTGTGGAAGAAGCCTTTGCTCTTCCTCAGGCCTTCATTGAAGGAATGTTTACCCACTTCGCAAGAGCGGACGAAGAGAACAAGAGCTATACACTGGAACAGCACCGGCGGTTCAAGAGCGTGGCGGATGCGCTGCGGGAGGGAGGCTTCTCCATCCCGATTATACATACGGGCAATAGCGCCGCAGCGATTGACACTCCCGAATTATCCTTCAATATGGTGCGAATCGGCATCAGCTTGTATGGAGTTTATCCTTCGGAGGAGGTCCATCGCACAGCGGTCAGCCTGCGCCCGGTCATGACGTTAAAGACGCAGGCGGTCTACGTCAAAACCTTGCCGCCGCAATCCGGCGTGAGCTACGGCTCCAGATATGTAACGGAAGAGGAAGAGCGGATTGCCACGCTTCCTATCGGTTACGCGGATGGCTACTCGCGCATGCTGAGTGGAAATGCGGAGGTGCTTATACGCGGACGCCGCGCTCCTGTGGTCGGCAGCATTTGTATGGACCAGTGTATGGTATCGCTAAAGCATTTCGCCGAAGAGGCGGAACAAATCAAAGCCGGTGAAGAGGTTGTGCTCATCGGCCGGCAATCTGGAGAATGTATTTCTGCAGATGAGCTGGCTTCCAGGCTGGGTACCATTCCTTATGAATTGGTTTGCATGATAGCACATCGCGTGCCCCGCACCTATATCCGCGGCGGCATGCCGATCACCCGGGTTAACCCCCTTTTGTAGTGTTTTTTGACCTCAGCAGGTATCGTTTTTTCAAGGAAAGCAGGAATTCGTGCCGATTTTCCCGAACTTAACAATATGTCGGTTGGTCTGTACGAAGTGCCGAGTGTGGTTTATAATGGGATGCAGCATACATGATATACCTTCGGCATATATATTTTTGTATAAATTTCCTTGAATAACGTAATACTGGTGCACAGGGCAAGAAGGTTGTGGGGGTGTAATAAAGGGTGGCCAACATGCAGAACACCAAACGAATCATGATCAGTCTACCAGATCATCTTTTGCAGGAAGTGGATGGGATCGCTCAGCTGGAAAATTCCAACCGCAGTGAATTGATCAGGCAGGCCATGAAGCTGTATTTGCACGAGCGGAAGAAGCGCTATATCCGTGAGTCAATGCAGAGAGGTTATATGGAGATGGCCAAGATTAACCTCACCATGGCGTCCGAGGCGTTTCACGCGGAGGAAGATGCAGACAGCACTCTGGACCGCTTAGTTAGCGGGGTGTGAACAAAGTGATCGTAAAACGCGGCGACGTATTTTTTGCGGATCTTTCACCCGTTGTGGGTTCAGAGCAGGGTGGTGTCAGGCCGGTTCTGATTATTCAGAATGATATCGGAAACCGGTTCAGTCCAACGGTCATTGTAGCAGCAATTACAGCACAGATTCAAAAAGCAAAGCTTCCGACTCACGTCGAAATCGACGCGGCGTCCCATGGCTTTGACCGGGATTCCGTGATTCTGCTGGAGCAGATCCGGACGATTGACAAGCAGCGCCTGACGGATAAGATTACCCATCTGGATGATGAAACCATGAGCAAGGTGGATGATTCCCTGCAGATTAGTCTCGGTTTGATTGATTTTTGATACGAAAGCGAAGCCGCCTTGATAAAGGTCGTGTGCGTGATAGTCCGCCGGTGCTCCGGCGGGCTATTTGGCGTCCTGGTTTCCGGCTGCCTCATGGGACCGGAACGAGGGCGTAAGGGACGGTGGAAGCCGAGCTGTAATCCGGGCGGCCATCCGGTATGAGTCGGTAAGCGGCCGTAACGATGGCAATCCAGGTGAAAATACCGATGAGAGACCAAATCCAGATTTTTTTGCGTGTCATGCTGTGAACCTCCTTAGGATGATGACTGCTGAAGAGCGCCGGGTGAGATTTGAGTACAGTGTACAGGCTGAAGCTTAAAGGAAGCTGAAGGGAAGCTTAAAAGCCTGCTTTTTTTTCTTACATTTACTGCTCCTTGGAGCATGTGTAAAAACTTCTGTCCCGGTTGTGTCTGTCGAACTGGTAAATGCACGGGGGTTTTGGGATAATGGGGGTACAAGTTTTTTTGAAGAAAGAGGGATTGTACATTGTCTGATATTGAAGCAGCGGTTGCATTGAATGAGGAACAGCTCCATAGAGAAGAACAGGAACGGATTGTCAAACAAATTGCGAAGGAGCTGCAGCTTACGCTGAAGCAGGTGCGCACCACCGTTGATCTGCTGGATGAAGGGAACACGATTCCCTTTATTGCACGCTACCGCAAGGAGATGACGGGGGAACTGGATGAGAACCGTCTTCGGGATATCGAGGACCGCACGTCATACCTTCGCAGCCTGGAGGTCCGCAAGCGTGAGGTGCTGCGAATCATCGAGGAGCAGGGCAAGCTGACAGAAGAGCTGAGAGGGTCTATTGTCAAAGCCGTCAAGCTTCAGGAGGTTGAGGATCTGTATCGCCCTTACCGCCAGAAGCGCAAGACACGTGCCAGTGTCGCGAAGGAGAAAGGCCTGGAGCCTTTGTCCGCCTGGATCTGGTCCCAGCCGAAGCAAGGGGATCTTATGACAAAGGCCGCGGAGTATATGGATGAGGAGAATGGCGTGCATTCGGCGGAAGAGGCGATTCAGGGAGCAATGGATATTCTGGCAGAGAATATCGCGGATGATGCGTCCATACGTGCCTGGGTCCGCCGGTATACGATGGATCATGGTATGCTCACTTCCGAAGCGCGGGATGCTGATGCGGAGTCTGTTTACGAGAATTATTACAGCTATCGGGAGCTTGCCAAGAAGATGCCGCCTCACCGGATTCTCGCCATTAATCGCGGAGAACGGGAGAGTATTCTGAAGGTCGGGCTGGACGTGCCTGCCGACTCTGTGCATCAGTACATGATGAAGCAGATCATTCAAGGTCCATCGGCAGTGAGCGAGGTGCTGAAAGCGGTCATTGAGGATGCGTATAAGCGCCTGATTGCACCTTCGATTGAACGGGAGGTTCGCGGTGAGCTTACAGAGAAAGGCGAGAACCAGGCCATCTCGATCTTTGCTGGCAATTTGCGCAGCCTGCTGCTGCAGCCGCCGGTAAAGGGACGGAATGTCCTCGGCGTCGATCCCGCTTACCGTACTGGCTGCAAGCTGGCGGTGGTTGATGACACCGGCAAGCTGCTCGAAGTGGCGGTCACGTATCCGACGCCTCCCAACAACAAGAAGCGCGAGGCGGCGGCGAAGTTTACGGAGCTGATTCATAAATACGAGATCCAGCTGATCGTCATTGGTAACGGCACCGCCTCCCGCGAGACGGAGCAGTTCGTGGCAGAGGTCATTGCCGAGGCCGGGCGCCCGGAGTTAGCCTATCTGATCGTGAACGAAGCGGGAGCGAGCGTATATTCAGCCTCCAAGCTGGCGCAGGAGGAGTTCCCGGATCTGGACGTAGCAGAGCGAAGTGCCGCTTCCATTGCCCGCCGGGTGCAGGACCCGCTGGCAGAGCTGGTGAAGATTGATCCCAAGTCCATTGGCGTCGGTCAGTACCAGCATGATGTCAGCCAGAAGCATCTGGAAGAAAGCCTGAAGGCGGTCGTGGAGTCTGCTGTAAACCACGTCGGCGTAGATGTTAATACCGCTTCGCCTTCCCTGCTGTCCTATGTAGCCGGAGTTAATGGCACGATTGCCAAGAATATTGTGAAGTTCCGTGAGGAGCATGGCCGGTTTCTGAGCCGCAAGCAGCTGCAGAAGGTACCGCGTCTCGGCGCCAAAACGTACGAGCAGGCGGTCGGCTTCATGCGGATTTCTGATGGCGAGAACACGCTGGACCGTACGCCAATTCACCCGGAATCCTATGCGGTGGTATCCCGCTTGCTGAAGGAGCTGGGCGTCGGGCTTGATAAGGTCGGCACGAAGGAGCTGGCCGAGCTGCTTGCGCAGCAATCAGCAGAGGAGCTGGCCGCGAAGCTGGAGGTCGGAATTCCAACACTGCGGGATATATTGGACAGCCTGCAGCGTCCGGGACGCGACCCGCGGGAGGAGCTGCCGCTTCCAATCTTCCGCACCGATGTTCTTAAGCTGGAGGACCTGCTGCCAGGAATGGAGCTTCAGGGCACCGTGCGCAACGTTATCGACTTCGGTGCATTTGTTGATATCGGCATCAAGAATGACGGCCTGGTGCATATTTCCCAGCTTAGCGGCGGGTATGTCAAGCATCCGATGGACGTCGTATCCGTAGGCGATAATGTCACGGTCTGGGTGCTGAACGTCGATCTGAAAAAAGGACGTGTCGGACTGACCATGAAGCCGCCGAAGGAGCTGGCGAACGGGTAAAGCCGGCTTTCGCACGAAGCAGCGGGCAGCAGCGCATTGCCGTTCCGCTCGCCGCAGGCTTGCGCGTGGCGAGAAGGACGTGCAGGTCAAATAAGCCGGACCCTCTGGGGATCCGGCTTATTTCTTGTCGCGTTATGGTGCTTCCGGGTACTCCCCCGGAGAGGTGCGGTAAAAGAACCAGCATTCGTTCAGCAGCTTGATCTGGCGTCGGTCCTTCTTGCGGAAGGCGCGGGTCAGCTGATTGCAGAGCCACTGCGGCAATGAAATCTCCTCCTCTGACTAAACACTCTGTATCCTTAGCATATGGAGGAAGGGCCTATTGTGTGCAGGTCTGCTGCAAGACGGACGCTAAACGGCGTTCCATTGGAACGGTTCGCACAATTTGACGTCTTTATACCATCTCTTCTTCGTACCACTGCTCCAGCTGGGCCTGCAGGGCCCGGATCTCAGTGAGAAGGGCGATCAGCGGATATTCGCTTTCATTTAGCGAGGCAAAAGAGGACTCCAGCTGATTAATATAGTCCAGCCCGCCAATGATGTGCGAGCCCTCCTGCAGCAGCTCCAGCTGGCTGCACTCAGCCACAGCAAGCGGCAGCTCCGGCTTGCCCGCAGCGGTCAGCTTGCTAATCTCTTTGTTTAATCTCAAGTTCAGGGCGCTCAGCTGATATGCATAATCCGATGGCATTTCTACATATTGAAGCTGGTCGCCGTGCTGCAATATACAATATCGCATTTCCGGCATTGGTGTTCTTCCCCTTCCATACGTCCTCATCACCTGCGGTGTGAGTCTTCACTTGACAGTGTAGCGTAGGAAGAAGTTAAAATTCAAGTAGATTTACGTGAGAAGAAGGCAGAGATCGGAGGCCGACTGTTGAAAAATATGATGAGCAATGAAGAGCTCCAGGCATGGGTGGAGCACATATCGCTGACCAGCTTTCAGCTCCCGTTCCGCCACCGGGCTGTGTTTAACAGCCGGCTGTCCACTACAGGCGGACGTTATTTTATGAAGAGTCATGATATCGAGATCAATCCCCATCAGCTGGTGGAGCACGGGCCGGATGAGGTGGAGAGAATTATTAAGCATGAGCTGTGTCACTATCATCTGCACTTGTCAGGCAGGGGCTACCGCCACCAGGATGCGGATTTCAAAGCACTGCTGCAGGCTGTAGGAGGGAGCAGGTACTGTAAGGCAATACCGCGAGCAGACTCTAATAAGAAAAAAGCGCTGCCCTACCGCTACCTCCTGCGCTGCAAGGAGTGCCATATGGAGTATAAGCGTAAACGAAGGATGGATCCGGCGCGTTATCGCTGCGGTCGCTGCCAGGGCCCGCTTCAGCTGTTAACGCTTGACTCCGGTAAGGAATAATGGTACATTAGTGAACGTACTAAATACTGTTCCCTGATAGCTCAGTTGGTAGAGCACTCGACTGTTAATCGAGTTGTCACAGGTTCGAGTCCTGTTCGGGGAGCCATTATTCTGGAGAGATACCCAAGTGGCTATAAGGGGACCCTCTGCTAAGGGGTTAGACTGCGTAAGCGGTGCGAGGGTTCGAATCCCTCTCTCTCCGTTCTGTAACACATGATGAAGAAGGACCTTCCGTTTTCGGAAGGTTCTTTTTTTTGCAATATTCCACAAATTTACTCAAAAATAACAAAAGGTTGATTCTGCGTTAATTGTTCTATTTTATATTGGAATGGTAATATGGTTGCTGCAATGAAAGGTTGAGAACAGGAGAAAACCTTTGTTCTGTAGCGATGATACGACTTGAACCACTTGGTTTGTAGGGGTGGTCCGTTTCCGTATCTCGTTATTTGAGCAAGGGTTATTTTGCTTGAAAGGAGCAGCAGGAAAGGCCCATGCATCGTACCTTGATTAATGAATTTACCGCTTATCTGTTTGATCTCGACGGCACGATTTACATAGGGGACCGTGTGCTGGATGGGGCTGAAGACACGATCCGTACATTACGGGAACGTAGAAAATCGGTCATGTTCGCTACGAACACGACATTGTACACAAGAAAGCAGGTGATGTACAAGCTGGCTAGACTTGGCATCCACTGCTCCGGAGATGAGATCATAACGGCGCTTACCGCAGCAGGAGAGTATTTTCGGGAGCATGCTCCTGGTGCAAGCATCTACCCGCTCGGCGGGGAGGCCATGACTATGGAGCTGACCGGAATGGGGCTAAATGTGACACAGCATGAAGAAGACGCCACCCACGTCTTGGTCGGACTGGATCAGAGCATGAATTATCGCAGATTGACCGCTACGGTGAATGCCGTAAGGAACGGAGCGTTCCTGGTAGCCGCCAATCCTGATCCTTTCTGTCCGGTGGAGAAGGGGGTGATCCCCGACACCTGGGCGCTGATTTCTGCCATTGAAACGGCGAGCGGCCGGACGACGGACATCAGGCTAGGCAAACCATCGGCTTACTATGCCGCCTGCGCCTTGAAGCAGCTCGGAGTCCGTCCGGAAGACTGCCTCATGGTCGGGGACAAGCTCGAAACGGATATTGCACTTGGTCAACGTGTCGGAATGTCTACGGCGCTTGTTCTTACGGGGGTCGATGCTGCAGAGTCCATTGAGCAAACAGGCATACAGCCGGACTACATATTGCGGTCTGTGGGAGTCATTGCTGAGCATTTTCGTTCAAAAGAAAGCGAGCTTCGCTGGCCATCCGGTTCATCCGGATAGAGCGGTATCAGCCTTCGCCTTTTCTCGCGAGGGAGCAAATAATTAGTGGCATATTAATTTTTGAGGAGGAACTTCGAAATGAAAAAGTTAAGCCTGGTTATTATGGTGTGGATGCTTCTTCTTACAGCTTGCAGCAGCGGAGGGCAACAGGGAGCAGCCGGGAATGGAAACAGCGTGGCTTCTGCAGATCAGAGCGGTAAGGAGAGCCAAGGCAGCGGCAATGCGGAGGATGAACAGCCCATTGAGCTTAGCTTCTACTTCCCGGTAGCGGTTGGCGGACCAATCACCAGCTTTATAGACAAGCTGGCCGCAGATTTCCACCAGGAGAACCCATCGATTACTGTAAAGCCGGTTTATGCGGGCAGCTACCAAGATACCATGACCAAGGCTGCCACGGCTGTGCAGGGCGGCAACGCTCCGGATCTCGCCGTGCTGTTGTCAACCGAGCTGTACAGCCTTTTGGAAATGGACGCGCTGGAGGAGCTGACGCCTCGGTTTTCGGAGGAGTATTTTAATGGCTTCTATGAAGCGTTTATGAGCAACACCAAATCCGGTGATCAGGTATGGAGCGTTCCGTTCCAGCGGAGCACCATCGTGCTTTACTATAACAAGGACATGTTCAAAGAAGCAGGGCTGGATCCGGAGAAGGCGCCCGCGAACTGGGATGAATTGAGAGAATTCGCGAGCAAGCTGACGGTCAAAGACAGCAGCGGCAGCGTGAGCCAGTGGGGCCTGGAAATTCCGAGTACCGGATATCAATATTGGATGCTGCAGGCACTTTCCCTGCAATCCGGAAGCAATATCGTCAACAACAACGGGACAGAGGTATATTTCAACAAGCCGGAAGTTAAAGAAGCGCTTCAATTCTACACGGACCTTGGACGCAAGGACAAAGTGATGCCTGAAGGTGTACTGGAATGGGCAACAGTCCCTTCTGATTTTATCAGCGGCAAAACAGCGATGATGTTCCATACAACGGGGAATTTGTCCAAAGTCAAAGCCGATGCAACATTTGATTTCGGTGTAGCTTATTTACCGGCTAACAAAAGCTACGGCTCTCCAACAGGCGGCGGTAATTTGTATGTATTTAAGGACATCCCTGAAGAGCGGAAAGCGGCAGCCGTCAAGTTCATTGAGTTCTTGACTCAGCCTGAGCGTGTAGCGCAGTGGTCCATAGATACCGGATATGTGGGGACTACGGAAGCGGCTTATGAAACAGAATTGTTAAAAAACTATGTTGCCGGATTCCCGCAAGCTGCCGTAGCACGGGATCAGATGAAGTATGCCTCCAGTGAATTGTCCACTTATCAGAACGGACAGGTCACCAAGCTGTTCAACGACAACATACAGTCTGCATTGCTGGGTGAAATGACGCCTGAAGAAGCATTGGAGAAATCCCAGCAGCAAGCGGATGACATTCTCAAGAAGTACCGTAAATAAATGAGAAAAGCTAAGGGGGGGGGCTTCCTCCCCTATCATCGCCTGAGAAAGAAGTGAGAGGCTCGTGACACGCAGCTGGCCGCGTCGTTTGCGCGGATATCGTCTGAAAGACAATCTTTTGGCCTATGCTTTATTGTTTCCATCGCTACTCCTTCTGGCTGTATTTACGTTTTATCCGATGGTCAAGGTGCTGGACTGGAGTTTCTATGAGACGGTGTTAAAAGAGAGACATTTTGCGGGACTTGATCAGTATAAGCATGTCCTTCAGGATGAGGTGTTCCACAAGGTGCTCCGTAATAATGTTTGGCTCGCTCTCGTAACCGTGCCTGTTAGTATATGGCTTGCGCTATATATGGCTGTGTGGGTCAATGGGAAGCTGCGCGGGAGAAGTCTGATCCGCGCGGCATTCTTTTATCCGACACTGATTCCGATGATTGCAATCGCAAATATATGGCTCTTTATTTACACACCAGACTACGGGCTGTTGGACAAATTTCTCGGATTATTCGGCATTCAGGGTCCGGGCTGGCTGGGGGAACCGGGATGGGTGCTGGTATCCATGATGGTGATGCTGATCTGGAAGGAGGCTGGATACTTCATGATTTTCTTTCTGGCCGGACTTCAGTCGCTGCCTCAAGAGGTGTATCAGGCAGCCCAAATGGATGGAGCGGGTCCGCTTCGGAAATTTCGAGCGATCACCTTTCCACTTCTGATGCCGACGACGTTGTTCGTACTTGTGATTGCTACGACGAATTCCTTCAAGCTGGTGGATCACCTGTACATCATGACTAAGGGCGGTCCGAACAATGCGAGCAATTTGCTGCTCTATCATATTTACGAAACGGCGTTCAGCTTCTGGGATATGGGAAAAGCGTCCGTATTAACCGTCATTCTGCTCGTGATGCTGCTGGCCGTATCGATATTCTATTACGGTTTCCTTGACAAGCGGATCCACTACTGAGGAGGAAGGTTTCATGCATCGCTTACTCAATCAAATGGTGATATCACTGCTGGCGCTTGGGTTTGTCATGCCTTTGATCTGGGCAGCCGTCACCTCCATTACGCCGTCGAGTGAAATGCTGACGCGTTCTAACCCGTTCGCCGTCACAGAACCGACCTTCGGCAACTATTTTAAGGCGTGGGAGACCATTCCTTTTCCAGTTTACTATTGGAACACCATCATGATCGTGTTGGGCATTCTGATGGTTCAGCTGCTTACGCTTACGCTTGCGGCGTACGCGTTTGCCAGGCTGCGATTTGTTGGACAGGGACTGCTCTTTGTCTTGTTCCTGGTTCAGATTATGGTGCCGCCGGATATTTTGATTTTTCCCAATTATACCGTGATGAAGGAGCTTCATCTTATCGATACGAAGTGGGCGATTATGATTCCGTATTGGGTCTCTTCGTTCGGTGTGTTCCTGCTGAGACAGACCTTCAAGCAAATCCCCTATGAGCTGGATGAAGCCTCGCGGGTGGATGGGTGCAGATGGTGGCGAACCCTGTGGCACATTTATTTGCCGTCGGCACGACCGACCTACATCGCATTTTCACTGATCTCGATCAGTACGCACTGGAGCAATTTTATGTGGCCGCTAATTGTTACGGATTCTGTTAACAACCGACCGCTGACGGTCGGCATCGCCATTTTTGCCCAATCCTTCGAGACAGGGGCTCAGTGGGGGACGGTGACTGCGGCAACCATGATGGTCATTTCACCTTTGCTGATTGCATTCTTCTTTTTCCAAAGAAAATTTGTTGAGAGCTTCATGCACGCCGGCTTGAAATAGTCAGGAAATCATGAAGAAGAGGAGACGATGAAGTGGGAAAAGCAAAAAGGTTTATCGGTGTCAGCTTGACATGGGTACTGGTCGGAAGTTTAGTAATGTCCCTTGTTCTGCCTGCTGCGCCTGTGAGCGCACAGGAGGAGATGAAACGGACGGAGGTCCGGAAAACAATGACTCCTCCAGTGATTGACGGTGATGTCGGGGAAGCGTTCTGGTCGTTGAGCGAAACGCTGGACGTTCCACTCGGGGAGGGCTTGTCCTCAGCGGCAGAAATGGGATTTCTCTGGGACAATCAGTATCTGTATATCGGCATGAAGATGAAGGATGATCAGCTCATGTCCGAGGCACCGGGATATTGGTTCCAGCAGGACAGCGTAAGTCTGTTTTTTGATCCAACGCTGCATAGATCTGCGCCGTATGTTAACAGCGATATGCAGGCTGGCTTTGTGTACAAGCCGAATTCTGCAACGCCAGATTTTTATTTTGGCGCAGCGCTGGACCACCATTCCGGCAAGGATGCCCAGCAAATTTTACGAGCGATCCGGACGACCGGAGAGGGGTGGTCTCTAGAGGTGGCTGTGCCTTGGAGCATGCTGGATATGAATCCGATTCAACAGCAGCAGCTTGGCTTTGAGGCGACTGCGACGGACCGTTACGGCAACGATGCTTCCAATGGACGGGTCAATGCCTGGAGTGCACATCAATCCAGCTCATTCTGGAATGATACAAGCGGCTTCGGGATCCTTGCGCTGGTGAAGGACAACCCGGTGTCCGGCGATGCAAATCCGGTATTGCTAGAGGAGAATTTTGACTCTTTCGGAAGTGGTGAAATTCCATACGGATGGATATCAGATGTTCAAGCGGGAAGTCCGTCATTTTCGGTGACGGAAGATACCTATGGTAATAAAAGCATGACATTCGCGGGAACTGCTTCCGGTAAGCAGGCCAGAATTACAGCACCGGTGCAATGGGATAATTACTCCATTGAGGCGGACGTTCGGTTCCACAGTGTTCTGAATGCGGCCCGCTGGGCAGCGCTGATGTTTAGAGCGGCGCCGAACGGCCAAGCGCCATACCATCAAATGGCAGTCCGTCAGAACGGAAGCTTTGAGGTAGCTTACCGCAATCCGAGTAACAGCTGGTCTGTTATGGCAAGCGGTTCCTCAGACGCTTTGGAGCTGGGAAAAGACTATACCCTGAAGGTCAGGGTGTTCGGCGATAACGTCAAAGAGTACATTAAGGTCAAGGATGAAGGAGATTACAAGCTTTTGCTTGATCAGGAGTTCACATCCGGATTGCTGGGTCGTGGAAAAATCGGCTTTCAAGGAGACCAAAGCACCGTCTCGTTCGACAATTTGAAAGTAACACGGATTAAAGTCGATGATTTGCGGCTTGCATTTCCTCCAACGGTGGAGTCACTGACGGGCCCTTATACGGTCACTGGCAGTGTATATTTCTCCGATGGAGTGGAGGAAGCGATCGTGCCGGAAAGGATTCAATATGTCTCCTCCGATGAATCGGTGCTCAAGGTGAGCGGCGGCATGCTTTACCCTTTAAAGGCAGGATCTGCAGTTCTGACAGCGGTATATGCTAACGCAGAATGGTCCCAGGAAGTGACTGTAGAGCCGGGAGCTGACGGGGTCTCTGTCACTTCGCTCAGCCATGATTCGGGATATGTGCTGGCTGAAGCAGGGAAAGAGATGGCCTTGGCGGAGCTTCCGTTCACTGCCCAATTCAATGATTTTACTTATGGTACGATGACCGGAGCTGATCTGACTTGGTCGGCAGACGACTCGTCCATCGTGGTCAACGACGGCAAATTGATCGTTCAAGACAAGGGCGTGTATTCATTAACAGGGGAGAAGGACGGGGCTAGCGTTTCCCTGCTGGTTGTTGCCAAAGACGAGGCGAGTACAGAATATGTGCTTTATGAGAATGATTTTGAACAGGAGGCAGATGGAGATTTCCCTGATGGATGGACGAAAGTGGAGGGGAAAACCGACGGAAAGGCAGCGGTCAAGGATGGTGCATTTGTGATCGATGCGTCCAGCGCACCGGATAATCCGACCCGTGTCCTGCTTCCGGAGTATTTGGAGCTGTTCGGGAATTATGACATTGAGGCCGACGTAACCCATGCTGCGGCAAACGAGCCCACTCGCTGGCATTCAATCATGTATCGTACTCAAAACCGAACAAGCGGCAGCTATCCTTATTATCACATGGCGGTCCGCCAGAACGCTAAAGCGACCAATGGCGTGGAGTTTGCGGAACGTACGGCGAATAATACATGGAATGTGATGAATAAAGGGGCGTTTGGAGAAACGATCCATTCAGACACGATGTACCGTTATAAGGTTGCCGTTCATGGAGTCAGGGTCATGCAGTCGATTAATGGTCAGGTGATCGTGAACACTGATCAAGCAGGCTCTTACCTCCGGGGTGGTATCGGTCTGCAGGCCAATGGCAGTGTCATGAAGGTGGATCATCTTAAGGTAACGTTACGGGAGACAGAGCTGCCGCCGCTTCCGGAATCCAGCTTCGTAGAGACTGCCAAGGCCGATACCTTCATTGCTCTTGCTCCGTCGGTCATTGCAGAGCTTCAGAACAAGGCGCAGCTGGATTCCTACGCTGAAGGAAGCTTACCAGCCACGCTGGTCATCTACGTGAACTCCAACCTGCAGGTTACCGATCCTGAAGGAAAACAAGAGTTTATGAGTCTACAGGATGCACTTCAATCCATAGGCACAAGAATCATGCCGGCCTTCTATGTAGAGGACTCAGAGACGGTTGGTCGGTTGATAGCCCACCTGACAAGCATCGGTCTGGAAGATGCCTTTATCGTGTCTAATCAGCCGGAACTGGTCAAGGAAGCGAGGCAGGCTTACCCGATGCTGCGGGGAATTGTGGATTTCAGCGGGTGGAATGTGAAATCCAACGAAGACTTGATGGCTATTCGCAAGCAGACAACGCTGAGCGGCGCCAAGATTGCCATGCTCTCCCGTGATGCAGCAACCAAAGACAACACCGCATATCTTCAGCAGAGAACGATAGTGGTGTGGAGCAAGGAAGTAAAGCTGCAGAATGAGCAGGATAAATATATGGATATTCACCGTATGATTACAGCAGGTGTGAACGGAATGATCACGAGCTCACCGAGCGAAGCCTATCGGGCCTTGGGGGTGTACTTCTATCACACCACCTTGATTCGTAAGCCGTATATGATCGGGCACAGAGGGATGCCATCGGTTGCTCCGGAGAATACCATCATCAGCAATGAGCTGGCGATCGAGGCTGGAGCGGATTATATTGAGAATGATATTTTTCTTTCCAAAGATGGGCATTTGGTTATTATCCACGATAGTGCTGTACATGTAACCACTCATGGAACTGGCCGGGTGGAGGATATGACTTTAGAAGAGCTGCGGAGCTTAAAGGTTCGGCAGGTGCCGGGGGCGGAGTATCCGGAAGCACGGATCGCAACACTGGAGGAGCAGATTGATTTGGCCCGGGAACGGGGTGTCATGATCTATGCAGAGATCAAGACTCATAATCCTGCAGCAGTAGATGCTTTTGTGAAGCTTGTAAAAGAGAAGGATGCAGAAGACTTGTTTAATGTCATGTCCTTCGATACGAATCAGCTGGATCGGCTTGCTGCCCAGCTTCCGGACATGCCTCTTGGCCTGTTGACTGGCGGGTATGCGAGCGAGAATCGGGTTAATGGCGCTATGCGTGAGACTCTGAAGGTGATGCAGCGTTACAACAGCACCTTGAATACCAGCTACGGCGGATTAGGCCCTAAATTTATGGATGCTGCTCATCAGCGTGGTCTGATCATTTCACCGTGGACGTTTAACAATTATGATCATTTCATCAATACTTTTCTGCTGGGTGTGTTTGGAATTACTACAGATTATGCATACTGGGCGAAAGATTGGGTCATTTCAATAGAGCCTGAAAATCAGGAAGTCATCATGAAGTCCGGCGAGAGCTCGGAACTCTCCGCATGGGCAGAAAGCTATAGTCACGAACGAAAACAGGTAAACCCGAGTATTGTACTTCTTGATGACAGTGGTATTGTAAGCCTGGACCAGGACAATGGCAGCAAGATCAAGGCTGGGAAACCGGGTACCACTTACGTGCTGCTTCGATATACGGGAACGATTGATGAAGAGAAGACGTACGATATTTACACGGAGCCGGTGAAGGTCAAGATTGTCGGAGGCGATCACGGTGATGGCAGCGGCATCGGCAGTGGTGGTGACGGCAGTGATGATGGAGACGGCAGTGGTGGTGGAGATGGCAGCAGTAATGAAAATGGCGGCAGCGGAGATGATCATGGAAGCACGGGCCCGATTGTGGACCAGGACAACAACGGAAATCCCGGTAACGATGACAGCTCCAGTGATCCTGGCAGTAACGATGGTCCAGATTCGCCAGTGAGTGAAAATCCTTCAACCGGACAAGGAAGAGCCTATGCAGACATAAATGACCACTGGGCTTTTAAAGCGATCATGCATCTATCCGCTAACGGAATTATGGAGGGCTACGATAACGGCTCCTTCAAACCGGATCAGGAGATGACCAGAGCGGAGTTCGTCACTGTTGTTTCGCGGATCCTCGGATTATCTGGAGCCCCAGCAGGTTCTGTTTATACTGATGTTGCAGAGAGTGCGTGGTATTCAGAACATGTTAAAGGCATGGTTCATGCGGGAATCATACAAGGCTATGCCGATGGAACCTTCCGGCCGGATCGCCAAATGTCAAGAGAAGAGGTATGGGTAATCCTGTACCGTGCTTTCCAGAATAAACTGACACAGCAAGATCTGACACAGCAAGAACTTAACGCATCGAGCTACTCGGACCTAAACGAGATCTCGGCTTGGGCTCAAAAAGCAATTTCCGCCTTAACGATGATCGGCATAGTTAACGGTTACCCGGACGGTACGCTGAAGCCAAAGGGAACCATTACCCGCGCTGAGGCTGCAGCGCTGCTTGTAAAACTGGTGGACAAGTAACAAGCAATTTACGGCAGAGATAAGCTCTATTGGTTTAGAAAGTGAAGCTGTTCAGAAGGATGATGCCGGAGTCTTCCGTTTGTAGAGGAAGCCTCCGGTTAACTTTTATGGCTTTAAATACCGAGTAGACGCAGATTGCCGTCGATTCAAAAAAAGTGCTTGCCACATAAATATATATTTGATATACTCAATCTTGTCGTCACGGCGAGCAGCTATTAATAAGGCCCGTTGGTCAAGGGGTTAAGACACCTCCCTTTCACGGAGGTAACAGGGGTTCGAATCCCCTACGGGTCACCATTTTATCTAACATATGAATGATGGCGCAGCTGGTCCATTTTCTTCGAGAGCCATTAGCTCAGTTGGTAGAGCACCTGACTTTTAATCAGGGTGTCGAAGGTTCGAGTCCTTCATGGCTCACCATTTTATTCATAGGTAATCCTTATATTGTGCGGTAGTGGTGGAATGGCAGACACGCTATCTTGAGGGGGTAGTGGGTGTATACCCGTGGAGGTTCGAGTCCTCTCTACCGCATAAACAAAAGGCTCCTGCAGCGATGCAGAGCCTTTTTCTATCTAAATAAACAACCCGGGAGCATCATCCACCCGGGCTGTTTGTCATATGATGATTCATTTACTCTTCTTCCGCGGAAGAGGCATGGTCCAGGATCGAAGAATATCTGGGGTATAAACGGCGGATACAGGCGGGACAAATATCATGTGTAAAATGCACCGGCAGCTTGCTCTCCAGGTAGCTCTCCACAGGATCCCAGTGTCCCGCAGAGCGGACATGCTTACAGACGGCGCAGATGGGAATATGCTCCGGGAGCACACAGACATGGCCTAATGCATGCCTAAGTTCGGTTTCTCGGTTCTTAAACTCTGTGATGTCTGTAAATGAAAGAATCGCACCGTGTGAGGTGGATTGGGGGCCTCGTGTCAGAGCGTGAATCTCGAACAAGTACCAGGCGATACTTTGCTGAAGCTGGATCTGATGCTCCATACGAAAGCTGTGCTCATCGCCCCGAAGGATACTATGGATGGCAGGTAAGTATATGTCATGGCAGAAAGTGCTGAAGGAAGGCCTGCCGAACAGTTCCGGACTCAACTCAAAAACAGAAAGTCCTTGAAGCTGAACGTCGGGCAGGAGTCCCCAATGTGAAATGATGGAGAGCAGACGATCATTGATCTTGTCGATGGTGCCGTCTTCGCGGAGGATTACCATTCCAGACATCACATGATGTACAGCATGGCCCCAGGATAATATATCACTCAACCTCATCGTGCCTCCAATTCAAATCTGGGTGCAGTAACAGTGCGATGACAAATGTGGTATAATTTAGACGTAATGCACCTATTATACACTTATCTAAGTATGGTGTCAATAATGCATGACGTACATAAGTGATTTTTTTTAGGGATCAGGAAGGCGGTTCTTTCAATGCACTCGATATATCAACGAATTGAACAGCTTATCGAAAGCCGGGGGATGACAAAAAAAGCATTTTGTGAAGCGCTGGGAATTAGTACCGGGAACTTCGGGGATTGGAAGAGGGGTAAGACGACGCCGAGCACGAATAAGCTGATTGAAATTTCAGCTTTTTTCTCTGTCAGCCTGGATTGGCTCATTGTGGGCCGCGGAACACCGGAAGGAATTATGGAAGAGCGCGAAGGTTATGAATGGGATCAGGCAGCCAAGGAAAAGCATCTTGATGGCCTGTCTGAGGAGGAGAAGAATTTCATTCAGGAATATATAGCGTTTACGGAGTACCGGAAGAAGAGGAACAAGAAGCTTTAAATTCATTTTCGGTTTCAACAACCGCAGTTTAAGGAGCAGCCGTGCTTTAAGGCTGTTCTTTTTATTTGATGCTGAGGCAGTGGCTTCAAGTGCATAGGTACAGGCGCAGATCATGCTTTACTTCCACAAGCAAGCAAGGTATAATAGGAATGTTCTCCTCAAGAGGAAGCTTATTATGCGGTAGTGGTGGAATGGCAGACACGCTATCTTGAGGGGGTAGTGGGTGTATACCCGTGGAGGTTCGAGTCCTCTCTACCGCATCGCAATGTGAAGCAGCCTTTCGTTGAATACTCAGCGAAAGGCTGCTTTTTTGCATACTCCATCCCGGGGTTGGAAATGCTACTTGACGGTCATCCACCCGATTTTACGTTTCAATTACAGTGAGACGTTTATAAAACAAATGTGGATAATAGTTTTTTCTAACCGAAGGAGATGATTTTGTGATGCAGGCAATGTATACAGCAGATGTGAAGGTTAAAGGCGGAAGAAACGGATCCCTGGAGTCCTCCGATGGTGCGTTAAAGCATAATCTTTCCATGCCGAAGGAGCTTGGTGGACCCGGCGGAGACGGTACGAATCCAGAGCAGCTGTTTGCGGCGGGATATGGTGCCTGCTACGAGAGTGCCTTGGCGAATGTTGCCCGAAAGGAAGGCGTCAAGCTGGACAATGTGACGGTACACTCCCAGGTTATGATTGGCAAGGATGACAGCGACGGCGGCTTCAAGCTGGCGGTGAAGCTCAATGTAGACATGCCGGGGATTGATCGTGCTCAAGCCGAGGATTTGGCCAAAAAAGCGCATGATTTCTGTCCTTATTCCAAGGCTACCCGCGGAAACATTGATGTAGAATTAAATGTAGTGTAATCAAGGAACGGGTCTGCGACATAGCAGCAGCTCATATATGAAGGCGGGCTCATTGGGAGCCCGTCTTTTTGACGTGAAGACCTGAATTTGTGAAGAAAATGAACCGAAATGAAGCGCATGCCGTAAAGAAGGATATGTTGAATCGGGAAGGGAGAGGGGAAGTTTATGAAAATTGAGGATATGATTGCGGAACGTTTTGTTTGCACGAAATGTAAGGGGACCGAGTGCAAGACGAAAGAGGTATCCATGTCCGGAGCCGGCCTCAGTAAGATGTTTGATATTCAGCATAATCACTTTTTGTTCGTATCCTGTATGGACTGTGGATATGTAGAAGTGTTCAATCCGGATATTCTGGAGGGGAAAAAGCGGGGACAGCTGGGCTCCATCTTTGACGTCTTCTTTGGTTGACATTGCCCCTGAAATTCTTTAATATGTCTAAGTACCGGAAAGTACAATGTACTAATGAACGAGAAATTTAAGATAAATGGGTGATGCACATGCCATACAGACCGCAGATTACCAATGTAACTAAAGCCGGAAACAATGAGAAGGACGGGCTTTATGAGTTCATCATCAATCTGGCAGACGGAACCGATTGCCGCGTGTTTTACAACCGTTATCCAGAATGGAAATTGACGAATGTCAGCCGTCTGGGCAAGACGCCTTGTCCCGTATGCCGCAAGGATTTCATTTGCAGATGCATGGAGAAGTTTTCTTCGGATTTTGATGAGCAGATGAAAGAGGGAGAATGGCTGAGCAAGGCAGCTGCCGAATAATTGAATGAGGCACAACGACAGCGTGGACTTTGGTATGAGTTCCACGCTATTTTTGTACATTTTACCTGGAGGAATGAGGATGACGGATCACGTTATTGTACTGATCGATGGTGTGTGCCATTTATGCCAAGGCCTTACGCGCTTTATCATCAAACGGGATCCTGAAGGGCGCTTTCGCTTTGCCTCTCAGCAGTCGGACATTGGGCAGGAGCTCCTTCTTGCGGGGGGCCTGTCTCCAGAGCTGAATAATACCGTGATTGTCATTGAAGGAGGAACCTATTATACGAAGTCCGCTGCTGCGTTGCGGATTGCAAAGCGGCTGCCGCTGCCATGGCCGCTTTTTTACGTCTTCGTGATGGTACCTCCTTTTATCAGGAATCCTGTTTACCAATGGGTCGCTAATAACCGGTATCGCTGGTTCGGAAAGTCTGAAGAGTGTATGATTCCGACTCCGGAGATCCGCCGTCGCTTTCTGTAATGCTAGCTCTTCGGCGCCCGAAATCCGGCAGCCTCAGCTTCCTGCTCACTGCAGAACCACGCCTCCGGATCGGTAGCGTCATAATATCTGGATTCCGGCGTGTGGTAGATTTTATCTCCTTTGGAGTTGATATTGCCTTTAATGCTGCAGCCATTGGCCGGAGTCTTGTCTTCCGCTGGTGTGGCTTTGGGTGCTGGCTCTTCAGCTTCAGCTGCTGCAGTAGCATCAAAATGCTCGGGATAAAAGCCGTCCTCCTGTGCATAATTTTCTACACTCCAGATGCCTTGCGCCTCATTGCGGCTGTCCTGCTGAAGTCCGTTGAATTTATCGACATATCGCACATTGGGGGGATAAATGTAGGCGACCCGCGCGAGACCTTCCTGTAGAAGGGCTTCCTGAACCATTACCCCATCGGCATAGACATAGGCGAGCAGGCGTCCATATTTATCGCGGTTGGGCCCAATATCAAATTCCAGCTCCAGAAGGTCTGCTTCTTCTACCATACGGGCAGTAAAGTCCTTGGCTTCCGGGCCGTACGGCTGTACGCCGAGCTGAGGGTGACTGGTTTCGGGTGTATCAATCAGAAGAAAACGAACATTCTCCTCTTGTCCCTGCCACTCTACCCGGATGGTATCTCCATCCACGGCTCTAACTAGCTGAACCGGTGCTTTAGCGATATCCAGTTGGTCGGTTTCATATCCTTTGCCGGAGACGGGAGGTGCAGAGTTCTTGTCAGCCCCGGAGGATGAAGCAGGTGCTTGCCCGGAAGCCGGGACTTGGGGGCGTTCTGCGTGGTCACTACCGCAGCCGGTCAGCAGCAAAGCTGCAAGCAGCGCAGGGATCAGTTTCAATCTCATGATGATTCTCCTCTTTAAGTAGTTGTAATAGGTGTTAGATAGGGAGCGCGTTATGTAGTTCAACTGTATATAAACCGACATCGACTCGGAACACTTGTTCCATTGTATTATGATAGGTTTGCCGAGGTTTGGCAAGGGTGCCTATAGCAGCAGATAGGGTGGGAATGATCCAAAATTTCGGTTGCAGACCCCGGGAGTATATGCTATCCTATGTAAAAATATAACAAGACGACGGAAGCACCGTTCTATGACTGCAGATGCTGCAGTATAGAAGGGTGCTTTTTTGCGTTGTCTTGGGAAAAGGAGAATGGAGATATGGATCCGGTGAGGCTGGTACTGGCAGTACAGGACCCTCCATATGCAGAAGCCGTCCTGAATTATGTGCAATCTAGTGATGATGCCACTCGTTTACAGATTGCGGCATTTACTCGCGTGGATGCCCTGCAGCAGTACAAGGAAAAGAGAAAGCAGCATGATCTGGTCGTCCTGGATGGAGCTATGCTGGAGGCCTGGAGGGGCCTTGAGCTGCCTTTGATCCCGGGACGGTGGATTTACCTGAGTGACGGGAGCATTGGCCCTGTGGCGGAGCATGAGGTGGCTGTACCGAAATATCAGCCGATCCCGGAGCTGCTGAGCGGATGGCTTGCTCGAGCGGGCCGAAGTGTGCACAGCAGCCATACGGGCCGGGAGCTTCGGTCTGGAGGGACCCGTGTACTCGGAATGGTCTCGGCAATAGGTCATTGCGGCAAGACGATGATTGCCATGAGCATAGCGCGGCAGCTCGCGGAGCTGGGCTGCCGGGTGCTGTATCTTAATCTGGAAATGCTGAACTCCAGTGAGCAGCTGTTGTCCGAGGAACGTCTGCAGGGCGGCAAGAGCAGCTTTTCCCGGCTGCTGTACGACCTGAAGGTGCTTCAGGAGAACGGAGAAGAGATCGATCTGGAGCCGTACATTGTCAGGAAGGAAGCGTTGAAATGCGATGGACTGGTTGGCGGTGCTGAGGTGAAGGAGATGCTGGAGATGAATGCAGACGATACGGCTGCTCTGCTGGGAGCTCTGCAGGGCCTGAATCGTTATGACATGATCGTTGTTGATAACGATGGATTAAACCAGAAGCTGCTTCAGGCGGTCACCCGGCATGCGGATGAATTGCTCTGGGTCCTGACTGCGGATCATACAGGGCAATGGAAGACGGGGAAGTGGATACAGCATCTTGGCACCCAAGAGATGAACGGCACAGACTTCGCAGCGAAGAGTCGATTTATCATAAACCGCTATACGCCTAAGCTGGATTCAAGGAAGCAGGAGATAACAGCAGATCATGTTCTGCCAATGATGAACAGCTGGGACAGCAGTAACCTATTGGAGCAGCTTCATACTCCTGCCTTTCAGAAGGAGATTCTGAAGCTGTGCCATGAGCTGTATGGAACCGCTCAGTCCTCCGGAGCCTTCATGGATGGAATGCGTGGTGGCGGCAGATGAGTCTGGACGAGATGTTCCACTCGATACGTAATGAAGTCCGGGGCAGTCTGGATTTGTCTGCGGCTGTGAGCAATCGGGAGCTGATGGCGCAGATTGAGGATTATGCCTGGCGCCGGAGCGACATCTCGTCACTGACGGCAGCGCAGAAGCGGGAGCTGATTCGCCGTGTGTTTGATTCCTTTCGCGGTCTGGATGTGCTTCAGCCTCTGGTTGACAATCCAGCGATCACTGAAATCATGATTAACAGCCATGAAGAAGTGTTCATCGAACAGGAAGGCGAGGTCAAGAAGCTAAATGTCCGGTTTGAGTCCAGGAACAGGCTGGAGGATATTATCCAGAGTGTTGTCGGGTCCGTGAATCGGGTCGTGAATGAATCGTCTCCCATTGTCGACGCCAGGCTGCAGAATGGCTCCCGCGTAAATATCGTGCTGCCGCCTGTTGCGCTGAAGGGACCGACCATGACCATTCGCAAGTTTCCGGAGTCTCCGATGACGATGGGGCAGCTGGTGGAGCGGGGGGCGTTATCGTCTGAAGCTGCGGAGCTGCTTCGCATTTTGGTGAGGAGTAAATATAACATTTTTATAAGCGGAGGCACAGGCTCCGGGAAGACGACCTTTCTCAATGCGTTGTCTCAATACATTCCGGGAGATGAGCGGGTGATCACGATTGAGGATTCTGCCGAGCTGAAGATCGTCACGGTTCCCAATCTTGTAGCACTGGAGACCAGGAATGCAAATACCGAAGGAAAGGGCGAGATCAATATTCGAGATCTTATCCGCTCCTCTCTTCGCATGAGACCCAATCGGATTATTGTAGGCGAGGTTCGCGGCAGTGAGGCGCTGGACATGCTGCAGGCGATGAACACGGGACATGACGGGTCGCTGTCCACAGGACATAGCAACAGCAGCAAGGATATGATCAGTCGACTGGAAACCATGGTGCTCAGCGGTGGAGAGCTTCCTGTGCAGGTGGTTCGTCAGCAGATCAGCTCGGCGGTGGATATTCTGGTTCATTTATCTCGGCTGCGCGACCGCTCGCGCCGCGTAACAGAGATCAGTGAGGTGGCAGGGCTAAGCGAGGGGGAGGTTCAGCTAAACCCGCTGTATCGTTTCGTGGAGCGGGGAGAGTCTGACGGACGGCTGCGGGGTGAACTGGAACGCTGCGGAAATCCTATTGTACATACGGATAAGCTCTTGATGGCCGGAATGACACGGTGGCCCCTGCAGGAGCTCGGAGAAGCTTCAGAGGGGCTGTGACAAAGGCAGGGAGTCAAGTGATTTTACTGCCATGAAGGGAAGGGAGGAGGACTATGCAAAGACAGATACAGCTCAGGGATTACAAGCAGTACACGCTCTCATCAAAGCAGCGGATCAGCTTCGCCATCATCGGCTGTGTTCTTTGCTTCATAGCGGGGCATTTGTTCTATCAGAACCCGCTGCTGTCGCTGCTGGTGGCCCCGGCAGGCTTGCTGCTGCCGCGGTTTTGGCGGCAGCATCTGCTTCAGCGACAAAGATCGGCGCTGAATCTTCATTTCAAGCAGGCGTTGTATTCCCTCTCGTCCTCTCTGTCTGCGGGACGTTCTGTCGAGAATGGCTTTAAGGATGCGACTGAGGATTTGAGGCTGCTTTATCCGGGACAGGAGAATGACATGATGTTTGAGCTTCGGGTCATCACAGCCAGGCTTGAGATCGGCGAACCTATGGAGGCAGCGTTACAGGATTTTGCGGTCCGGGCAGGACTTGATGATATATCCAGCTTCGCCGATGTTTTTGTCACCTGCAAAAGAACAGGCGGAGATTTGGTAGAGGTGATCCGCCGGACCTCCTCCGTCATTGGAGAGAAGCTGGATATCCAGCAGGAAATTGCCGTGATGGTGGCACAGAAGAAATTTGAATCCAAAGCGATGATGGCTGCACCGTTCCTGCTCCTGTTATTTATGAATTTCACGGCAGGTGATTATATGCAGCCTATGCATAATAGCGGCGCTGGCATTGTGATTTCAACGCTGGCTCTGAGTGCGCTTGCCGGCTGCTGCTGGTGGATTTCAAGAATGATGGATATTCGCGTCTAGAGACAGCGGGATACTTCAGATGCTGAGGTGATGAAGGAAATGCTGACATTTGGTGCGGCGGTGCTGCTTACATTGCTGGCAGCAGTCTGGCTGGGGCTTTATTACCGTCACCATGCGCGGTACCGGCTCTGGAGCCGGATTCCGGTGAGTGGACTGAAGCTGCAAAAATGGCTTGCACCGGGATTGCACCTGCTGGAACGCACTTCTCTTTTGCAGCGTGCACCTACGCTGTATTATCGGACTGAACGTTCCGTACAGAAGCTGCACGGCCTGCGTTTAAGCAGGGAGAAGACATTGCTGGTTCTCGCAGAGGCTATGTCATATGGATGGGCTGCGCTGATCGCAGGCAGCTCCATAGCTCTACTAACCGGAGAGGGCATAGGGATGATCGCGGGCGTGCTGCTCGGTGGTCTGCTGCCGATATCCATGCTGCGTGATCTGGAGCGCAGGGTGATCATGCGGGAGCAGGATATTGTAATGGAGCTTCCAGAGCTGCTCAACAAGCTGGTCCTGCTCGTCGGGGCAGGTGAAACCGTGCAAAAGGCTTTGCTGCACTGCTGTCATCGTGCAGACAACGATACGCATCCGCTCTATATGGAGCTGAGGATGATGGTTTCCGAGTGGGAAGGCGGTCATTCCTTTCAGGAGGCATTTGAGCAATTCAGCAGGCGCTGCGCGGTGCAGGAGATTTCCGTGTTTACGACCACAGTGCTTCTTCATTTCAAAAGGGGTGGAAGCGACTTTGTATTAGCCCTGCGGGATCTATCGCGATTGCTGTGGGAGAAAAGAAAGGCTATTGCCCGCACAAGAGGGGAGCGGGCCTCCTCCAAGCTGGTGTTTCCGATGGTTGTTATATTCATGGTAGTTCTGGTCTTGATCGGAGCTCCGGCATTAATGATGATGAATATCTAGAAGGAGAAGGGAATGGATATGTTATGAAATTATCTACAATTATGAATCCTGTAAGACGCTTTTGGAAGGATGAGGAGGGGCTGGGAACGCTGGAGGTAATTTTGATTATTGTGGTGATCCTGGTCATTGCTCTGATATTTAAAGAACAGATCACGATCTTGGTAAACAATCTTTTTGACAATGTAAATGAGAAAACTGAAGAGTTTCTTAAGTAGTCGATCGTTGTGGAGGGATGCCAGGGGACAGTTTACAATTGAAGCCTCTCTCGTTCTTCCAATCGTGTTCCTCGTCGTAGCTATGCTGTTATTCTTATGCCTGTATCTGTATCAGAAATCCTTTCTCACCCAAGCGTCTTCCGCCGTGTCAGAGCGTGCCTCCTTCATGTGGGACAACAGTCACAAGGAAGCAGTCAGCGGCTCGGTTGAACCCGGCCTGTATGACAGCCTGTATTGGAGATTGAAGGATGACCATCTGCTGTCAGGCTTGTTTCAGTTAGGGCAAGCTGAGAGGCAGGTGTCCCTTCAGCTGCCTGGAGGAGCGGCTTCAGAAGCTGATTTACCCGAAGTAAAGCTGTCCAAGGCATCTTTGGCGGTACCGGCTGGCATGGAAGGAGAGCTGCGTTATGAGAACAAGCTGCTGCTGCGGCGGGTGTATACTCAGCTGTCCTGGCCATCTGACATCCAGCCGCTGGATCATTTACTGTCTGGGGGGATGGAGCTTAAAGCTTTGTCTCAGTCGGTGATTGTGGATCCGGTGGAATTTATACGGACTGTGGAGCTGATGCGTTATTATGGCTCCCGATTTGCACAATCCGGGGGAGGTCGTACGGATCCGAAAGCCGCTGCACAGGTGCTGGGACGATTTGGGGGAGAGCTCCAGTGATGAGAAGAGTTTTCCGGAGAGAAGAAGGCGCGGTATCTATTTTTTTGATGATCGCGTTATCGGTCGTGTTTATGTTCGTTGCCGTGTTTATTGATTATGCGAGAATTGCTGCGATGAAGGTGCAAGGGGAACGTCTGACTCATGCTGCGGTGCGCTCTGTCATGTCAGCTTATGATCCGCAGCTTCAGCAGAACTATGGACTTTATGCGATTGGCGAGACCCGCGGAGATCTGATCATGGGAAAAGCTTTAAATGAAAGCCTCAAGCCATCCTCCCGTGCAGATGCATTTCCGCTGCTCCCGTTACGGCTTGACAGCTCAGCGCTTCAGCTCGAACGGCCGCTGGGAACCTATGACATCTTTAATCGCCAGATTAGTGAGGATATGAAGTACAAAGCCCCTATTGATTTTACATTGGAGATGCTAAGTAAATTCAAGCCGATGTCTCAATCCATGAAGGAGGCCTCGAGCACCTTTGATGTCCTGAAGAAGCTCGGCAAGCTGTATGACCAGCGGGAGAAAGCGCTGGACGATATGCTGGAGAAGCAAAGAAAGGCAGGGCAGCAGGCGCCGCCATTATCCAGGCTAGTCCTGCAGCCTCCGGGTAGTCAGATCTCTGATGAAGTCCTTGGAGGAGCCATTGCAACGGCAGGCGATGCGGCATCTCAATACCAGGATTACATGAATAAATCAGCCGAGGATGCATCGCGGGAGAGCGATGAGAAGCTGTATACCGACCTGCTCCGGAAATACCTGGTGGGCACTGCTTCCATGTCTTCCACTCTTGCTGCAGGGGTCAGGGGAGCCTCATCGAGGCATGAGGCTCTGCTTCAGGAGGCGGAAGAGCACTTTAAGAAAGCGCAGCAGCTGAATGAAGAGATGAAGCAGGTCATTGAAGAAGCGGAGTCCCGTTCTGCGAGCAGCGGGTATGATGCGCTATCTCATCAAAGCGTACCGGGCACGGACAGTAGCAGCGCTGGAGATGCGCCCATGATTCAGTCCATTCGGCAGCAGACCGGAAAGCTGATTCATCATGATTCATTTCTAGACAGCTTTCAAGCTGAAATCAATCGTCAGAAGAATGAGTGGGGGCCTGTGGTGCAGAAACTGGACGCACTGGCAGGCTCTCTCGGAAGCTCCGCAGCAGCATCTTCCGTTAGCAGAGCCAGCAGATCTGTGGAGGAATACATTCAGGAATATAGTGATCCCGGGACAAGAAATAAGTTGAGTCAGAAGCAGCTTGAGCTGGAGCAGCTTCGTTCCTCGGACAAAGAACGGAAAGCGCTGGAAGGAGAGGCTCGCGGAAAGCTGAAGCAGGCTGAGCGATGGATGGCGGCTCTTCATGGGGGCAAAGAGAGTGGCGAGGTTCAGGCTCAGTTCAAGGAGCTCAAGCGTTATTATGACGACAGCCTGTCCTTTAACGCGGTGGCTGCCGAGGAAGACCACAGAGGGACAGAGTGGGAGAGTGATCCCTATGACGCGGGGCATGCCTCCATGGATCAGATGGATGGTTCCTTCGCTGCCATGGGAGGACTGATGGATGGCGTTATGGATGAGCTGTTTCAGAATGAATACGCCGTGCACTATTTCTCGCACTACGACATAACAGAGCTGTCCGGGCTTTCAGATCCCGGCACGCTGTCTGGCTTTACGCCACCTGATCTCAAAGAGCAGGAAGTGGAGTATATCCTATACGGCTTCCACAACGGATACGCCAATATTGCTGCTGCTTACGGTGAGATTTTTGCGTCTCGCCTGGCCATTCGAACGATGGAGGGCTTTGTGGTCAACAGCAATAAAGGAAACCCGCTCTTAATTCTCGCAGCGGCGATCCTGTACGGCGTCGAGAAGGCCATTGAAGATATGATTGCACTGAGCACGAAAGGGTCGGTGGAGCTGTCCAGATATATGCCGGTTGAAATGACCTACAGAGATCATTTGAGATTGTTTCTGTTTCTACATAGCCATAACGACAAGAAAATGTCGCGCATGCTGGCGCTCATTCGTTTTCATACCGGCATCAACCCGGCGGAAAGAGCAACCTATGCCTCGGGTGAGATCGAGCTGGGAATGAAGCTATGGTTTCTTCCTGGAGTGACTAACGCTCTGGGGGTGGTAATGGATCACGGTGATGATGCTGTAAAGGGCAGTGAATATATCATTACTCGCCGAGCAGATTTTTCCTATTAGGAGACAGCGATGATGAAATGGACAGTAAGGAAGACGCCGCCGGAAATGAAACAGCGGAACGCTGCATGTGAAGCCGGCAGCATGGTGCTGGAGGCCGCAATGGTGCTTCCGATGTTTATGTTTTTTGTCATTTTTCTAATTTATATCATTCAAATGACCATTATTTCGACCGCTCTGCAGACGATGGTATCGGACAGTGTGAAGACTGTGGCAGCGCATATATACCCGGTCTCGATCGCAGTACAGTCATCAGGCGGGGCGAAGAGAGAGGGAGAGATGGAGTCAGGGGGCTTCTCTTTCGAAAATGCCTCCAGCTCGCACTGGGAGGTTCCCAAGCTCTCCCTCCAAGACTGGGCAGCAAGGTACAGCGCTACTTTACCTGAGCCTGTGAAGGGCTGGATGAATGCTGCCGCGGCAGCAGGAGACGAGCCTTTACAGCAGCTAAAGAATCAGGCCGCCGAGGCCGTACTGGATCCGGTCATCAAGCCGATGCTCCGGCCTTTTATTCCGGGAGGACTGCTTGAATATGAGCGTATTCATGTATCCAATGTCTCCATTCCCAATTTAAAGAGCGGGAAGCATCCATATTTCGGGATTGAGGTCAGCTATGAGCTTCCAATCCAGGTTCCGTTCTTGAACCGAAGCATTGTGCTTCAGGCCAAATCTCAGGAACGGCTCTGGATCGGAGATACCGGAGAAGGGGGCTCAGAAGGTGATGCTGGGGCTGAAGATGGAGCAGCGGGTGGAATTGAGCTGCTGGAAAAGCCGCACCCTGCTGTGGCCAGCAAGCAAGCGCGGGTTAGAGCCAAGCTGGCTCCGGGTACTGCCGCACAAATGTCGGTGTATTACAAATCCGGAAAAAGTACAGCCAAGTACTTGGGCTGGAAAACCGCAGATGAGCAGGGCTTCATTGAATGGGAGTGGAACGTCGGCTTTAATACAACGCCAGGGTCCTGGCCCTTTGTCATTGAAACTGCAGACGGTGACAGGATCGAGGTCATGTTTACTGTGGTTGAAAGGCCCTAGATCGGCGGTAGAACGAGATGAGAAAGGACGAGGTGCGATGAATATCGCTTTTTGGATGTGTGCTGTGTTTCTTGCGGCAGCTTTCGTCATGGATCTGCGGTACATGAGAATTCCTAATATGCTCACGGTACCCTCTGCATTGCTGGGCTTGGGATATCACGGCGGTACCGGCGGCGTGGAGGGTGTATTGTTTTCGCTGCAGGGCATGGCAGCAGGCTTTGGCATTGTGCTCGTGATGTATCTGGCTGGAGCCGTCGGCGCAGGGGATGTAAAGCTCTTCGGGGCAATTGGTGCCTGGTGCGGGCTATGGTTTACGATTCAGGGCGTGTTTTATTCCGTGTTCTGTGCTGGCATCATTGGTCTTTGCATCGTGATATGGCGCCGGGAGATCCGGCTTCGCTTCAAAAGGATTGTTTTTCAGGCCGCTGAAATGTTGAGGTTTAAAGCGGCCTTCAGCAGCAAACAGCAAGGCGGGCAGCTGCGCTTTCCATTTATGCTGGCGGTGCTGCCGGGAATGCTCTGGACTTATTTTGCTCAAATGTAGGAGGGAACAGCCGTGTTCGGAATGACACGTGATTTTGTTCAGAATGCCGGGACACTAATGGTGCTGGCAAAAGATCAGGGGCTGGATGAAAAGGACATCAGTCATGTTCAGATGGGGATGATCCGGGCTGTCAGCATTCCGCACTTTTTGCCGCTCTATCTCAAGGAAATGGACTGCAGCATAACACTGGAATATAACATCTCCGGCAAAAAAATGCTGTCACAGGTGCTGCGAACCGAAAAGCTGACTTTGACCGAATTCTATGCCCTGCTGCTCCAGATCGTCACGGCGCTTCAGGATAGCGGGAAGTACATGCTCAAAGCAGACCAGTACGTTTTGAATGAAGAATACATGTTTCTGGAGGGGCCGCTGCACAGCGGACTGATCTATCTTACCTACCTGCCGTTTACCGCGGGTGTATGGGCTTCGGAGCAAAGCCTGGCTGACAGCATTAAAAGCCTGGTTACCCGCTGGCTTGCTCTTGTTAAAGAACTGCAGGGCAATGGTGTTCAATCGCTCCTGCACGCCTGTTCACAAGAAGAGTTTGAGCTGTCCGGGCTGAAGAAGCTGCTGCTGGGCTTAATGGCTGGATCGGGTGAACATGATGCGGCTGTTCAACACCAAGCAGAGGTCGCGCAGCTTGTTTCCCACACAGCGGATGCCCTGCATCTACGGAGCGGCGCGGATACTCGGAGTAAGCCGAATGTGAAAAACGAGCCAAATCCGCTGAATGCCTCTCATATGCCCAGTGCGCCGCAAATTCCACACATCCGTAATGGCTCCAGCTCTTCAAAGGGTCCTGTGACTCCTTTCCCGGGAGCAGCTCAACCGCAGCGTTGGCGAGAGGAACGCCCTCTGCAAACGGTATGGAATGCCGATTCCGTGAAGCAGCTGCAGGTGAACGTGACAACAGGCTCGCCGGGATTACCAGCATCCGGAGCATCCGGAACTGAAGCTTGGGAGAGCGGAGGCTGGGATGAGCTATATGATGATGAGCCGAGGCAAACCTCCTCCAGCGTGTACTGGCTGCTGGGCGGTTTGCTAGCGATCGCTGTGGTGTGGCGCTTTGTATATATGGATTCACCATCATCTGGAGGGATGTGGTTGTCCATCGCAGCTTCCGCTGTTCTTGGCATTGTCGCCGTTCTGGGCTGGAAAGGGAGGCTCGGCCTGCTCCAAGGCTGGTTTTCGAAAAAGGTGTCAGATCGTATGGATGCCGGAATGCCTGAGGATGTGTCGGGACCGCTTCACTTCGACCGGAAAGAGGCAGAGAAGCATATCTTCTCTTTGGAGCGGTTTACCGGCCTGCTGTCGGGACGGGGTGGAAAGGAGGACCGTAGCGGCCATACCCCAGATCTGGACTCCCCGCCCGGGTCGGAGAAATGGAGATGGAACAAGCCTTCTTCTTCAGGCCATGACTACGGAGATCATGGTGACGATCAGTTGTCGCCGCATGATGAAGGCTTTCCTGGGAGCGGGTATCGCGATTCGGCCAATGTGCGAAATGCCGGCTCTATGGCACTTTATGACGGTGCTTTAAACAACCAGGCGATGCCGATGGAGCAGCTGCTGCAGGAGCGCTTTCAAGGATCGTCCATCGGAGGGACCGGCAAAGATCCTGCGGCAGTAAGCGCGTCCGGGTTCGCGGCTGCGGCTGCGGCTGCTGTTTCTGAAGACGGAGGGACTGTGCTGCTGCAGCCCCGAACAGGATATGGGTCAGATGCAGCAGATAGCACAGGCAGCCCGCGCCCCTATCTGGAGGTATCCTTGCCTTCCCGGCAGGAATCTGAACGGGTAGAGCTTGACCAGGCTCACTTTATTATTGGCCGTTCCGGTGAGGTCGCCCAGTACGTGGCGGCGTCAGCAGGTGTATCTCGTGCGCATGTCGAGCTGTCCCGGAGCCCGGAAGGCTACAAAATCAAGGATCTCGGCTCCAGAAATGGAACGCTTCTGCGTGGGGAGCCTATGGTGGCTTACAAGGAATATATGCTGGGAGAAGGAGATGTATTTGTGATTGCTGAAGGGCAGTATACGTTTCGGGCCTCTTGAGAGCTGACTTGCTGAAGCTGTGCGATGCCCTATGCCCGATGCCCTATGCCTTTCACATTATACCGCTTCGGTCATCAGCCCCCTCTTGCTCCTAACAGAGGTTTCACAGAACAGACTGCTGCTGTATGTATGCCAGAATAACAAAGACCGCAGAGCCCGAAGGCTGGCGGTCTTGTTTCATTATTTATTGATTAAGTGCTGGTAAGGAGAATAATCGATGCCTTTTTTGTGAAGAAAGTTCATTAGGAATTTGTAATCCCGACGCGGTGTCGCGACGATATAGCCTTTGATGCAGTGATCCCGTGTGACTTCCCTCGCTCCGCTCTCTACGGCAATCTTGCCGATCTCGGCAGCAATGGAATGCTTGGCGATATCCCGGAATGGGCCGGGTACGGGCTGTACTAATTCATCCAGAAAGCTCTTCGATTCGTCCGTCCACAGGGGGCGGCTGGTCTCTACCCAATGGTTCTGCCAGTCGAGCTTGGACTTGCCGTCTGCCTTGGGCAGCACCTTCAGGAATTTACGAAACATAAAAAATCCGCCGACCGTCATCAAGCCGAGCATGACCCAGCCCCAAAAAGCGATTGAATACATAAACCACGACGGTGGACCGCTGGTGGTCAAGGTCTGGAAGGATGCCGAAAGGTTAACCATATATAGAATCTCACCTCAATACGTTCTTTTCCAAAAAGACAGCTTTCGTAAGAATTATATCGCATTTCTAGATTTATTTCAGCTTTCGGGCTAAAATAGGTGATAATTGTTTGAAAAAAAAGGGGGATGCAGCATGCTGAAAATCGGTTCCCACGTGTCCTTCTCCGGACAGGGGCTCCTGACAGCGGCAACGGAGGCCAATTCATACGGCTCCAGCTCGTTTATGATATATACCGGCGCACCGCAGAATACGCGGCGTAAGCCCATGGATACGATGTTCCTTGAAGAAGGAAATGCTCTAATGAAGGAAAGCGGTATTGATGAAATCGTCGTGCATGCGCCTTACATTATCAATCTGGGCTCCTATAAGGAGAACACCTATGAGCTGGCGGTAACGTTTTTACAGGAAGAAATCCGCCGTACGCAGGCTGCGGGCGTGAACAACATCGTGCTTCACCCTGGTGCGTATACGGACATGGATGCCGATTATGGGATCGACCGGATTGCACAAGGGCTGAACGAGGTGCTCGGGGGCACGAATGAAACCGAGGTTAAGATCGCTCTGGAGACAATGGCAGGCAAAGGCACGGAGATGGGACGAAGCTTCGAGGAAATGGCCCGGATCATTGATAAAGTGAAGTACAATGAACGACTTGCAATCTGCCTCGATACCTGTCACGTGCATGATGCCGGCTACGACATTGTAGAAAATCTGGACGGTGTGCTGGACGAGTTTCACCGGCTGATCGGACTGGACCGTCTTACTGTGGTGCACTTGAATGACAGCAAGAATCCGCGCGGTGCAGCCAAAGACCGTCACACTCCGCTGGGTACAGGCTGGATCGGCTACGAGGCGATCCAGAAAGTGGTTCACCATGAACGGCTTCAGGGCAGACCATTCATTCTGGAGACGCCGTGGATCGGCAAGGATGCCAAAACCCAGCGTCCGATGTACGAGATTGAAATTGCGCTTCTCCGCGGCAATGTGGAAGAACGCTTTGGATCGGAATTTCTGTCACAGGTGAAGGAGCTTGGCGCTTTCTTTGAGGGACAGAACATTGCAGGCCGGTCGTTCGTGCTGGACACTTGGAATTTGCTCAAGTCGGACGCCAAGGCGAAGAAGGCTGATCCCCGCGAGCCCATGGAACGGCTGTATGATCTTGTTGCGGGTGCAGGCCTGCTGCCGGACGTAAGTGAAGAAGGAATAAATCAGCGTATCGTTGCCTGGCTTGCGGGACAGGGAAAATAAGCTCTAAGCTCATGCTGGCTGTTAGAAGAAGGAGAACGAACGTCTGACCTTAGCGTCACCGGCGGCACGCCATGTCATGAAGTGATGCCGAAGAAGACAGAACGGCCGCCTGCTGGAATTAGGGACAAGCCTGCAAGCAGCGGCCGCGCCTGATTGAAGATCATTTTAGAAGGAATCAGAAGGAGTACATTTACAATGGACATTCACATTCACAAAAATACACCGTCCGCGGCTGAGCGCGAGAACCGTGCCCGCATGCTGATTGCGTGCCCGGACGGACCCGGCATCGTAGCTGCGGTGTCCCGCTTCCTGCATGAGCATGGAGCGAACATCGTTCAATCCGACCAATATACGATGGACCCTGCCGGGGGCATGTTCTTCATGCGCATCGAGTTCGATTTGCCGGAGCTGGCGCACAAGCTGCCGGAGCTGGAGACCTCATTCCGTGAAGTCGCTGAGCGGTTCAGCATGGAATGGAATATTAACAACACTTCACGCAAAAAGCGTCTTGCGATCTTCGTCTCCAAGGAGGATCATTGTCTGGTCGAGCTGCTATGGCAATGGCAGGCCGGTGATCTGGATGCAGACATCGCTATGGTGGTTAGCAATCATACAGACATGCAGGAGTATGTCGAGTCATTCGGGATTCCGTTCCATCATATCCCGGTCACCGCGGATACCAAACCGGAAGCGGAGCAAAGGCAGCTTGACGTGATCGGAGAGGATATTGACGTAATCATCCTCGCCCGCTATATGCAGATTATCAGTCCGCAATTTATTCAGCATTATCGCAACCGGATCATCAATATTCACCACTCGTTCCTGCCGGCATTTGTCGGCGGCAAGCCGTATGCTCAAGCCTATAACCGCGGCGTCAAAATCATCGGCGCAACGGCCCACTACGTAACCGAGGAGCTGGATGGCGGCCCGATTATCGAGCAAGACGTTCAGCGTGTCAGCCACCGGGATGAGGTCACTGAGCTGAAGCGGATCGGTCGGACGATCGAACGGGTAGTGCTGGCCAGAGCGGTAAAGTGGCATATTGAGGACCGCATCTTAGTGCATCACAACAAAACGGTAGTATTCTAAGAGGGCTTTGCCTGTCTTTGCCTAAAACCACGAATAACCAAGCTCCAATGCTTTATTATGAAGCAAACATTGAATAAGCCTATTGGAGCAGCCTAATACTTGCTGCAGAGATCAACATCCCGCTCCTTTTTTATGTGGAGCGGGATGTTTTTTTTGTGGATCAGCAAACTTTTAGCCACGGTGATTCGTCTTACATCATAGAAGGCATAGACCAAGAACTTCATATACATAAGAACTGCTTGGAAGCCATGGTCGTCAGATATAAGGAGAGGGGAATTATATGTTGTCATTGTCCATGATAAGAAAAGGATGTCTACTGCTGACAGCCATCTTGCTGCTGGCGGCTGGCTTGGCTGTTCCGCAGCTAAGCGGCACAGCGAACGCGGCACCTCAGGTTGTAATGCAGACAGAGTTAGGGTACGAGGGAGTGTTCAAGCAAGGGAAATGGAATCCATTAAGAATCATGCTAAAGAGCAGTGAGGATCTCGCCGGCGATATCGTGATCCAGCTGCAGAACAATAACGGTATGGGAGAGGCAGCTTCATACGTTCAGCGGGTGGAGCTGCCTAAAGATACAGAGAAAGAGATCGTCATTGCGATTCCCGGCGTCTTTCTGACGAAGGATAACAATACAATCACCTTCTATGAGGGCTCCTACAGTGAAGGAAAGCCGGTTGTGATCTCCGGCAGCAAAACCTACTTGTCCAAAAGTGCCGTTGCAAGCACGCTTGTCGGTGTGCTGTCCGCGGACCCGGATACGATGAATTTTCTGAACACTTTGAACGGAAAGGGCAACAGCATCGTCAGAGCTCCACTTCAGGCAGATGATATTTATGAAAATGCTATGCTGCTGGATGGTCTGGACGTGCTGGTCATGAACAATTTTGCCTCGGATACCCTGACAGAACGACAGCAGGAGACCATCACTTCATGGGTTCAATCCGGAGGGACGCTGGTTCTGTCCGGCGGAGCAGGCTACGCCAAGACCTCCGCACCGTTTCTCGACATCGCTCCGGTACATCCGGAAGGAACACTGGACGTAGACAGCTTGCTGGAGCTGGTACAGCTGGGCGGAAAACCGCTTAGTCTGGCGGACACACTGACCCTTTCCAAGGGTTCGATCATGGAAGGGGCAGTCGTTGATACAACAACAGCAGGTGCGCCGCTGTTTGCTCATCGCGATGTGGGACAAGGCAAGGTATGGTATGCCGCATACGACGTCAGCATGGAGCCCGTCAGTTCCTGGGCGGGACACGCTGCAGTCTGGGCTTCGGTTCTAAAGAATGACCTGCCGATGAATAATGGTGGATATAACCCGTACATGGACCAGCTCAGCTATACATTGGAATTTTTTCCTTCTATTCAAATGCCATCGTTCCCCGTGCTGCTCTGGATGCTGATTATTTACGCCTTCGTTGCGGCACCGCTGCTATACTTTATCCTCAAGAAGGCGGATAAGCGGGAATGGGCCTGGTTTCTCATTCCGCTGGTCGCGGTCATTGCAAGTGCCGCCGTATATATGGCAGGCTCTACCGACAAGACAGAGGAAATGGCGCACACGCTGAATATTGTGGAGCTGGATGGAGCCGGCCTAGGAACGATAGATACGGCCACGGCATTATTTACACCTCGAAGTGGTGATTACCAGGTTGAATTCCCGCAGAACACGTATGTGAAAACCCAGCGCAGCTCAGGCGGCTTCGGGACTAATCTCGGAGAAAATAAAAACTTCATCCGCGTGGAGCAGGAACAGACGAAGCTGGAGCTAAGGGACATGCCGCAATGGTCACTCGCTAAAATGTGGGCTCAGCGTGCAGCGCCTGAGCAAACCGGACAATTTGCGGTTACCCTCGACATTAATGATAACGGCGAGATCGCCGGGAAGGTAACCAATGAGACGCTTCATGATTTGGATCAGGTTGTGCTCGTAGTGGGCGGCACCGCCTATAAGGTTGGAGATATTCCTGCCCGGGGAACTGCAGATATTCCGTCAGACAAGAAGTCCATGATCACGTTAATGGGATCTGATCTGGCGTATCAGCTTTATCCATACCCGAACCCGAACCAGGGCAGGGATTCTTTTAATCGGCAGCGGGAGATGTTGTCCACGTACACGTATCAGCAGGGTAATTTCTCGACCAGTGCGTATGTTGTGGGGTGGAGTAACGAGGAGCTGTCGAGCTATACGGTTGGAGGAAGCTCGATCCCGAGCGACCAGCTTAATCTGTGGACCCAGAGTGTAGAGCTGGACTGGAGCCAAAAAGGTGCCTTCAGCATTCCGTTTGGTTTCCTGACTCCTCAAGTAAGTCAGGTCAATGCCACGAACTTTTTTGTTTATCCGCACGGCATTGAAATGGGTCAAGGAAGCATCACGGCGGAGTTTCAACTCCTGAGCAATCCAAATGCCAGATATGATGAATTCTCAATTAAAGAAATCAAGCAGGGAAACAACATTACCATGGAAATTTGGAATGCAGAGCAAGCGGCCTGGGAGGTGCTTCCTGCCGATCAGAATACGTATGACGTCACGGACAATACAGAGCGTTACATTGTAGATAACCGAATCCGACTCTCCATCCAATCCAAGGGCCAGGGGATGATCCAGATGCCGGAGCTGCTCTTAAAGGGGGAGAATCAATAAATGATAGAAATCAGAGATCTGAAAAAGCGATACGGCTCCTTTGAAGCCCTGAAGGGGATCAATCTCGACATTGAGCAAGGAACGGTATTCGGCTTTGTTGGGCCGAACGGAGCCGGTAAATCAACCACCATGTCTATTCTCGCCACGCTGGCTCTGCCTACCTCGGGAACAGCCAAGGTTGGGGGCTATGAGGTGACCGAGTATCCCAAGGAGGTGCGCAAGCGGATTGGCTATATGCCGGATTTCTTCGGTGTGTATGATCAGCTGAAGGCGACAGAATACCTTCACTTCTACGGAGCAAGCTACGGGCTTCCGCGTGCAGAGCGGGAAAAGCTGATTCCCCAGCTGCTGGAGCTCGTCAATCTGAGCGATAAAAAAGATACCTATGTCGACAGCCTGTCACGCGGGATGAAGCAGCGGCTTTGCTTGGCCCGGTGTCTGGTGCATGATCCGGAGGTGCTTATTCTGGATGAGCCGGCCTCAGGGCTGGACCCGAGAGCGCGGATTGAGATGCGCGAAATATTGAAAGAGCTGAAGCTGATGGGCAAGACGATTATTATCTCCTCGCATATCCTGCCCGAGCTGGCAGAGATGGTGGACCAGATCGGAGTTATCGAGCATGGAGAGATGGTGGCCCAGGGCAAGGTGTCGGATATCCAGAATCGCCTGCGTGTCAAAAAGGTCATCCACATTCGCACACTAGAGCCTGAGAGCGGCCTGAGCGACAAGCTTCGGGATGAGCCGTTTGTGACCTCGGTGCTGACTGACAATACGGGAGTGCATGTGCATTTTAGTGGTGATGATGCCCAGCAGAGCGAGCTGCTGCGGGAAGTTATTTCCTGGGGAATTCCTGTGGTGTCTTTTCAGGAGGCACAGAGTAATCTGGAGGATGTATTCCTTGAAATCACGAAGGGAGGGACTGCGGAATGAACTGGAGCCGAAAACTAATCAATCCGGTGCTGGATAAAGAATTCCGACTTCGCATGCGCTCTCCGAAATCCATGCTGTCTGTCCTTTTGTATGTGATGGCACTGGGCGGAGTGGCCATGGCTTTTATCTATATATTTCTGTATTTAGAGCAGGGCGGACAGCAGCGTTTTGACCCTTCCATGAGCCGATCCATGTTCTATGTACTAAGCTTTGCTCAGCTTGTTCTGATTGCATTCATGGCACCTGCCCTGACCGCCGGCGTCATTAGCAGCGAGCGGGAAAAGCAGACGCTTAGCATGCTGCTGACGACTCAGCAGAGCTCGGCTACGATCGTGCTGAGCAAGCTGCTGTCTTCACTCAGCTTTATGGCTCTGATCGTTTTATCTACATTGCCAGTGTACAGTATTGTGTTTTTATATGGAGGAATTTCACCCCAGCAGCTTATCTCAGTGTTTTTATTTTATTTATTCGTTATGCTGCTGCTGGGCTCGCTCGGTGTCATGTTCTCAACCCTGTTCAAAAGAACGATTGTTGCGATCATCGTCACCTACGGAGCGGGATTGTTTATTTTCCTCGGGACCGGACTGCTTTATTTGTTTTTTATGAGTCTGGATTCACGGGATCTGATGATCAATGGAGCACCGCCCGTGAACTCGATCTCCTGGACCGGGTATATTCTGGGACTGAACCCTGCTGGTGCGCTCATCAGCTTGTTTGAGCCGAGCTTTTCCAAAGAGGTTTTTTACATGATGCGGGGAGGCTCTTCGCTGAACAGTAAAGCGCCGATCCAGCTGTGGCAAGAGTTTGTAATCGTGTATTCGGTCGTTATTGTGCTGGTTCTCATGGTTGCAATCCGGAAGATTCGGCCTGTTAAGCGGGGCAGCTGGATGAGGAGAAAATCACCCAAGCCGCAGCAGCCGCCTGAAAGCGTTAGCCGCGAAGGCTAGATGAATATTTAAAGCACAGGTACAGCTGTGTCTGCACATCAGAGAAAGGGGCGTAAGGAATGGACAGTATTTTGCGACTCATTGAAGCTGCCAGACGAAGGCTGCAGGCGTTTAAAGCGGCAGTGTATGGATTGTACGGCTTGTTGGCCGGCCTGCTGCTTGCGCTGATTCTGCTTGCAATGGGACGGATTGTCCCAATCCCGGCGCTGAACATATGGGCTTCAGTCCTTCCTGTCGCAGGATTGCTCATCGGAGGGGCAGGGGGCTGGCTCCGGCGGGTGCCCCTGAAGGAAGCCGCTGCCGTCATGGACAACGTGCCGGAAGGCGTGGAACGGAGCGATATGATGACGACAGCGCTGTCGTTCGCCCGTGAGGATTCAGCAACTGTACGCTATCAGCGTCAGCAAGCGGAAGGCTATGGCCAGCAATATGTGGATAGGATTCAGAGCCGGCTGCCAGTACCCAGACCGCAGAAGCTGATCATAGCGAGCAGCCTGGGCGTGCTGGCTATGCTGATCCTGATGCTGATTCCAAATTCCATGGACCAGAAGATAGAAGCGGCGAAAGAGCAGCGCCAGTGGGTGAAAGAGCAGATTCAGAAGAGTGAAGAGCTTGCCGAGTCACTTCAAAATGAGGGGGAGAGCTCTGAAGAGAAGCAGCAGCTGCTGGAGCAGATTCAAGAGCTGAAGCAGCAGCTTCAAGCACTGAAGCAGCCGGAGGAAGCGCTGGAGAAGCTGGAGCAAGCTATGGAGAAGCTGGACAAAATGACAAAGCAGCAAGAGGCGCTGTCCAAGAAGGTATCCCAGCTCGCTCAGCAGATGCAGCAGCAGCCCCGGCTGGCGCAGGCAGGCCAGAGCCTGGAGCAAGGAAAGACTGAGCAGCTGAAGCAGGATATGGACCGTTTGAAGCAGGAGGCGGCCAAGATGTCAGAGGGAGAGAAGAATAAGCTGGCGGAGGAGCTGGAGAAGCTGGCAGAAGAAGCAGCCAAGAAAGAAGCTGACCAGCTGTCCAGTGCTCTTCAAATGGCTTCAGAAAGTCTGAAGAAAGGCTTGACTGAGGAGCAGCAGCAGGCGCTGCAGGAGCTGGCGGAGGAGCTGGCCAAGGCAGCACAGGGCAAGAATGCTGCTGAAGCGGCCTCTTCCCTTTCATCAGAGCTGGCCTCAGCAGTGGCCTCCCAAGGCTTGAAGCTGGCGGAACAGATGGCGGCTTCCGGTATGCAGATATCGGACTCCTGGGCACGAGGCGGCAGTGCAGAAGCGCTCGCACAAGGCAGTGGCGCTGAAGGGCAAGCTTCAGAGCAGACCGAAGGGGCCGGCTCGGATAGCGGCTCTTCAGCTGCTGCGCAGGGGACAGGTGGCCAGGGCTCGGGCCAAGGCCAAGGGTCTGGTCAGGAAGGCGCCGGCGGACAGGGCACTGGCACAGGCCAGGGAACGGGTGGCGCCGGCAGTGGAAGAGGCGGCCAAGGTCCAGGTGCCGGACTCGGCAGCGGAGGCCGGGAGCTGGTCACGACTCCCCGTGGCCTGGAAGGCAGCGGCAATGTGCAGAATGATAAGGGAGAGCTGAACGGAACCGGCGGAGACATTCAAAAGGGCGGCGTATCGCCAACGATGCCAGGGACGTCAAGGCCGTATGAGGAAGTATATCAGGATTATGCTGTACAGGCGCGGCGCTCGCTGGAGCGCAATCTTCTTCCCGAGCAGATGCAGGGACTGGTCGAGGACTATTTTACCCAAATCAATCCGAATCCGTAGACTGATCAAGAAAGGCAGGACATAGTATGTCTGAGATTATGATGAAACCGAAGGAATGGACCGATCAAATAGCCAGACTCCGGCAGCAGATTGGTCAAGTCATTGTGGGGCAGGAGGAAGTGGTAGAGCAAATGCTGTGGTGTATTTTCGCCGGCGGGCATGCGCTGCTGGAGGGGATACCTGGACTTGGAAAAACGATGCTGGTCAGCACGATCTCCAAAGCGCTGGATTTATCCTTTTCTCGAATCCAGTTCACACCCGATCTGATGCCAAGTGACATTACGGGTACAAACATTCTGTCCTTCGGACAGCAGGGCAGTACGGGAATGTCATTTCAAAAAGGCCCGCTGTTCAGCAGCATCGTGCTGGCTGATGAGATTAACCGTGCCACACCGAAGACTCAAAGTGCCCTGCTGGAAGCGATGCAGGAGAAGACGGTAACGGTGGGCGGTGAGACGCATACGCTCCCGAGACCCTTTTTCGTTCTGGCTACCCAAAACCCGCTGGAGAATGAAGGGACCTATCCGCTTCCTGAGGCCCAGCTCGACCGTTTTCTGCTCAAAATTGAGGTTTCCTACCCTAGCAGGGAGGAGCTGAAGGAGATTGTAAAGCGAACAACGTCTTCCCGGGAAATCGGGGTGGAGAAGCAAATGACAGCAGCTGAGCTGCTGGATATTCAACAAGGGGCGAAGGAAATTCTCGTTGCCGATGAAGTGCTGGATTATGCAGTCCGGCTGCTCATGATGACTCATCCGGAGGATGCATCAGCAACGGAGGGAGTACGCAGATATGTCCGGTATGGCTCGGGTCCCCGCGGCGTGCAGTCCATCATTGCCATCGGCAAGGTGCGCGCACTCTTCAAAGGACGAATGCATCTGTCCACCGGTGATATCAATGCCTGTGCGCTGCCGGCGCTGCGTCACCGTCTGTTCCTGAACTTTGAAGGCCAGGCGATGGGCGTGACGACCGATACCGTCATCCGCGAAATTATGGAGCAGCTGGAGAAAGGGGTGTGAGCGGGTCCAAGCATCTGCTGCCACCGGAATGGCTGACCCGGCTGGAGCGGCTGAGCCTGAATACCCGAACCCGGGTGGCAGGGACCCTTCAGGGCAAGCGGCGTTCGCGGAGGCTGGGCTCGTCTTTGGAGTTTGCGGATTACCGGCTGTATGCGCCGGGCGATGATGTGCGCCGGTTTGACTGGGGCGTCTATTCCCGGACCGGTAAGGCGTTCGTCAGACAATTTATGGACGAGCAGGAGCTGATGGTCAGCATCTACGTGGATTGCTCGGCTTCCATGGCTGGCATTCAAGGCACGGAAGCTGGCACAGGAGGCGGACCGAGCACAAGCCAGGGCGGAGCGGCAACCGACAAATGGCTGCTGGCGCGCCAGCTCGCCGCAAGCATCGGATATTTGGCGCTATCCTCATATGACCGGCTGCAGCTGGCATGCTACAGCAAATCAATGGATTCCAGGCTGCCTGTGCTGCGGGGCAAAGGGGCTGCCCACCGGCTGTTCTCCCATCTTCAGCAGGCTCCTCTAGGCGGAGACGGAAGCCTCGCCGCTGCGTTATCGGTACCGGGTGCTTTGCCCCGTCTGCCCGGAATGACGTGGATTTTTTCGGATTGCTGGCTGGAAGGCGGCGAAGAGGAGCTGTCCCGTTCATTGTCGTTGCTAGCAGGGGCAGGTCAGGAGGTCGTGCTCGTGCAGGTGCTGTCCCGGGAGGAACTGGATCCGCGCTTTGCGGGGGATCTTCGCCTTGTGGATGTGGAGACAGGCGGAGGCAAGGAGGTCGCCGTAACGTCAAGGCTGCTGGAAGCATACCGGGAGGAGCTGGATCGCTATCAGGGGATGCTGGCCAGAGTATGTGCCGAAAGAGGAATGTCCTACGTGCTCATTCCGGAGGATATGCCGCTGCAGGAGGCGGTGTTTGGCATCCTGGCCGGCGCCGGTCTGGTCAAGAGCTGAAATGCATGCCGCAGGGCAGTATTGTAATGTACGAATTCGAAGAATTACTTGTTATTTGCTTTATTTGCTACATGGGAGGAGGAAAGGCAAGTGGGGATACAATCATGGCTCAGCCTTTGGTTCGGATTAAGTCTTCCGGCGATTGTGCTGATGTACCTGTTCAAGCGAAAATATATCGACACGCCGGTTCCCAGCCATATGCTGTGGAATCGGGTGCTCCGTAACCTGGAGGCGAATCGTCCCTGGCAGAAGCTTCAGAACCGGCTGCTGCTCTGGCTGCAGCTGCTGGCGGCGGCGCTTCTGGTCTTTGCGCTGATGCAGCCTTTCCTGCAGGTGTCCGGCGGCGGCAGTCAGCACCTTGTTATTGTCGCGGATACTTCGGGCAGCATGAGCGCAGAGGCCCCCGGCGATGCTGCAAAGAAGATAGATCCCTCCTCAGGCGGTGCGACCCGGCTGGAGCTGTTAAAGGAGCGGCTGGTGGAATATACAGGGCGGGAAGGACGCGGACGGGATATTTCGCTTGTTGCCGTGGGCGCAAGGCCGGCAGCACTGCTCTCGCGTGAAAGCAGCCGGGAAGATGTCGTGAAGGCTATTGAACAATTACAGCCGTACTACGGTCAGGCCTCCTACCGGGAAAGTCTCTCTTTGGCCTCAGCACTTACCCGGGAGGATGGAGACTCGGAGGTTGTTATTTTTACAGATGGCCAGTGGAAGGACGATACAGCTCAGATTGCCTTCGAGGTTCCGGTCGGCATTGAGAAGATCAGCGGTGGAAATCCGGTCAATGCCGCTGTGGAGCAGTTCGGTATTTCCGGTGCGTCCGGTCCGGGAGCTTCTTCCAGGGCTGTGGCTGTGATCACCAGCAATGCCAGTTCGCCGGAGGGGGTAGAGGTCAGCCTTTATGGTGACGGCAAGCTGCTTGCAAGCCAGGAGGTACCGGCTTCGGAAGGGGAGAGGCAGACACTGTCATTTGATGGTCTTCCCTATGCCGAGGTTTACCGGCTTGCACTGACGGGTGCAGATCATTACAAAGCGGATAATGAGGCCTACGCTTTTGGATACGACCGGACAGAAACAAGAGTGCTGCTGCTGACGCCAGGGAACTTCTTTCTGGAGAAAGCGCTGCAGCTGGGCGGCTCTCAAGTGACTCGCGTGAATGTTGATGCCGAGAGCGAAGGAAATCCGGCACAGGATCAGGCCTCCAAATCTCTGCCGGTGCCGGAAGGGGAATTTGATCTTATTGTGCTGGATGGCCCGATGCCAGAGACGGTGCAGCAAGGAGAGTGGGAGAAGCTGATCTCCCGGACTCCGCTCTGGACCTTGGGTACCGGGGCAAAGGGGACATCGAGACCGCAGGGTCAGCCCGTCATTGAGCGCCATCCGGTCACGGCTTATCTTAGTCTGTCGGGAGTATACATTGGCTCCGTATCCGGGGAACGGCCGTCGTGGGGAGAGCCTATTGTTAAAGTTGGCGGTACACCGGTCATTTATGCCGGAACAGAAGCCGGGCATCCTCGCCTGTCCTTTGATTTTCGTCTTCAGGATAGTGATCTTCCGCTGTCACCGGAGTTCCCGGTGCTGGTCAGCAACGTCCTGCAGTGGATCACCTCGGATAACGCTTCCGGCCTCGGACGATATATCGCAGGGACGGTTGTAAATATTCCGGTTGCCCTGGATACCGTAAACGCACAGTGGCTTCCGGCAGAGGGATATGTAAAGGAAAGTGGATATATTCCGCCAGAGGCGCTAAAGAGTGATAAAGGAATATCTGCAGCCCAGACGGTTCCGGATGTGCCGGGACTGTACAGGTTTGAGCAGGTGAATCCGGCCGGAGAGACGGTAAGCAGCTGGCTGGCTGTAGCTCCGGATCCTTTTGAAGGCAATCTGGCAGAAGGGAGCGGCCCCGCCGTTAGCCAGCTTGCAGGCAGCGGTGCAGCGGCAGCAGAGACTGGGGAGGATCAAGAAGATCGCCGGTCGACTGCGCTGCCCGGGTTATCGCTTCTGCCATGGCTGGCGCTGCTGGCATTACTCGTGATTGCACTGGAATGGGGGGTGTATCAGCGTGGGCGTTCAATTTAACGAGCCCGGGTGGCTCTTGCTGCTCATTCCGGCAGCCGTGCTGCTGTACCGTGCTTATCGTTCAGATTACCGGCTCAGCGGCTTCCGAAAAAAGCTCGCTTTCGGGCTAAGAACCGTCATTATTCTGCTGCTTGTTTTGGCTATATCCGGTTTACACGGATTTACGGTGCTGCAAGACAAGCAGGTTGTTTATGTGGCTGACCGTTCTGACAGCATGGGGGATGCCGCTAGGCTTCAGCAGTGGATCGGCGAGTCCATGAAGACGAAAGGAGAAAAGGACCGTATTGCGGTGGTCTCGACGGGCCTTGAAGGAGCTGTCGAGCAGAAGCTGTCTGCACAGGGGAGCGGCACTTCCTTGAATGCTTCCGTGGCGGAATCGTTCACGGGCCTGGAGTCTGGTCTGCAGCTCGCCTCCTATTTATTTGAGGGAAAGGGAGATGCGCGAATTGTGCTGCTCTCGGACGGGGAGGAGAATGTAGGCAGCATGGCCTCTATGGGCCGGCTGCTGAAGGACCGGGGGATTGCCGTGGATGTACTGCCGGTACCCGGACAGGACATTCAAGATGTATCCGTTGAGGAGCTGAAGCTGCCGGACAAGCTGTATCAGGGAGAGGCTTTTTCCATGGAGGTGCTGCTGAACAGCACGTACAATACTTCCGGTGAGCTGCGCATTTATGAGGACAGCCGGGAGATTGGGCGGCAAATAATTGAGGTCAGCAAGGGTGAGAACCGGTATGCTGTACAAGGATTGGCCAAGTCTCCAGGGCTGCACCGGTATCGGGCGGAGATTTTTATGGATGGAGACACATCCTCTGCCAACAATGCAGCAGCTGATTTTACCCGGGTAGACGGACCGCCGCGGGTGCTTATTGTAGAAGGAGAGGAAGGCAGCTCAGGGAACATCAAGGCTGCACTGGACTCAGGTATGATTGCTGTCGAAGTCATTCCACCGGAGCTGCTTCCGCTGGAAGCGGCGAAGTATGCGGCGTATGACAGTATTATTTTTAATAATGTGTCTGGCAGCCGGGTCGGGGGGCGGCAGATGGAGATGATTGAGCAGTCCGTGCGAAGCTTTGGCACCGGGTTTATGATGGTCGGCGGCGAAGACAGCTTCGGCATGGGCGGTTATTTCAAGACCCCGATCGAAAAAGCGCTGCCTGTGTCCATGGAGCTGGAGGGCAAGCGGGAAATCCCGTCCCTCGGCCTGATTCTGGTCATTGACCGCTCTGGCAGTATGTCCGGCGCCAAGATGGAGCTGGTGAAGGAATCGGCGATGCGGACGGTCGAGCTGCTGCGGGCGAAGGATACCGTGGGGGTGGTTGCTTTTGACGACAGGCCCTGGTGGGTTGTGGAGCCCCGGGAGCTGGGAGATAAGAAGGAGGTACTGGAGGCAATCCAGGGAATCCAAAGCAGCGGGGGAACGAACATTTATCCCGCTGTCGCCGATGCGCTTGAGCAAATGCTGGACATTACCACGCAGCGCAGGCACCTGATTCTGATGACAGATGGACAGTCGGCGCTGGGGAGCAACTACAGCGAGCTGACGGATCAGATGGTGGAGGAGAAGATTACGATGTCCTCCGTAGCTGTCGGCATGGATTCCGATCAGGTGCTGCTGCAATCCTTGGCAGAGGCTGCGAAGGGCCGTTACTACTTCGTAGAAGATGAAACAACGCTTCCGGCCATATTCAGCCGGGAGGCTGTTTTGCTGGCCAAGTCCTATATCGTGGATAAGCCGTTTATTCCAGCTGTACAAAATGCGGGCGACTGGGGACCGTTATTCGCGGAGGGCGTTCCCGGACTGCTTGGTTATGTCGCAACGACGCCGAAATCGACGGCCCAGGTGGTGCTGTCGAGCCCGGAGCCGGACCCGATTCTGGCCCGCTGGCAATATGGGTCGGGACGAACGGTGGCCTGGAGCAGTGATCTGAGCGGAAAGTGGTCGAAGGCGTGGGTCTCGTGGCCGAAATTTGCAGACACGCTGACCGAGCTTGTGAAATGGACGTTTCCGCAATTTGAGGCGTCCCCTTATGAAGTGAGCGCGGAGGTTGCAGGCAGCCGGGTGAATTTGCAGATTACGACAGATGGCAGCAGCGCTCCGGAGAAGCTGTCTGCGATGATTACCGGAGAAGAGGGGCAGGAGCAGCAGGTCGAGCTGGTTCAAGAGGCCCCTGGTCGCTATACAGGTCAACTGGACATCTCCAAGCCGGGTGCATTTCTGCTATCGCTGTCGGATGACAGCGGGGATACGCCTGTTCAGGCAGCGGCAGGCACGGGATTCGTCGTCCCGTATTCGCCGGAGTACAAGATCTCCACGGGCGGCGGGGCAGAGGCACTCCAGCAGCTGGCCGAGCTGACGGGAGGCCGGGTGCTTAAGTGGGAGGAGCCGGCCGCGGTGTTTGACCGCGAAGCGGTTTCGCGGCAGGTGCTCCATGATTGGAGCTACCCGCTGCTGGCGGCGGCCCTGCTTCTGTGGGTCGCCGATATCGCCGTGCGGCGCCTGGCTCTGCCATGGGCCGCCATCGGCGCCTGGCTGGCGCGGCCGCTGCGCCGCCAGCCTGCCGCTGCCGCTGAGGCCGGGCGGGACCCCGGCCTCGGGCGGTTGGCTGCGCGCAAGGCACGCGCAGCCAGCTTTTACGGCGGGAGCCGGAGCGGCGGCATGAAGCCGCCCGGTCCCGCCGCCGAGCCCGCGCGCAGCGATGCGGGCTCGGAGGGGCGCGGCGGCAGTGCAGCCGCGCCGGGGGTGCCGGCGCAGCGGCGGGACGCCCCGCTGCGCGAGCCGGCGCCGGCCGGGGCGAAGCCGGCCGGGCAGGGCGGGGTGCCGCCGGCGGAGCAAGGCGGCACTTCCATGGATCGGCTGCTGCAGGCCAAAAGCCGCACGCGCCGCAAATAGTGCTGCAGGAGCGTCAGCGCCCAGCGCCGTCACGCCGCGTGAACGCGAAAAAGGAACTCGTTGCGCCGCTGAGGCGGTGCTAGCGCAAACGAACACCAAAACCCGAACTCGTTGCGCCGCTGAGGCGGTGCTGGCGCAAACGAACACCAAAAACCGAACTCGTTGCGCCGCTGAGGCGGTGCTAGCGCAAACGAACACCAAAAACCGAACTCGTTGCGCCGCTGGTGTGGCTCTGGCACAAACGAACACCAAAAACCGAGCTCGTTGCGCCGCTAAGGCGGTTCCAGCGCAAACGAACACCAAAAACCGAGCTCGTTGCGCCACTGGTGTGGTTCTGGCACAAACGAACACCAAAAACCGAGCTCGTTGCGCTGCTGGTGTGGTTCTGGCGCAAACGAACACCAAAAACCGAACTCGTTGCGCCGCTGGTGCGGCTCCCGCGCAAACGAACACCAAAAACCGAACTCGTTGCGCTGCTGGTGCGGTTCTAGCGCAAACGAACACCAAAACCCAAACACGATGCACCGCTGGTGCGGCTCCCGCGCAACTGTTGCGGTCCCAGACTCTACAACTCAACAATAGATCCAAATACAGCATCGGCGGTGCAGGGAGTATTCCTTGGCACCGTCGTTTTTTATATCCCATAGAGAACCTTTGCCATGTGTATCTAGCTTGGAGCTCCCCGCTCCTCATCTACTTTTTCTAACCTTCCAGCTTGCTGCTTCAATAGCCGTTGATGAGGTTATAGCCCTCGTAGAGAGGGCATAATGCTGAAGGGCTTTGGCTGCAGAAGCAATGCGTGGATGTTACTCAGAGAGACATGGAATGAAATCGCCACAATAGCCGAGGATCAGCTCAGGATGCCGGGTCCATATAAAATGCCGGGTCCATATAAAATGAAAACGAGCAGAGCTAAAATGAAAACACATGAACATGAATTCCCGTATAGCAAAGAAACGCATCAGGTGATACAATAAGAGTCAAATTGATAATTTCAACTTACCTAATTGCCCTCTGACCTGGATAAGCTCCAGGTTGAAGACCCAAGAACGCTTGAATCAAGCACTGAACCTGAGGAGGATTTTTTTATGACAAGTAATCAGACGATTGACAATCTGTCCATCGCTACAATCCGGACACTCTCGATTGACGCGATCGAGAAAGCAAAATCCGGACATCCCGGCATGCCAATGGGGTCTGCACCCATGGGCTATCAGCTGTTTGCGAAGACGATGAATCACAACCCGGACCAGCCTTCTTGGATCAACCGCGACCGTTTTGTGCTGTCTGCCGGACACGGCTCGATGCTGCTGTACAGCTTGCTGCACCTGAGCGGCTATGATCTGTCGATCGAGGATTTGAAGCAGTTCCGTCAGTGGGGTAGCAAAACTCCGGGACATCCGGAATTCGGCCACACTGCAGGTGTTGACGCGACAACCGGTCCGCTGGGACAAGGGGTAGGCATGGCTGTCGGTATGGCGATGGCAGAAGCGCACATGAGTGCTGTTTACAATAAAGAGGATTTCAACGTCATGGATCACTATACGTACGCGATTTGCGGCGATGGCGACCTGATGGAGGGCGTTTCCGCTGAAGCGGCTTCTCTGGCGGGACATTTGAAGCTGGGCAAGCTGATCATGCTGTATGATTCCAATGACATTTCCTTGGATGGCGAGCTGAACCTGTCCTTCTCGGAAAATGCAGCACAGCGCTTCGAAGCTTACGGCTGGCAGGTGCTGCGCGTAGAGGACGGTAATGATCTGGCTGCAATCGAGCAGGCGATCAAGGAAGCTCAGGCCGACTCGCAGCGTCCGACACTGATCGAGGTAAAGACGGTGATTGGCTATGGCAGCCCGAACAAGCAGGGCAAAGGCGGTCATGGCGGTACACACGGCTCTCCACTGGGTGCAGAAGAGACCAAGCTGACGAAGGAATTCTATAACTGGGTTTCCGAAGAGGACTTCTATGTTCCTGAAGAGGTTGCAGCTCATTTTGCCGAAGTGAAGGAACGCGGCATTGCAGCTTTCAAGGCATGGGAAGACAAGTTTGAGCAGTACAAGGCAGCTTATCCTGAGCTTGCGGCTCAATTTGAAGCTGCAGTATCCGGAAAGCTGAACGAGGGCTGGGATCAGGACCTTCCGAAGTACACTGCGGAGGACAAAGCTGTTTCTACCCGTATTGCTTCCGGTAAAGCCTTGAACGGCTTGACAGGCGGAATTCCGCAGCTGCTGGGCGGCTCGGCTGACCTGGAGAGCTCCACGATGACGCATCTGAACGATCTGAGTAACTTTACAGCGAACAGCTATGAAGGCCGTAATGTTTACTACGGTGTACGTGAGTTCGCAATGGCAGCAGCCAACAACGGAATTGCCCTGCACGGCGGTCTCAAGGTATTTGGAGGTACGTTCTTTGTATTTACGGACTACCTGCGTCCGGCAATTCGCCTGGCTGCTATTATGAAGCTTCCAGTGACCTATGTGCTGACGCATGACAGTATCGCTGTTGGTGAAGATGGACCTACGCATGAGCCGATTGAGCAGCTGGCTTCCCTGCGTATTATTCCGGGCCTTACGGTAATCCGTCCGGCGGACGCTAACGAAACCTCCGCAGCCTGGGCATATTCTATGGAGAATCAGGATCGTCCGGTTGCTTTGGTGCTCACTCGCCAGAATCTTCCAGTGCTTGAAGGCGCCGTAGATCAGGCGCGTGAAGGGATCAAACGCGGTGCTTATGTGATTTCCGATGCCAAGGAAGGGAAAGCACAGGCTCAAATCATCGCTACCGGCTCCGAAGTACAGCTGGCGGTCAAGGCTCAGGAAGCATTGGCACAGGATGGTATTCAGGTCCGTGTCATCAGCATGCCAAGCTGGGATTTGTTCGATGCTCAGGATCAGGCATATAAGGATTCTGTCCTGCTTCCAGAGGTGAAAGCCCGTCTGGCCATCGAAATGGCTCATCCATTTGGATGGGAGCGTTATGTTGGCGATCAGGGCGATATTCTTGGCATCAGCACTTTTGGCGCATCCGCTCCGGGAGACCGCGTCATTGCTGAATATGGCTTCACAGTCGAGAATGTCGTTAGCCGCATCAAAGCCCTGCTGTAAGCTTCACTGTTCAGATTGACATCATGATTATCAAGGTCGGCACCTGCTCTTGCTCTATCACTGCGGGTGCCGACCTATCTATATAGCGAGAGGGGAAGCCGCACATGTCTCAATTCAATCAGGTTTCAGTTCAGAAGGAAGCTAATATTTACTATGACGGTCAAGTGACCAGCCGCACGGTGATCTTGGAAAATGGGGAGAAGGTTACCTTGGGTATCATGCTCCCGGGAAGCTATGAATTCGGGACAGATGGACCGGAAATTATGGAGATCCTGTCAGGTGATTTGAAGGTGCTGCTTCCAGGTGAAGAGAGCTGGATGGAAATACAAGGCCAAGCCACTTTTCACGTACCTGCGAAGGCCTCCTTCAAGCTGGAGATCCGCAAAGTAACCGATTACTGCTGCTCTTACCCGTCTGCATAAGTCTAGCTAACAGTCAGATGAGGCCTGCCCTCATCGCCCTGCACCACCCGCACCACCCGCACCACCCGTACCACCAGCATCACCAGCACCACCTGCACCACCCGCTCCAGCTTGAACCGGGGCGTCAATTGAAGTATGGTAATGGAACAGAAATGCCAATGATGACTATGAAAACAGGAGGCTGTCTATACCATGTCGAAAAAAATCAAGTTTGACTACAGCAAGGCCCTGACTTTTGTAAACCAGCACGAAATTGATTATTTTGCCGAGCCGATCCGTACGGCCCACGAGCAATTACATAATGGCACTGGCGCAGGCTCCGATTACTTGGGCTGGATTGACCTCCCGACCCAATATGACAAGGAAGAGTTCAGCCGCATCCAGCAGGCAGCGGACAAGATCAAGCAGGACTCCGATGTCCTGATCGTTATCGGCATCGGGGGCTCTTACCTGGGCGCGCGTGCAGCGATTGAGATGCTGTCCCACAGCTTCTATAATGAGCTGTCGAAGGATCAGCGCAAGACACCGGAAATTTATTTTGCCGGCAACAACATCAGCTCCACGTATGTAACGCACCTGCTGCAGCTGATTGAAGGCAAGGATTTCTCCGTCAATGTGATTTCCAAATCCGGCACGACGACAGAGCCGGCAATCGCTTTCCGTATCTTCCGCGCAGAGCTGGAGAAGAAATACGGCAAGGAAGAAGCGCGCAAGCGGATCTACGCGACAACGGACCAGGAGAAGGGGGCACTCAAGAAGCTGGCCACTGAAGAAGGCTACGAATCCTTCATTATCCCGGATGACGTAGGCGGACGCTATTCCGTTCTGACCGCGGTCGGACTTCTTCCAATTGCTGCAGCTGGCATTAACATTGAAGAAATGATGCAGGGTGCAGCTGACGCCTCCAAGGAATACAGCAGCCCGAACGTGGCGGAGAACGAAGCGTATCAATACGCGGCGGTCCGCAACGCCCTGTACCGTAAAGGCAAAGGCATCGAAATTCTCGTGAACTACGAGCCCTCCCTGCATTTCGTGTCGGAGTGGTGGAAGCAGCTGTACGGCGAGAGCGAAGGCAAGGATTATAAGGGCATTTACCCGGCTTCCGTCGATTTCTCGACCGATTTGCATTCCATGGGACAATTTATCCAGGAAGGCAGCCGGAACATTTTCGAAACGGTGCTTCAGGTCGAGAATGTAGCAGACCATATTACGATTGAATCCGATCCGGATGATCTGGACGGACTGAACTTCCTGAGCGGCAAAACGCTTGATTTCGTCAACAAAAAAGCGTTCCAGGGCACGATGCTGGCGCATACCGATGGCCAGGTTCCAAATTTGATTGTGACAATTCCAGATTTCACTCCCTATTCCTTCGGATATCTGGTATACTTTTTCGAAAAGGCCTGCGGAATCAGCGGTTATCTGTTGGGTGTGAACCCGTTTGACCAGCCGGGCGTGGAAGCGTACAAGAAGAATATGTTCGCTCTGCTCGGCAAGCCGGGTTACGAGAAAGAGAAAGCCGAATTGGAAGCCAGACTTTCCGAATAAACACCTTCATGATGACGGGACCTCACTCTAGGTACCCTTTCAGCAATCCCGTCATCATGGGGACAGAACAGCTGATGAAAGCAGTCCCTGCGGCCTTGTTATGGCCTAAGGACTGCTTTCTTCTCGCATAAGGGGTGGTAATCAGAAGATGCTGGAAGCCTACAAAACGGTGCGTGCAGCCGGGTCCAAGGAAATTGTGATCCGCAAATCCCGGTTTATCGGCCATTGCAAGCCGGTAGAATCGGAAGAGGAGGCTGCCGCATTCATTGAAGACATCAAGAAGCAGCATTGGAATGCCACGCATAATTGTTCAGCTTATGTCATCGGAGAGCGGGATGAAATCCAGAAGCAGTCTGATGACGGGGAGCCGAGCGGAACGGCTGGTAAGCCGATCCTCGAGGTCATCCGCAACCAAGGCCTGAAGAACGTGGCCGTCGTCGTTACCCGATACTTCGGAGGGATTATGCTGGGGGCCGGCGGACTGATCCGCGCTTATACGGATGGAGCTGTAGCGGCTCTGGAAGCCGGGGAGGTCATTAGGCGTGTGCTGCACCGGGAGGTTATTGTCGAGCTGGATTATACCTGGCTGGGTAAGGTAGAGAATGAGCTTCGCAGCCGCAATGTCCGTTTGGGGGAAACGGTGTTTGCGGATAAGGTAACGTTAACCTGTCTGCCGGTAGTCGGTGAGAGCGAGGCCTTCCAGGCGTGGATGGTGGATTTGACACAAGGACAGTCCGTGATCTCGGAGGGAGCGTCGATTTTTTTTATTGAAGGGGAATAAATGATATGGCAAGAAGAGCGGTAGAACGCGAGTTGTCGAGGGAGCGTATTTTGGAAGCGGCCAGGCATTTGTTTATTACCAAGGGGTACAGGGCGATTTCGATGCGCAGCATTGGACAGCACCTGGGTTACAGCCATGGGTCCTTATACTATCACTTCAAAGAGAAGGCGGAGCTTTTCTACGCCATTGTCATGAAAGACTTCAACGATTTGGCCATCCTGATGAATGAGGTGTCAGGCCGGGCATCCGGGGATGGCCATTCAAAGATCGAGCAGCTGCTGCTCGAGTTTGTCCGCTTTGGACTGGATCATCCGTATCAATACGAAATTATGTTCATGATTCGGGATGAAGAGCTGCTGGCGTACTGTCGTTCGGAGCAGAGCCGCTGCTTCGATATGTTCTCTTCCCTGGTGCGCAAGCATCTGCTGGAGGATGCCTGCAGCGACGAAGAGAGGCATCATCTGCCGCTGTCGCTGTTTCTCGGGATGCATGGCTTTATATCCTTTTATATTCAGGACCGGGTTAGCTTTGACGAGATCAAGCCGGCTGCCGTAGCTCATGTAAAAACCTTGTGTCGCAGCTTTTATACAAAGGTTTAGGAAATGGATTGACACCCCCTGCAGATTGCAGGAGGCGCAGCTTTGGCATCCTCACGCTTCACCCTATTGCATCGTTGTAGCGTTGAAACGTCACATTATAACGTAAAAGGGACATGTTTCTCATTTTGATAGAAACATGTCCCTTTTTGTGCTGGAATGAATCGGGTCTTCGTTATCCCTAGCCCTGCATAATTTTCACATAATACTCCCGGCTTCGAGGGCCGTCAAAATCACAAAAGTAAATGCCCTGCCAGCGCCCCAGCAGCAGGCGCCCGCCTTCAATAATCAGCTGCTGGGAAGGCCCGCAGGTTATCGACTTCAGGTGGGAGGCTGTATTGCCCTCTACGTGGCGATATTGAGGGTGCTCCCACGGATATACTTCGTCCAGGCGCATCAGTACATCCTTTTTGACATCGGGATCGGCATTTTCATTAATGGCAATGCCCGCGGTGGTATGAGGGCAATAGACGAGGACCGTGCCGCTCTGTACTCCGCTTTGTTGAACCCGGGCAGCCACCTCGCGGGTAATGTCTCTCAGTTCATCTCGTTGTGTCGTAGACAGCTTTACAGGATACAGCATAAATAACAACAGCTCCTTATTCCATGATGAATATATTTTACCCTATAAATTACAGAAGATGGATTGACGGTGAGGATTCTCTTTTGGTAAAGTGTAAAATATTAAACCAAGTATACTCATAGGAAATGTAAAATTTAAATCCCGGACGTAAGCAGGTTACTGAATGGATTCGGGTTGAGGGGGCTGACAGATGACGGCAGGATTACGCCAGCACGGCTGGACATGGGGATTTCGGAGTACGATACTGCTTTATTTCTTGATTTTAATTGTGCTGCCGATCTGTGGAGTGTATGTGCAGGCCTTCTCCGCAGGCTGGGGAGAGTTTGCGGCTAGCCTGCTGGATCCCATTGCTTGGAAGGCGGTGCTGCTCACCCTGAAGCTGGGCTTGCTTGCAGCCTTCATCAATGTGCTGGCGGGCACGATGGTGGCATGGGTGCTGACCCGCTACCGTTTCCCCGGCAGAGCTGTGCTGAACAGCCTCGTGGATCTGCCATTTGCCCTTCCTACGGCGGTGGGAGGATTGATGATTCTGCTGCTGCTGGGACCAGGGAGCTGGCTGGGTAGCGCCGCTGAGGCGGCTGGATTTTCAATTGTATTTCATCAGCCGGCTATTGTGATCGCTATGGTGTTCGTTACGTTTCCTTTTGTCATCCGGGCGGTTCAGCCGCTGCTGGAGGAGCTGGAATCCTCGCAGGAGGAGGCGGCATATACGCTCGGTGCTTCGCGGTCACGTACCTTTTTTCAAGTGATTCTGCCTTCCATGCTTCCAGGCATTATGAGCGGCGGGATGCTGGCATTCTCCAGGGCTCTGGCGGAATTTGGCGCGGTCGTCCTGATCGCCGGGAACATTCCCGGGCGGACGCTCGTCGCTTCTGTATTCATCTACGGTGAGGTGGAAAGCGACAATCCGGTAGGGGCGGCTGCGGTTTCCGTTGTGCTGCTGACCTTGTCCTTTAGCGTGCTCTGGCTGATGAACCGGGTACAGCGCCGGGGAGGGCGGTCATGAGAAAATTGTGGATCGGACTGACCTATGCCGTATTTCTGGTTCTGCTTGCAGCGCCATTGTACAAAATTGCAGGCAGTGCCTTCAGCGGAGGCTGGGCAGGGCTGAGCCGGGCGTTAGGACGGCCGGAAGCGCTGCATGCTCTCATGATGACCGGGGCGATTGTGGTTGTTGTCACACTGCTTAATGCACTCTTTGGCATTATGATGGCTTTGTATCTCGTCAGAGCCAGCTGGCTGTCCGACAAAATCAAAAGTCTCCTGAACAGCATTGTAGACCTTCCTTACGCGGTGTCTCCTGTGATTGGCGGTCTTATGATTGTGCTTCTGCTGGGTCCGGACAGCATCATCGGCGTATTTCTGGAGGGTACGGGCTTTCAGGTGGTCTATGCGTTCCCCGGGATGATTATCGCTACGCTGTTTGTGACGTTTCCACTTATGGTTCGTGAAGTGATGCCGGTACTGCAGGAGATCGGAACCGACCAGGAGCAGGCCGCTGCTACGCTGGGGGCCTACAGCTGGCTGACGTTTCGCCAAATTACGTGGCCAATGATTCGCTGGGCGGTCGTGTACGGGATGGTGCTGACAGTGGCAAGATCGCTGGGAGAGTTTGGAGCGGTGCTGGTCGTATCCGGCAACATTATGAACAAGACACAGACGGCCACAACATTGGTGTATCAGGATGTCGAGAATTTCAATGTTGCCGCGGCGAGCGGAGTTGCACTCGTGCTGGCTGCCTTCTCAGCGGGACTGCTGCTGTTGATGGAATGGGTGAAAAAAAGAAAGGAAGTGCACTGATATGCATATCCAGGTCTCAAAGCTTGATAAGCATTTTGGCCAATTTCATGCTGTCAAGGACGTCAGCTTTCAGATTGAGAAGGGTCATTTAATCGGTCTGCTGGGCCCGAGCGGTGGCGGAAAAACCTCCATTCTTCGCATGCTCGCAGGCCTGGAAACGCCGGACCGCGGGGAGATCTCCTTTCACGGGCGCGTAGTCAACGACTTGCCGCCGCAGGAGCGGGGCATCGGCTTTGTATTTCAGAACTATGCTCTGTTCAAGCACATGACCGTGTTTGATAATATTGCATTCGGCCTGCGGGTCAAAAAAGCCTCTAAATCCGCGATCCAGAGCAAGGTCATGGAGCTGGTGGAGCTGACAGGCCTGAAAGGATTTGAGCAGCGCTATCCGCACCAGCTCTCCGGAGGACAGCGGCAGCGTGTAGCCTTTGCCCGTGCACTCGCACCAGAGCCGCAGCTGCTGCTGCTGGATGAGCCTTTTGCCGCCATTGATGCGAAAATCCGGCAGGAGCTGCGATCCTGGCTGCGGGAGCTGATTGAGCGAGTGGGGATCACCTCCATTTTCGTGACGCACGACCAGGATGAGGCGATTGAGGTGGCAGATGAAATTATGATTATCCAGCAAGGAAGAGTCGAGCAGAAGGGAACGCCGTGGGACATTTATAAGGAGCCTCGAACACCGTTTGTCGCTTCCTTTATCGGGGAATCCACCATGGTGGAGGAGGCGTCGCTGCTGAAAGGCTTTGATGGATTCAACCATTTGGGTCCTACACGCGCATTAATCCGTCCGGAATATATCGAGCTGGGGGAACATACTGACTTTCCGATCCTTTCAGCTACTGAACAGGGCATAGTGCGGCATCTTCACTTCCGGGGCAGTGAATGGCTGGTGGAGGTAGAGGTTAAAGGACAGAAGCTTGTCACCTACCGCTCTTTGGAGAAGGAAACGCTGCGGCCGGGCCAGGAGATTAGAGTTTTGATTCATCGCGCATACCTCTTTAATGAGGAAAACAGCTGGATTGAAGAGAACCGGCTGAAGGTTGATCCGATGCCGATTATGATTTAGCAAGCAGCCGAGTGAGGAGGTATATCGTTTGAAAAAGCACACAAAGCGGAGCGGGACGGGGATGCTGGCGATATGGCTGGGATTGACGCTGCTGACCGGCTGCTTCAGTCCGGCAGACGGGGACGAGGCTGATCTGACTGCCGCTGCAGCACCGGGGGAGCGGACACTCGTAATAGGCGCGTACAGTGTTGTAAAGGATGCAATGGGCGAGCTTCTCCCGGCATTTCAGGAGCATTGGCTGCAGCAAACGGGAGAAAGAATTGTTTTTCAGGAATCCTATGAAGCTTCCGGGACTCAGGCGCGCTCGATTGCCGGCGGATTTGAGGCAGATGTCACACTGCTGGCGCTGGAGGGGGATATGGATAAGCTGGTGAGATCAGGTCATGTCAGCCCGGACTGGAAGAAGCAGCCTGCAGGGGGGATGATCACCCGCTCGATCGTCGTGCTGGGCACGCGGGAAGGCAATCCCAAGGGAATTCAGGATTTTGAGGATCTGACCCTGGACGATGTCCGGGTGCTGTACCCCAATCCGAAGACCTCAGGGGGGGCGCAGTGGGACATTAATGCGATTTACGGAGCTGGGCTGCGGAAGGCTGAGGCTGAAGGGCATCCGGATCCGGAGGCTGCAGCCAAGCAATTCCTGAAGCAGGTGCATCATAATATCGAGTCCCTGGACAAAAGCGGACGCGCCTCTATGGCGGCCTTCGAATACGGGGTTGGGGACGTCATCGTCACCTACGAGAACGAGCTGTTGGCCCGGGTTGCCAAGGGTGTCCCTTACGACATTGTTGTACCAGAGGACACGATCCTGATTGAGAATCCGGCTGCCGTCGTCCAAAAGTATGCGCAGGAGCGGGGCACAACAGATCTGGCAGAGGCGTTCGTCAGCTATCTTCACGCTCCGGCCGCGCAGGAGACGTTCGTCAAGCACGGCTTCCGCCCCGTTAATCCGAAGACCTGGGATCAGACACAGCAGCAATTTGCGAAGCCGACAGGACTGTTTCGCATTGAGGACTTAGGCGGGTGGGATCATGTCCGGGAGAAGCTGTATTCCAAGCGTGGCATCTGGTATCAGGTGTTAGCAGGAATCTAGAATCTTCAAACAGAAGGTTGCGGATACATATCCGTTCTGTTATTCTTGAGGGGAAAATGATGACTAACGACAGGCTTCAGCCGTTCGGTGTATGTGCCGGGCGGCTTTTTTCTATGAAGTAATTTCAACGGTGATGACAAACAAGAGGTGAAGGTGTTGGATACATTAACGTTTCTGGGGACAGGTGACGCCATGGGGGTCCCGCGTGTCTATTGCAGCTGTACGGTCTGTATGGAAGCCAGGGCAGAAGGCAGAAATCGCCGGTTCCGGTCCTCGGCCATGGTAAGCAGCGGAGAGCAGTTCTTCCTGATCGACTGCGGCCCCGACTGGCGTGTGATGATGGAGCGGTTGGACATCCGTCAGGTCCAGGACGTGCTGGTGACGCATGCCCATTTCGATCATATTGCCGGACTGCCGGAGTGGGCGGATGCCTGCCGGTGGCTGGGACACAAGGGAAGACTGCATGCTCCCCGGGAGGTTCTGGACGTTATTCAAAGTCAGTATCCCTGGCTGTCCAACCACCTGAGCATGATTCAGACAGACGACGGCTGCACTCTGGCGGGCTGGAGCATCCAGGGCTGGAGGGTAAATCACGGGAAGAATGGCTATTCCTATGCATATCGGTTGGAAAAAGACGGCTATGCATGGGTATATAACTCGGACTCCATCCATCTGAAGAAGCAGGAGAAGAAGCCTCTCCACGGGCTGGATCTGCTGGTGCTCGGGACAAGCTTTGTCCAGGAAAGGGCAGAGCGAAGCACCCGCTCGGTCTATGATATGGAGGAGGCTGCCGTGCTGCTGGAAGAGGTGTCTCCCAAGCAAGCGATTTATACCCATATGTCCCATGACGTAGATGTCACCTGTCTGCCGGCGCTTCCGGCCGGTGTGCTGCTGGCACATACCGGCATGGAGGTCGCATTAGGCAAGGCTGAGGGGTAAACCATCATGCAGTAAATGTATGCAGCGCCATAGTATTGTGCCAAGCGTGATGCCCAAAGGCTTCTCCCCGCAGCACAGCTCCAAAAGCCCCGTTCGGCAATGGCTGCCGCGGGGCTTCTTGGCTGTGGTCTATCTGTGAGTCAGGATCAGTCTTGATTCAGGACAAACTGCTCGATGACCTGCTTGACGCCATCCTCATTGTTGCTGGCTGTTACATAGTCTGCGATATCCTTCAAAGGCTGAATAGCATTGCCCATAGCAACCCCTAGTCCAGCGCATTCCAGCATTTCATGGTCATTCCAGGAATCGCCGATGGCAATGGTCTCCTCCAGCTTGCAGCCGAAGTGGTCTGCCAGGAACGTTAACGCATGGCCCTTGGTGCCCTCTTTATGCATGAACTCCAGGAAGTGAGGCTTTGATTTCGTAATATGCATCTGGTCGCCGACCAGCTCCTGAAAGATCGGGATCAGCTCATCCAAATAGTCTGGCTCGTCAATAATGAGCATTTTGGGTGTCGGCTGATTAATCATCTTGGCAAAGTCAGGCTCTACGTAATAAGGAGTCTTGTTCAAGGCGCAGTAGTCAATAAGCTTCTGATTCTCCTCCCGGGCATAGAGCTTGTCATCAATATAAGTCTGCAGATGCAGATCATGCTCCAGGCAATAGTCAAACAGCTTGCGAGCCGCGTCCATCGGAACGAATCGCTCATACAGGACCTTTTCATCCAGCAGGTTCTTAATCAGCGCACCCTGGTATGTAATGATCGGAACGTTTAGCCCGGTTTGGCGGGCAATCTTTTGTGCGGAGGCATAAGCCCGTCCGGTGGCCAGGGTCACGACAACATCCTTGGCTACAGCCTGCTCCAAAGCCTGCTGAACTCCGGGGGTAACCTCCTTCTCATCATTAATCAGTGTATCGTCAATATCAATAGCTATTAATTTGTACTGCGTCATTATGATTGCTCCTCTCTTGATCTGGCAATGTGTACTCCTATCCACGTAGTATTCTCTAAGCACACAATTTGATCAAATTGTATCCCATTCTCTTACGCAGGACAAGGGTAGACAAATAGGCGCGCCGATTGCTATACTAATAAAATCGAACGTATATTCTCATATATGCTGTACGAAAGACTGCACGGTAAGGAAAGGAATTTATAGCTATGATGGGAAGAGCCCACTTGGTCATCAGCACCGGAGTCACCCTCTCTGTAATGGGGCTGGCCGGTATTCCCGTCACGCTCCCCGCGGCGGCGGTAGCCGTGGTGAGCTCACTGCTGCCGGATATTGATGAACCGAATTCGATCCTGGTCCGCACGGCCATCCCTACAGGGCTGCTGCGTGTGCTGCAGCTGGTGCTGATTGCCGGAGCGGCGTTTATTTATTTTTACGGAGCTGCCTTCTCTCCCTGGAATTTGGCGCTGGGAGGCCTGATTGCGGTCGTATCCTTTTTACCGGGCCGAACGCTTCGCCATATTGTCATGTTTATGATCGGATTGGGGCTGGTGCAATTTGGTCAGTTCTTCAACCCGTGGAACCTGATTGCCGGCTGTGTGCTGATGATCAGCTCACTAGTCTCGCACCGGGGACTGACACATAGCCTGTACGCTGTTGCAGGCTGGGGAGCATTGCTGTATTTTGCAGCTCAGAATGCGGAGCATGGAACCAGCCTCTGGGTCGCCGGCGCCTTGTCCTATGCCCTGCATCTGGCCGCAGATACCCTGACGAATCGGGGGATTCGCCCCCTGCCGCCGCTGAAGCTAAGGCTGAAGCTGAAGCTGATGAGTACAGGAACGAAATGGGGCAATATGGTGGAGAATATATGCATGATTCTGACCTTTGTCCTGTTATGGTATGTATTCATCGCTTAATCTGCCCTTCAGCATGCTGCAATCCGTGCCCACATGGGTACTAAAGACATAATAGGCTGCCTCACGGAATGTTGGTTCCGGGGCAGCCTATTGTAGTCTGTTGCAGGATCTATCTGTTATTCCTCCAGAAAAATCAGCCCAATCAGGTCTTCCTGAGCGAGGTTCCCGAAGTAGTGCTTGACGTTAAAGGGAGAGAGGGCTTCTCTGATTTGATTCTCTTCATACCGTTTGCCCCGGAGTGCATCCTCGATGTCTGCAACATCCCCGACACCAAAGAAATCGCCGTAAATCTTGATCTCCGCAATATGTCCGTCTTTAATATTCATCCGAATGTCAATGATGCCTACGGGAAACTTGCGGGCATGCTTCACATTAGACTCTGGCGACTGTCCGTAATTCCAGTCCCAGCTCTGATACCGTTCCCTGGAGATCTGATGGATCATGTCCCAGTCCTTCTCCTGCAGCACATATTGCGGAACCTGGTCCGGTTCCATGCCGAAGATCGAGCGCAGCAGCTCTGCCCGGAATTGCTCAATGGTCATATCCGTTCCAAGCAGTTCTTTAATGTTGGCTACACGGCTGCGGACCGACTTGGTGCTCTTGGATTTGAACTTTTCCGGATTAGCATTCAGGGAGGCCTGCACGTCATCTAGGTTCAAGTCATACATCAAGGTGCCGTGGCTGAACATACGGCCGCGCGTGGAGAACTGGGCGTTGCCAGAAATTTTCTTCTCCCCGACCTGCAGATCGTTACGGCCGCTAAGCTCGGCAGGAACGCCCATTTTTTGCAGAAAATCAATGACCGGCTGTGTGAACTTCAAAAAGTTGTGGAAAGATTGTCTGTCATCCCTCGTAATAAAGCTGAAGTTCAGATTGCCCAGGTCATGGTAGACTGCTCCGCCGCCGGACAGACGCCGTACGACCTGAATCCGGTGATCGCGGATGTATTCCTGGTTAATCTCTTCAATCGTATTCTGATGCTTGCCGATAATGATAGATGGCTGGTTGATGTAAAACAGAAGATAGCTGTCGTCCATAGGAAGATGCTTCAGCGCATATTCCTCAATCGCCAGATTGATGGCGGGATCATGGATTCCTTGATTATCAATAAACAGCATAGGTTACGCCTCCGCTTATTCAGTCTTGTCCAGGTTCTATTGTAAACGAAGACCCGCTTCAAGGGCAAAGCCGTACGAGAGAGGGATCCAGAACGCCGGTGCCTTTCCTGTCAAAAGCTTCATACAGATCGCCATCAGAATTAACACACACCTCATCTTCGTCCTGTTAACTGGTAGAAACGAAAGGATGACAGGAGGCGACGTATTTGCTGGACAGAAAAATAGGAGCGCGCACACTTGGACTTCTCAGTGTATTGGGCCTCCTCCTGTTTCAGGGTATTTTGTGGGCAGCGGAAGCGGAGCCCCAGCTTCCGCGGGAGCTTACCGCAAGCTCTGTTACAGCCGTGCCGGTATATATTACGGAGGTATATCCTGATGACCGCTCTCACCATGGTGTGTTTGAAGGCGCGGGCGGGGCTGATTTATTTGAATTCGTGGAGATTGTGAACATGTCGGAAGAAGCGGTTGATTTCAATGAGCGATATGCTCTTTATTATGTGTTCGGGGCATACTCAACAGAGCTGTCTGTTAGAAGCGGCGAAGACATCGACGCCAAGGTGATCCTTCCGGCGCAAAGTACAGCCGTGCTGTGGGTGAAGCGTTCTAGCTCCGGCATTACGGGAGCAGCTTCAAGGCTGACGAAATCGGATTTCAGGGCTTATCATCAGCTGGAGGCACAGGTGCCTGTATTTCAGCTGGAGGGGCAGGATGGCCTTCATCATGCAGATCGCGGGCTGGTCCTGACTGCCCGGGGAGACAGCACGGTGGTTAGTGAGGTGTTTTATGGGGCAGGGGATGTGCAGAGAGGAGGAAGCATCCATGTCAAGCCCCCGCATAAGGGGAACCGCATGCTGCTTCTGGAACAGCGTTCTGCGCCCTCTCCGGGAGCGCTGCTGCCAGAGCAGCAACTCTTTCCAGGCAGTGCTCCCGAGTAGATAATGGTTGTAAGGCTTGTCCAGATGTCCTATAATTCACAACAGAGAACAAGCTTGTATATCAAACTAGATAATCCATACACATACATGCGAGGTCCCGGGCTTAACCTTTAAAGCGTTAGCCTCGGGTGAAAAGGGAAGCCGGTGCAATTCCGGCACGGTCCCGCCACTGTGAAGCAGGAGACTCCCCCACGATGCCACTGGCTGTACGACTAGGCTCGGGAAGGCGGGGGAGAAGCACCACCTGCAAGTCAGGAGACCTGCCTTGCGTGATGATCTGACGGTCCTTCGAGGAGAGGATTACGTTTGGAGCTGCCGTGCATGCAGCGGAACAGATCCTGCCTGTGAAGTACAGCAGGAGGTGTTTCGCCCGGCTTTATGCTGCGGTGTACCGATCCAATAACGTAACCCCTGATTCTTCAACGAGGAGTCAGGGGTTTTTTTTGCGGTCCAAATCCGGACGCCAGATGAATGATGTTAAAGTGGAGCAAGCTGTATTTCTCGAGATTATACCAATAAGGGGAGAGAAACCAATGAACAAGATGTTAAAGTTCGGATCCACGCTCTTGATGACGATGATGCTGGCCATGATGCTGGCGGCGTGCACAAGCCCGGCCGAAGAGAACGAGACACAGCCGGCGCAGCAAGAGCAGTCACAGGGAAGTGAAGCCAATAACGATGAGGCCCAGAAGGAAGAGGGCAAAGACAGCGAAGCCGACAAGACCGTCTATCCGTTAACGGTGAAGGATGCGACCGGGACCGAAATGACATTCGAAGCGGCACCGGCGAAGGTAGTTTCCTTGTCTCCGTCTGAAACCGAGAAGCTGTTTGCGCTCGGCCTTGATGAGCAGATTGTTGGTGTGTCCGAGGTGGACGATTACCCGGAGGCGGCGAAGTCCAAGCCCAAGATGGGCGGATATGAGATGGATGTAGAGGCGATTGTGGCATCTGGAGCAGATGTAGTGTTCACGGCTGCCATGAATGAGGATAATATCAACAAGCTTCGTGATCTGGATGTCAAGCTGTTCGTTAATGATCCCAAGACCATCGCTGAAGTGATGGACAATATCGCGCTGGTGGGAGAGATTACAGACCGTAAGGCCGAAGCCAAGGAAATTACCGATCAGATGCAGCAAGAGCTGGACATGGTGAAAAACGCGGTAAAAGACGTGAAGGAAGAAGAAAAGAAGACCGTGTATGTTGAATTTTCACCGGGCTGGACAGTAGGCAGCGGAACCTACCTGGATGAAATGCTGAAGCTGAGCAATGCCATCAATGCGGCGGGCGAGGCAGAAGGCTGGTTTGAGGTAAGTGAAGAGAACATTATTGCTGCGAATCCTGATGTCATTCTGTATTCCGCAAATGTCATGGATGAGAACAACCAGTCTTTAGATCAGCTCATTCAATCTCGCAGCGGCTGGGATCAAATCCAGGCTATTCAGGACGGACAGCTGTTCAAGCTGGACGACAATCTGATTAGCCGCCCGGGACCTCGTGTTACGCAGGGCCTGATTGAAGTAGCGAAGGCGATCTATCCGGATTTGATGACTCCGTGAATTCCAAGCTGGCAGGCTATATGATAGCGGGACTGCTGCTTCTGGTGCTGACCCTTGTGGTCAGCCTGGGTATCGGCTCCGTTCATCTGCCTGCCGGGCAGATCGGAGCCATGCTTCTTCAGCGGGTTCCCGGTCTGGCAGAGCGGTTTCCGACAGCCTGGGAGTCCTCGGCGGAACAAATTATTATGAAGGTGCGTCTACCTCGTATACTGCTCGGCATGCTGGTGGGTGCATCCCTGGCAACGGCAGGGGCTGCCTTTCAAGGAGTGCTGCGTAATCCGCTCGCGGACCCGTTTACACTGGGCGTGGCCTCCGGCTCGTCACTGGGCGCAGCGCTGCTTATTTTTTACGGCATGCAGTATTCCTTTGCGGGGGCATGGACACTGCCGCTCGTTGCATTTGCTACCGGTGCTGTAACACTGTGGATCGTGCTGGCATTATCGAGGGAACAGGGCAAGCTTCCAACGCACGGACTGATCCTGGCTGGCGTCATTATGCAGTCCTTTCTGGGAGCGGTGGTGTCTTTCTTGACGATTATGTCTCGTGATACGATGAATGATATTTTATTCTGGACGCTGGGCAGCCTCAGCCTGCGGGGCTGGACGTATATTTTGGTGCTGCTGCCTTATTTCACAGCGGGCCTGATTTATTTATGGAGCCGGTCGAGAGCCTTGAACCTGCTGGCACTAGGAGAGCGCCAGGCTGCATATACGGGGTTGAATGTGGATCGGTTAAAGGGAAGCGTGCTCGTGGTGGCTACCCTGCTGACAGCTGCTGCTGTGTCCGTATCTGGCGTGATCGGCTTCGTCGGGCTTGTCATTCCGCATATGATCCGCCTGCTGACGGGGTCGGATTACCGAATCATTATTCCGCTTTCTGCCTTGGGCGGGGCAGTATTCATGGTCTGGAGCGACACGGCGGCCCGAACGCTGCTGGCTCCGTCTGAGATACCGATTGGTGTCGTGACGGCCTTCATCGGTGCTCCGTTCTTTGCCTACCTGCTGTATCGCAGCCGGAGGCAGCGCAGGGAGGGAAAGCAATGATTACTCTTGAGGGTGCCGGCAGACGGTACGGCGAGGTTATGGCGCTGCAGCCTCTGGACTGGCAGGTCCAGGCAGGAGAGTGGTGGGGGGTGATCGGGCCGAACGGAAGCGGAAAATCTACCCTGCTGCAGCTTCTTTCCGGTGTAGAGGCGCCTTCCTGCGGCACGGTTACTGTAGCCGGCCGCAATATTCGCAAGCACAGCCGCAAGGAACTGGCTCGCTTCATTGCCGTCCTGCAGCAGGAAGGGCTGCCCGCGACAAGCTTTACAGTACGGGAAGTGCTGGAGATGGGCAGATACCCGTTCCAGGGCTGGCTGGGCCGTGAACCTCACGACCCTGCTCCGTTACTGGACTCCATTATGGAGAAGCTGGATCTGCTGGTATTGCAGAACCGTCCGGTGGATGAGCTGAGCGGCGGTCAGCGGCAGCGGACAGCACTCGGCAAGGTGATGGCGCAGCAGCCGACTTTGCTGCTGCTGGATGAGCCCACAACCTATCTCGATATCCGTTATCAGCTGCAGTTCATGGAGATGGTATCACAATGGCGCCAGGAGAGCGGCATTACGATCATCAGCGTGCTGCATGATCTGAATCTGGCGGCTCAATTCTGCGACAAGCTGCTGCTGCTCCAGGATGGACGGGCGGCAGGCGCAGGGCCGCCGCAGGACATGCTGACAGAGGAACGGCTCAGAGAAATTTTTGGTGTAGACACTTCAATTGTCAGCCATCCCTCTAACGGGTCACCCCAGGTGCTGCTGACGGCTTCTCCAAGGGAGGCGCAGAAGAGGGAATAAATTGTGTTGCTGATGCACAGTCGTGCCTAAACCGAATGCTTAGTTCTCCTGTACGTTTACACCATGTAAAAAAGACGGCGAATGCCGTCTTTTTTTTTCATCTCCCGAGTGATGATTTCACCTCATAATGCAGCTCCACAAATTGATTAAAGCTTCTGGAGCCCTTGAAGAGCAGCTCCTGCGGCGGTCCGCCTCCTTTAAAGAGCGGTATTCCTTCTCCCAGCAGCACCGGTGCAATCGTAATGAACAATTCATCCACCAGCCGCTCGGACAGCAGAGCTTGAAGCAGCTCGCCTCCGCCGACGACCCAGATTTTTTGGCCGTCTTCCTTTTTCAGCTTCTGAATCAGCTCTCCCGGGCTGCCGTTCACAAAGGTCACATCCTCATGGCTTGCTGTCTCTGACCGGGTAAATACGTAGCAGGCCTTTCCTTTGTAGGGAAATGCTTCTCCCTGGTTCACAATCCAGTCAAACGTCCGTTTACCCATAAGGATTGTATCCACAGTGTCATAGAACTCGCTGTACCCATTGTCTCCTTCCCCCTCTACCTTAAAGAGCCAATCCAGGGAATCATCCTTTCCTGCAATGTACCCGTCCAAGGTGGGCGCGATAAATACGGAGACCTTACGATCCTCCTTCATCCTGTTCCCTCCATCCTTCACTTCATTTGATTAGACTCCCCGCCATCCGGTTATGTATACAAAAATCTGGTATTCAGCTGGAGGATGGTAGGATGAGTATAACCTTAATTATGGCATGCGTCATAGCCTGTGCCCATATCTTTTCAGGACATTTGAGCTTTCTTCGTGTCATCCCCCGGAGCTGGGTGCTTTCGGCCGCTGGCGGCGTGTCGGTTGCATATGTGTTCGTCCACATTCTCCCGGAACTGCAGCAGCATCAGAACGTGATCCAAGACCATACGCCTCAGAGTCTTGCGTTTCTGGAGCATCATGTGTATCTCGTGGCGATGCTTGGCCTGATGTTCTTCTATGTGATGGAGAGGCTGGTCAAGGCCAGTGCAGAATCAGCTTCTGGCAGTCAACGGGGCGAGGGGACACCGGGAGTCGGCGTCTTCTGGTTTCATATGAGTATCTTTTTCGTATACAACGTGCTGATTGGCTATTTGCTGCTTCAACGCACCTCACACTCCTTCTACAGCCTGCTTCTGTTTACCATTGCCATGACACTTCACTTTATGGTCAACGATCATTCGCTGCGGGCAGCGCATAAGCACCGCTATGATCTGGCGGGACGCTGGTTTCTGACTGCAGGGGTGCTGACAGGATGGCTGGCAGGGACGGTCATTCAGGTGGAGACGGCTGTCGTCTCGATCATTTTTGCATTTCTGGCTGGAGGCATTCTATTAAATGTCCTTAAGGAGGAACTGCCCAAGGAGCAGCAAAGCCGGGTGCTTCCATTTGTGTTCGGGGCCATTTTTTACAGCGTGCTGCTACTGATTTTGGCTACAGCCGAATAGAGGATTTTTTTATATTCGATTCGTATATATAGGGTAATGTTTACATAAGAATGGGATCGAAAATCCATATTAAGGCTGAAATACATAAACAGGAGGCTGAAGTCCATATCATGGAAAACTTATGGGTGTTTTTAAACGTGCTTTCGCTTGCCATACTGATCGGTATTTTATTCTGGATGCAGAAGAAGCACTATTCATTTACCAAAAGGGTGTTTGCCGGATTAGTGCTAGGCGTTGCGTTCGGTGTCATTCTGCAGGCTATTTACACCGCCGATTCGGATACGATCTCAAAGTCCAGTGACTGGTTCAATCTGGTCGGCTACGGCTATGTGCGTCTGCTGCAAATGATGGTTATTCCGCTCATTATGGTGTCGATTATATCGGCAATTATGAACCTGAAGGGCGGCAGCAACCTGGGTAAAATGAGCGCCTCCATTATCGCGGTTCTCATTCTGACCACCGGTGTAGCGGCTGTGGTCGGCATTACCGCTGCGAATGTGTTCGATCTCTCTGCCGAGAATATCCAGGCCGGTGCAGCGGAGCAGGAGCAGGGTGCTGCTCTGGAGGAGCGGCTTGGCACGGTGCAGGATCAGTCTCTGCCGGAGCAGATTCTGGAATTCGTTCCTTCCAATCCATTCGCGGATATGACCGGGGCACGGCGCTCCTCAACGATTGCTGTCGTCATCTTCTCGGCCTTTATCGGCATAGCTGTACTGGGTCTGGACCGGAAGCAGCCAGAGCAGGCGGAAACGTTCCGCAAGCTGGTGCGCTCTCTGTACGGCATCGTGATGCGGATCGTCACCCTGGTGCTGCGCCTGACCCCTTACGGCATCCTGGCCCTCATGGCCAAGACGATTGCCAGCACGGATCTGCAGGTCATTCTCGACCTGATCGACTTTGTCCTGGCTTCCTACGTTGCCTTGTTTGTCATGTTTCTTATCCACCTGCTGCTCCTGCTGGTGTTCGGCTTTAATCCGGTGACTTACTTGAGAAAGGTGCTGCCCGTGCTAACCTTTGCATTTACCTCCCGCTCCAGCGCAGCAACCATTCCGTTAAACGTGCAGACCCAGAACAAGAAGCTGGGCGTTTCGGAAGGTGTCGCCAACCTGTCGGCTTCATTTGGAGCAACGATGGGGCAAAACGGCTGTGCCGGAATTTATCCCGCTATGCTCGCGGTTATGATTGCGCCGACCCAGGGCATCGATCCGCTGGACTGGACCTTCCTGCTGACGCTTGTCGTCGTGGTTATGATCAGCTCCTTCGGTGTGGCGGGCATCGGAGGCGGAGCGACCTTTGCTTCCCTGATCGTTCTGTCTACGATGAATCTGCCGGTCGCACTGGCAGGTCTGTTGATCTCTGTAGAGCCTCTGATTGATATGGGACGTACAGCACTGAACGTAAACGGCTCCATGACCGCCGGGATGATTACCGGCAAAGCGCTGAATCAGGTCGATGAGAAGGTGTATCAGGAGCGGAATCAGGAAATCGACGTCATGCAGGCATAAACCTATAGATCTAGCAAAATAGCGCGCAAGGATGGTTACAGTCTCACCTTTCTTCAAGAGAGAGGATGTGCCTGTATCAATCCTGCGCGCTATTTGTGCAGTGGCCTTAACCGAGCACGGTCAGCTCTTTGGGAAAAGTCGTTAGAATTTCAACTCCCTGCTCGGTGACCCATACATCGTCTTCAATGCGGACACCGCCGATCCCTGGGATATAAACGCCCGGCTCAATCGTGAACACAGCGCCCGGCTGCAGCAGATCGTTGTTCAGGCCGTGGATGAAAGGCGCCTCATGCACATCCAGACCCAGGCCATGACCGAGGCGGTGAAGAAATGCTTCTCCGTATCCGGCTTGCTCAATGAGTGACCGTGCGGCCTGATCAATAGAGCCGTAAGAAACACCTGGCTTTACAGCAGCAATAGCAGAAAGGTTGGCGGCGAGAACGGTATCGTAGATGTGACGTGCCTCTGCCGAAAGGTGGCCAACGGCGAAGGTTCGGGTAATGTCGGAGGCATAGCCGCCGTAATACACACCCAAATCAAACATCAGCAGATCGCCTTCTTGAATCTCACGCATTCCCGGAACGCCGTGCGGGAGGGCGGTATGACTGCCGGTAAGCACCATGGTGTCGAAGGAGGGAGCCTGGGCGCCGGATTTCTTCATGAGATATTCCAGCTCCGCAACAAGCTCCATCTCCCGGACCCCCGGGCGTACAGATCTTAATCCCTCAGTAAGCACCTGCTCAACGATGCGGACTGCTTCTTTCATGGTGCTGATCTCGTGCGGCGACTTGACGGCTCTCATGTCCTGAAGCAGCGGACCGATATCGGCATAATGATGCGCTGAGAGCGTCTCCTGCAGCTGCTCAAAGCGGCTGAGCGTCATATGTGATTTCTCCAGTGCCAAGACGCCGACCGGCGACTGAAGCCGGCTCTTCAAAATGTCATACGGCTGATCGGTATCGCGATGTGTCAGAATGCAGATCCCCCCTGAGGCCGCAGCGGCGACATCCGCGTCCAGTGCAGGAAGAAGCAGGAACGGCTCGCACGACTGCTGCAGAACAAGTCCGAGGAATCGCTCATGGGGATCACTGGCATAACCTGTCAAATAATAGATATGTTTAGGATCTGTAAGGAGCACGGTATCCCACCCGTGCTGCTCCATTGTGGAAATGATATCCTTTAATTTTGGATTCATAGAAGTCTCCTTCTCCTGAAAATAGGGTTTATATCCTTCAATAGCTTGCATTTTATCATACCATTCTCATAAAAAAATAAAGCATTTTTAATCCACCTCCGTTAAAATAAATATGTTGTGAGCTCATATTAACGGGGGAATTATTCAATGGCATCTTTATTCACGATTGAGTTTGCGGCCAAGGCCGATTTGCCGGCCATCGTCGACATCTATAATTCAACGATCGCCGGCCGGATGGTCACGGCGGATCTTAATCCAGTGACAGCCGAGAGCCGGCTGAGCTGGTTTGAGGAGCATGATCCGGCGCACCGTCCGCTTTGGGTCATGAAGGACGGCAGCCGGGTTGCGGCATGGATGAGCTTTCAGTCCTTCTACGGCCGGCCAGCTTATAATGCAACGGTAGAGGTAAGTATTTATGTACATGAGGATTACCGCGGGAGCGGGGCGGGCAGCCGCTTAATTGAGAAGGCGCTGGAGGAATGCCCGCGTCTTGAGGTGAGCAATCTGGTCGGCTTTGTATTCGGGCATAATGACCCTAGCCTGGGCCTGCTCCGCAAGTTCGGTTTTGAGCAATGGGGACTGCTTCCGGGTGTTGCAGAGCTGGATGGTATCAAGCGCGACCTCGTGATTGTCGGACGTAAAGTATAGAGCAGCTTCTCTTTGCCAAAAGACCGTCCCGAAATGTCGCATGCCACGGACGGTTTTTTGACTTTGGGACAAGGAGGAGGACCCATGACATGATGATAAGCCGGCGGATATACCGGTATATGCTCAGTGCAGCGCTGCTGCTCCTGGCTTTGTTCACCACGGCTTGTGATCACGAGCGGTCGTATTCCATGGAGCAAAGCGACGTTTATGCTTACGTGATGCCGGACGGGGATTTGTATGTGGAGGAAATGCACACCTATCGTTTTAACGGTTCTTACAACAGGGTTACCCGCCATTTAGCGGTCAAGGAGCGCAGTCAGGTCGAGTTCTTTGAGGCGTATGAGCTGGAGTCGCATGAAAGAAGCTCGCTACCCTTGGATGAGCTGCCCCTTCTTGACTCAGGGTATGATGAGGAGAGTGGCTTCTTCTACGCGTCCAGCCCGTCCGAAGACGAAACCAGGCATTACTTTTACCGTTATCGGATTAGTCAGGTGGTGAAACGTACCAAGCAGGCTGCAGACCTCGATTGGAGCTTTTTTGAGCAGAATGACCAGGAGCTGAACCAGGTCAATATTGATGTTTTTTTGCCGGACCGGTTTACGGGGGTGGATGTACACACCTTCATCAAGGACCGAACCAGGGGCGGAGTCATGCAAAAAAATCCCCATTCCGGAGCCTTTGTAAGAATACACTATGACACCTTGTCGGAAATCGGCAATGCGCGGCTGCGTGTGCTGTTTCCGCAGGAGGTGGTAGTTGATGCGCCTTTTGCCAAGCAGAGCCTGTCTCTCCGTGCTACGCTAGCGGCCGAGCAGGAGCAGATGAAACGAAGAATCGAGCGGGAACAGCGGTTCGAAGGACTGCGGTGGGTGCTGCTGGGATTGGGCGCTGCGGTCTGGGGGGGCGTTATGCTGCTGTGGCTGGCGCCGCAGAAGGTGGCGGCCCGAAGAGCAGCGCAGCGGAAGGACCTGTCACTGGTGTGGACCCTGGATCCCAAGCAGGTAGCCTATATTTACCGCAGGGGCCGGCTGCAGGAACGGGATTTCATCTCCGGCCTGTTCTCACTGCACCAGCGCGGCATGCTTCACATTTCGGAGGTCCAGGCCTCGCCAAGGCTGGCAAGCGATCCTTATGCACCGAAGGTCATGCTGCAATTCGAGCTGATCCCGGACTTGCCGGCGCTCAGTGAAGAAGATGTGCTCCTGATTGACTGGCTGTTTACAGAGCAGGAAGGGCGGAGGATATTTTATCTTGAGTCTATCACGGGCCCGACTTCCACAGAGAAGCACAGCCGCAATGAGCTGGCAAACAAGCGTTATGCTGCTTTATGGAAGCTTACTCAGCGCAAGGTGAAGGAATGGAGCAGCCAGCTTGCCTCCATGGAGGCATACCACCGGTTCGCAGCCCCATCGAGCATGTACAGGGTGGCGCTCATCGCTGCGGTCGCGGTGCACTTCACAATCGTAATTCTGATGAAGTATTTCGATGCGGCTCCATATTCTTCACTGCTGTGGACTATCTTAGTGCTTGGCGTTGCAGGGCTATGGGCTCTGCGTTCGCCACAGCCGAAATGGGTTATGCTGCTCTTTCTGGGATTGAGCATGCTTGGCGGCTATCAGGTTATGTATGGCGGACTGGCTGCGTATCATGCTATGGTGGTGCTGGGCACCGCCGCGGGGCTGCTCAGTATGCCAAAGAAAAGCTTAAGCAAGCAGGGACTGGAGATGTATTATCTCCTGCTTCGCTGGAAGGCGCAGCTGGATGCAGAGGCAGGGCCGCTTCAGGAAGAAGGGCCTAACCGGAAATTTGTATGGGAAATGGCTGTGCTGCTGGATGCCGGAGGGTGGCTTAGGAAGCAGGCCGAGCTTGATCAGCAGCTTGCAGGCACCCACCGGGACTTGGATGAGCATGCTGCCTTGTCAGCATGTCTGTATACACAGAGCCATCTGATGCCTCTAACGGCCTCTTCAGCAGCTACGGGAGCTCATAGCACTCATGCAGCCAGCAGCTCTGATGGCGGAAGCGCGGGAACAGGAGCGGATTAATGAATTTGAGGAGTTATATTGCAGCATGCTGACATCATTCTTAACTACGCTATATCATGTGTTTCTTCCGATCTCCCTGCCGGTGGTGGCAGGGGCTTTACTGAGATATTACAAGGGCTTGGCGACCAAGCCCTTGTCTGCAGTGTCGCTTTATATCATGAGTCCAGCACTGATCTTTGACACCCTGCTGCATGCCGAGATCACGACATCGGATGTGGCAGTGACAGCCGTCTTCTGCGTCGCCAATGTGGTGGTGCTATGGCTGCTCTGCTCCCTGCTCGGAAAGCTGCTGAAGCTGTCCCAGCCGGAGCAGGCAGGCCTTGCGCTGACGACCCTGTTCACGAACAGTGTCAATTACGGACTGCCCCTCGTGCAGCTGGCCTTCGGTCAGCTGGGACTGGATAAGGCCTCGGTTTATGTTATTATCCAGATTATTATTGTGAACACCTTTGGGGTATTTGTTGCCGCACGTTCCCATTTCTCCGCAGCGAAGGCGTTTCAATCGGTCTTCACGCTTCCTTCGATTTATGCAGCGGTGTGTGCGGTGCTGCTCCGGATGAGCGGAACCGTGCTGCCGGAGGCGCTGGATACCGGGGTGTCTATGCTGTCTGCGGCCTATGCGCCGTTAGCTTTGGTCATTCTGGGTGCACAGATGATGGGGGTAAAAGAAGGCAAGGAAACAGCCCTTGTCACACCCGCTGGGTTCTGGTCCGGCATGGCAATGCGGATGATCATCGGGCCTTTAACGGCCTGGGGGCTCCTGCTTCTGCTGCCGGTGGACCGTACGCTGTTTGCCGTGCTGCTCATCCTCTCTTCCATGCCTGCGGCTGTAAACGCGGTAATTCTGGCGGAGCAGTATGACGCGGCCCCGAAGCTCGTATCGCGGTGCATCCTGTGGACGACGCTGTCCTCCTTTATCCTGCTGCCCGTGCTGATTGGCGTCATGGGGTAGGAATGGTTCAAGCGCCTGCATAATGTGTAAGAATAAGCAAGCAGCTGCAAACCAGATCCTGGCTGACCAGGAGAAAAGGGAGGAATAGAAGATGGATTCCCGCCAGCGTCATGAAAATGTTGAAGTCGAAACCCGTAATGTTGAAGAACGAAACGATAACAGTATGGTAGCTTCCACGTTTATTAAATATGCTGCCTACCTTATTATTTTCTTCGGGCTGTTATACTTCTTGATCAATTACGTGTTTCCAATGTTTTAACATTATGACTTCACAACATACAGACAGCAAAAAAGACCGGGCCTCCCGGTCTTTTTTGCTGTCTGGGGACATGCTGCAGCTACCTGATTGTGCCGATTGCTTCATTCACTTTCCATCCTTGAGCGGTAAGGGTAAAGGCGATCACGACGGTTTCGGTCTCTTTTTCGCCGACAGGAACCGAGAAGCTGAACACTTTGTCAGTTTTTCCGTCCTTAAGAAGCGTGGCTTTTGCTTTCGACCACATCAGCCGGCTACCGCCATCGGCGTTAGGCTGAGCCAGTCTGCCGTTAATTTCGACAAGGGCTCCAGCCTTCAGCTGACCGTCGATAAATGACTTTGATTGCTCCGGCGTAAATACCTGTACAAGGAATGCATTCAGCTCGGCTATGGTATCGAGATCCTTGCCCATCCAACGATAGTAATTACCAATTCCAGGGATTGAGAATTCCTCGACAGTCCCGATTAGCTTCCCTCCGGAGGTCATATACCAATAAGCTGAGGCTGCTTTAGCTGCAAGAGTCTGGGCATCCTGAATGCCAAGGTCTGCTCCACGGCTGGCCGGAGCTTGCGCTAGCCCGCTGCGTGTGAGCTCTCCGCTTAATGAGACGGCATCAACAAGCCAGCTGCTGCCTGCTTTTACCACAGTAATCTTAAGTGTTGCAGGGGTGGAGGGACCAGATAGCGTTGCGGTATTCAGCTTCAGCTCAACAGAGTGCTTGGTGCTGCTGAGCTTTGTCTCACGGGTGATCTCCCAGCTTGTGATCCATGAGCTGGAGCTGCCGGTAACCCATTTCAGTTTTTCAAAGGTGTTTGCCATTTTCTTTTTCAATGAATCTGTGAATGAGGCATACTGAATGTGAGCATTACGCTTCTGAAGTCCAAAGGCATACAGCTCCGCAGCCTGGACAGGATGAGTTAGCAGCAGGCCAGCTTGCGGAGCCTTCACATCGGAAGCTGCGGACTTGCTGGCTTGCTGGTTCTTGGCTGCAGCGGGTTGATCGGCTGCATAGGCTGCTCCGGTGACGAGAAGACAGGCTGTGATGGCTGCGGTCATGATTGTGCTGGTTGTTTTTCTGGACATAAACATACACTCCTTTAAATGGACGGGTTAGCATCTTCAAGCACAGCTGCAGTCTGCGCTTATCACTTCTATCTAACGAGATACCAAGCGTAAAGTTACAAGGTTTCAAAAAAATAAAACTGTTGATTTTCGTTGTTAGCATACGTATCTGGTTCCGGTAAACAAACAGCGCCCTTGCTTTAGAGCAAAGGCGCTGTTTGGTGTATGTTCACGAACTCTCCAGCTAGGAACGCTCGATATTTTTGGCGTAATAGATTTCATCCATCTCCAGCTTCAGCCGCTCGGTAATGGCTTCCTGCTCCTTGCGGGAGAGCTTGTCCTTCGTGTAGCCGAACAAATAGTTGTCCAGATCAAACTGCTTCAGCTTGCATTTGGTATGGAAAATATTTTCCTGATACACATTGACGTCAATCATATCGTATAATTCCTGGGCCTCGTCGGGAATGTAATTCTGGATGGAGCTGATATCATGGTCGATGAACAGCTTCTGGCCGTTAATATCGCGCGTAAAGCCGCGAATGCGGTAATCAATGGTCATAATGTCCGTGTCAAAGGAATGAATCAAATAGTTCAGTGCTTTTAGCGGAGATATTTCTCCACAAGTGGACACGTCGATATCTGCCCGGAACGTGCTGATTCCTTCATGCGGATGATACTCCGGGTAGGTGTGCACCGTAATATGGCTTTTGTCCAGCTGAAGAACGACATTGTCGGGCAGCGGTCCCGGTGATTCCTCATAGGATTCGTTCGGCACCTCTACAATCGGACCCTCGGACACGAGGACCGTTACGCTCGCACCCTGCGGCACATAATCCTGCTTGGCGACATTCAGCACATGGGCGCCGATAATATCAGAGACGTGGGTCAGGATTTTGGTCAAGCGGTCAGCATTGTACTGCTCGTCAATATATTCAATATATGCCTCGCGTTCTTCCTTCGTCTTCGTATAGCAAATATCGTACATGTTAAAGCTCAGTGATTTCGTCAGGTTGTTAAACCCGTGCAGCGTAATACGTTCATCGGAAACAGGTTTCATAGCATTTTCCCCTTTAACATCGAGTTTGTAAGGTAGGTTTTCCAGGAACTCCGGTTCTTAATCCTTTGGGCAGACAGACTATGCCTTTGTTTTACCCGTTTCGAAGACGTTTTTAACCGTTCTGAACATGATCCGGGATCACAGGCGGAAAAGCTGTGCTCCTTCGTGGTTGCCCATCCTGCCAAAGCCCGGTAAAATTAGAGAGGAATAGGGAGCGCTGTAAAGCCCGGAGCATCCGTGATCACGCAGCAAGAGAGGATGTCCCCCTAGGGGCTTAAAGGTGAACAGAAGGAGTTTTATCATTGATCCATAAACAATCTATTGAATTTCATACAGCGAAGGAGTATCTGCAGAAATATTACGGGTATCCTGATTTTCGTGAAGGCCAGAAGAAGATTGTCGCCAGCCTGCTGGAAGGCAGTGACACGCTCGGCATTATGCCGACCGGAGGCGGCAAGTCCATTTGCTATCAGATTCCGGCGCTTATTTATCAGGGCCTGACTCTCGTGGTATCGCCGCTCATTTCCCTGATGAAGGATCAGGTGGATGCGCTGCAAAGCGCTGGCATTGCTGCAGCATATATCAATAGCACACTGAGCGGCCGTGAGGTTAACGACCGGATCCGTGCAGCCAAGGCAAGAGAGCTGAAGCTGCTCTATGTAGCTCCGGAGCGTCTGGAGCTGGACTGGTTCCGCGAGGAAATGGGGAGCCTGGACATCTCCTGTGTAGCGGTGGACGAAGCTCACTGTGTATCTCAATGGGGACATGATTTCCGGACAAGCTATTTGTCTGTGGCACCGTTCGTGCGGGGACTGCCAAGACGTCCCATTGTCGCCGCATTTACCGCGACCGCGACGCCGGAGGTCATGGAGGACATTCAGCGACTGCTGCAGCTTCAGACTCCGCAGGTATTCGTTACCGGGCTTGGTCGGGACAACCTGCATATGTCCGTTCTCCGCGGTGAGAGCAAGAAGGAGTTCGTGCTGGATTATGCGGCCTCGCATGCTCATGAGTCGGGCATTGTATATGCCGCAACCCGCAAAGAGGTCGATGATCTATGTCAGCGGCTTCAGCTGAAAGGCTTGGCCGCAGGACGGTATCATGCAGGGATGAGCGATGACGAGCGGGCGTCGAGCCAGGAAGCTTTTCTGTATGACGACATTCGCGTGATTGTCGCTACGAATGCATTCGGCATGGGGATTGATAAATCTAACGTCCGCTATGTCATTCACTACAATATGCCCAAGAACATGGAGTCCTACATTCAAGAGGCAGGCCGCGCGGGCCGGGACGGCGAGCCGAGCCAGTGCATCCTGCTGTTTAGCGCCCAGGACATTATGACCCAAAAGTTTCTGATCGAGCAAAATCCCCAGGATGGGGAGCGCAAGCATAATGAATACCGCAAGCTGCAGCAGATGATCGATTATTGCTATACGACCCGCTGCCTGCGCAGCGCGATGCTGGATTACTTCGGAGAAGAGCACGGCGACGAGCGCTGCGGCACGTGCAGCTCCTGCACGGATGATCGCGAGCTTGTTGATATTACGGTGGATGCGCAGAAGATTTTTTCTTGTATCCACAGGATGCGCGAGCGCTTCGGGGTGTCGATGATTGCCTCCGTGCTGAAGGGCTCCCGTGCCAAAAAGCTGCTGGAGTACGGCTTTGACCGCCTGCCTACCTACGGCGTTATGAATGGCCGGACAGAGAAGGAGATTGCCGAAAGTATCAATGTACTGATCTCGGAAGGCTATCTGGCCCTCTCTGAAGGCCAGTATCCGGTCGTGAGGCTGCAGAGCCTTGCCGCCGAGGTGCTGCGCGGACAGCGCGAGGTTACGCAGCGGGTGCCGCGGCCATCCAAGGCCGTCTCCCAGCGCCGGAGCGCGAGGGATACCTCTCCGTCTGCTGTGAACGAGACGGTGTTCGAGCAGCTGCGGCTGATCCGGCGGGAGCTGGCGAGTCGGGAGCATGTTCCCTCTTATATTATTTTTAATGATGCTACGCTGCGCGAGATGAGCGTGATTTGTCCCCAGACGGAGCAGGATATGCTCCAGGTCAAAGGGGTCGGAGAAGTGAAATACCGGAAATACGGCCTGCCATTCCTGCAGTTTTTTCAAAGCCAGGGGGCAGACGGAGGTTCGGATGAATACTAAATTAGAGTTAGGTCGTGAAGCATGAAAGTCATCCTGTCTACATTAAACGCAAAATACATCCATACCTCCCTGGCGATTCGCTGCCTGAAGGCGTACAGCGAGCATGACTTTGACATTGAGCTGGCAGAGTATACGATCAAGGATCCGGTGATGAATATCGTCTCCGATCTGTTTCAGCGACGGCCGGCAGTGGTGGGCTTCTCCTGCTATATCTGGAATATTGAAGAGACGATCAAGGTTATTGATATTCTCAAAAAAGTAATGCCGGAGGTGACCATCGTCCTCGGCGGTCCGGAGGTGTCCTACGATACCGGGTATTGGATGGAGCGGCTCGTCAACGTTGATTTTATCGTCATGGGCGAAGGGGAAGAGACGCTGCACCATCTGCTGAAGACGATCGAGGGAGATCAGAAGTATCATTTCGTGTACGGGATTGCATACCGCAAGGGGAGTGAGACGGTCATCAATCCTCCGCGCCCGAAGGCGGAGCTCAAGGATTTACCCTCGCCGCACCGGTTTCAAGAGGATATTCCGCATCTGGCAAACCGTGTCGTCTATTTCGAGACAAGCCGGGGCTGTCCCTTTAACTGCCAGTTCTGCCTGTCCAGTATTGAGGTGGGCGTGCGCTACTATGATATTGAGCGGACCAAGGCGGACATTCTGTATCTGATTGACCAAGGGGCCAAGCTCATCAAATTTGTGGATCGGACCTTTAACATCAAGCGGGACTATGCACTGGATATGTTCGCGTTTCTGATTGAGAATCATCAGGGCTGTGTGTTTCAATTTGAGATTACTGCTGATATTATGCGGCCGGAGGTGCTGGATTATTTGGCCGAGCATGCACCGCCGGGAATCTTCCGCTTCGAGATCGGGGTACAGTCCACGAATGACCCGACGAATGAGCTGGTGAAGCGCAGACAGAACTTCTCCAAGCTGACCCGCACGGTAACCAAAATCAAAGAAAGCGGCAAGATTGACCAGCATCTGGATCTCATTGCCGGCCTGCCGCTGGAGGATTACGATACGTTCCGCAAAACGTTTAATGACGTATTCGCATTGGGGCCGGAGGAGCTGCAGCTCGGCTTCCTGAAAATGCTTCGCGGTACAGGGCTGCGAATTGATGCAGCCAAATACAATTACACGTACATGGACCATGCGCCGTATGAGATGCTGAGCAGCGATGTGATGCCCTTCACCGATATTGTCCGTCTGAAGCGGCTGGAGGACGTGCTGGAGAAGTATTGGAATGCCCACCGGATGGACCATACCTTAAACTATCTAATGAGCCACAGCTTCCCGTCCCCCTTCGACTTCTTCCAGGCCTTTGGAGACTACTGGGAGGGGCAGGGCTGGCAGAAGATCGGTCATCAGCTGGAGGATTTGTTCACTCGGCTGAACGCCTTCCTGCTGGAGCGGGGCACGCCGCAAATGGATGTCATTCAGGGACTGATGAAGCTCGATTATTTCCTGGGTCATAAATATAAGCCGCGCAAAATCTGGTGGGACTTTACGCAGAATAAAGACGAATGGACTGCATTGGTCAAAAAGGCTGTCGAGCGGGCTCAGGACTTTACTGGCGACTTCGCACAATTGGGAATCGGAGAGCGGGAGCTGCAGAAGCATGCGATGATCGAGGTGCTGCCTTTCGACCTGGAAGAAGTGCTGGCAAAGCGCAGCCTGGCAGAAGCAGAAGTGCTGGGTGCAGCAGGCGGGTCAGGGAATGCTGCTTCCGCGGCCTTCAGCAGGGATCATTCTTCTCAGGCCACGCTGCTGGTTGTGCTGTATCAGCAGCACACGCCGGACGGGAAGCCCCGGTATTTTACCGCCAAGCTGGAAGGGTAAGAAATCTAAAGCATCACAGAACCCAAAACGTCCGGAAATCACTCAAGAGTGGCTTCCGGACGTTTTTTAGGTTACATCAGAGGGGCGGGGTTCAAAGGCTCTTCCGACTTCACATGGCTGTCCAGCCAGTGGAGCATATCTCCTTCGACCTCCCGCCGATTGGTCTCATGCAGCATTTCATGCCTGCCGCCGGGATACAAGCGGTATTCCAGCTGCTGTACCCCGCGCTCCCGATACATCTGGATCAGGTTCCGTACTCCCTTGCCCCGCATTCCGACAGGATCGTCCTCCCCGGAGAAAATATAAATCGGCCTGTTCTTCACAAGCCCCTTCAGCAGCTTCGGCTGGTGAATCTCACGCAGCAGTGTGAAGAACTCCTTGAAGAAGCGGGTAGAGCAGATCTGGCCGCAGTACGGGTCCTCAACATATCGACGTACCTCTTCTTCATCCCGAGAGAGCCAGTCAAAGGCGGTTCGGATGGGGCCGAGGCCTTTGCTGTAGGGTCCGAACACGATCGTGTTCAGGAGCAGGCTGCGGTGCATTTGTCCCTGAAGCCGAAGTTGCAGTGCGGCAAGGGTCTGCCCGAATGACAGAAGACTGCGGGGGCCGTTCGAGCCTGATAGAAGGTAGCCGTCATAGGTATTTCCTTCGGTACACATGATTTTTTGGACAAGAAAGGACCCCATACTGTGGCCCAGCATAAAGAGCGGAAGCTCCCCATATTGCTTCCGAATGATGCCCTGCAGCAGCAGCAGATCGGCGATCATGCCGTTGAAGCCGTTCTCCCCGGCATCACCTAACCGATCGATCTGACCCGCAGTGCGGCCATGGCCGCGGTGGTCATTGGCATACACCGCATAGCCGTTTGAGCTCAACAGAGCGGCGAGATCAGCATAACGGTCGCTGGTCTCGCACATACCATGGGCAATTTGAAGCACAGCCTTGACAGGGACTCCGGCCGGCGGGGTCCACTGTTGTACGAAAATGTCCATGCCGGCATCGTTCAGCATGGTGAAGCTTTCGTGCTGCATCACTCAGCCACCTCCACATGCGTTGTCCTGGTTTGAAGCAAAGCGGTTATGAATCGGATGACATCATGAAATGGCTTAAGGCAGATAAGAGCGGAGCACCACTGCATGGCCTTCAAGAGAGTAGGATCCCAGATTCGCTGGAAGCAGGAAGCATTGGCCGGAAGTGAACTTCTGGGAGCCGCCTTCCCATGTCAGGGTGCCTTCCCCTTCACAGGTTACGAGAATCGTAAAGCTGTCTTGGGTAGTGCCGAGACTCCATTCTCCTTCCACGATGCCCTTCTCCACGACAAAATAAGGAGAGGCAGCCAGCTGAAGCCACTGACCCGGTACTGCCTGGTCTGTGCTCATTGTTGTCGCACCGGAGCCTTCATAAGCAGTTACATTCAGGGAATCCTCCACATGCAGCTCCCGCGGCTTGCCGTCGAGGCCTGGACGGTTATAATCATAAATCCGGTACGTTGTGTCGGAGTTTTGCTGGATTTCAGCAACGACAACACCCGCACAAAGAGCATGAACGGTACCGGCAGGGATGTAGAAGGTGTCACCCGCCTTAACAGGGACCTCCTGCAGAGAATCCATGACGGTGCCGTTCTCCAGAGCCGTCTTTAAATCCTCGCGCTTCACGCCTTCCTTCAAGCCGTAGATGATCTTGGCATCGGGCTTGGCGTCAAGCACATACCACATTTCAGTCTTACCGAGCTCTCCTTGAGGCAGTCCTGCATAATCATCTGTAGGGTGTACCTGAACGGACAAATCATCGTTGCAGTCCAGCAGCTTGATCAGCAGGGGGAAACGGCCGTTCTTCTCAGAGAAGCCTTTATTTCCGAACCATTCCCGGCCCATTTGTTCCCGGATCTGGTCCAGTCCGGTTCCGGCGAGCTCGCCGTTCGCAACCGTCGTAGTGCCGTTGGGATGATCGGCGATCATCCAGCCTTCGCCGATCTGTCCTTCCGGAAGGTTAAGGCCGAACTGCTCCAGGGCACGTCCGCCCCAGACGCGTTCCTTGAATTCGGGCTGAAATAATAGCGGGTATGGTTTTGTCATGATGTAATCATCTGCCTTTCACGTGTTTTTTGGATTCAATCTATCATAACGGCTTTTTTCGTTCCAGTGCAATAAGATAAGGCGCATCATCCCGCTGCAGCCCGCGGTACAAAATACACTGCGCGGTAAGCTGTGGAATGCCGGCGCACCAGGTCTCTACAGCAGCAGCTTCCTCTCTGCCGCCTTCATGGCCGGGATAGAGGACAATGGTCATGATGCCGCCTGGCGCCAGCAGCTCAAGGCCCGCCTCCAGCGCGGGCAGTGTGCTTGAAGGTGAGGTGATTAATGCCTTGTCAGCCCCCTCTGCCGGCAAATAGCCCAGGTTGAACATGATCGCAGACACCTTGCCGCGGCAGGAGGGAGGCAGCAGCTCCAGCATGGCATGGTGGCTGCCCAGCACAAGCTCCACCTCGGCAAGTTTCTTTGAAGCCGCTCGCTCCAGGCGTGCCCGGGTTAATTGCAGCGCCTGCTCCTGGATATCCAGCGCATAGACCTTGCCCCTGCTTCCAGCCTTCTCCGCAAGAAAAAGGGTATCTGCGCCTGTTCCGGCGGTGCCGTCCACGGCGATTCCCCCGGCAGAGAGGCGATCGGTTACCAGTTTGTGCGCAAAGCTCAGCACCGATAGAAATCCCATCAGCCCAGCTCCTTCCATAGCTTGCCCTGCCACGTATTGCGGCGCTTCAGCTCGGCATCAATGCCGTTTAGAACTTCCCATTTGCGTCTGCTCCACATGGGACCGATCAGCAGGTCGCGGGGAGCATCGCCGGTCAGCCGGTGGACAATCATCTCCGGCGGAAGAAATTCCAGTGTGTCTGCAATAAGCCCGATATATTCATCCTGCTCCAGAAAACGGAGCAATCCCGCCTCATACTGCTTGACCATAGGGGTCTTGCGCATCAGATGCAGCAGGTGGATTTTGATGCCCTGAACGTCCATCCCTGCAACCGCGCGGCCAGTGGACAGCATCATCTCATGATCCTCCTGTGGCAGGCCGTAAATAATATGGGAGCAGATCCGGATATTGTGCCTGCGCAGCTTTTCTACGGCCTCATAATAACATTGTGTATCGTGGGCGCGATTGATCAGCTGGGAGGTGGATTCATGTATCGTCTGCAGACCCATTTCTACCCATAGATAGGTAAGCTCGTTCAGCTCAGCGAGGTATTCCACGACATCATCCGGCAGACAATCCGGCCGTGTAGCAATCGACAGCCCGACGACACCCGGCTGCTTTAGAATGGTTTCGAAATACACTCGCAGCTCTTCTACGGGAGCGTAAGTATTCGTATAGGCCTGGAAATAGCCGATATACTTGGCGTGCGGCCATTTCTGGTGCTGCCGATCGCGGATGGTGTTGAATTGTGTCACCAGGTCATCACGGCGGCTGCCAGCGAAGTCACCGGAGCCTCTTGCGCTGCAGAACGTGCAGCCGCCCTTGGCGATCGTGCCGTCACGATTCGGGCAGGTAAAGCCGGCGTCCAGTGTCACCTTGAACACTTTTTCCTGGAACACCTCCCGCATTTCCGCATTCCAGGTATGAAATCGTTTGTCGCCCCACAGCAGGGGAGCTTCATGAGTGGATGTCAGCATAGGATCTCCTTTATATATGATCGTACCCATTGTAACAAATAGTTGTCACTTGATCATTTCATTTGCCATTTGATATATTTTAGAAAGAGTACTGTACGACAAAGTTTCAGCAGCTTGAATCATGGGTATAATATTAGCAGGACGTGAAATTTTTTCTTCAGGATTATCTCATAAGTGTAGAGTTTGGTGGATATACTGATCTACATCTACAGAAGAGGTGATTAGAATGAATTCATCGTCAACCAGCAGTACCAGCAAGGACAAAATCTCTGTGGAACTAACTCCGGAGGAAGCACTAGCCCTGACCGGTGTGGAGTTTAACGGTAACCCGAAGGTCAAATCAAGCGCCCAGCGCAAGATCAGGGATGCATTTGAGAAAACCTTTGAATTTGCCCCTTCTCATCCGTCACATTAACCACAGACTGACATTCGCGGAACCCCAATTCCAAATATATTGAGGGAGGAGCCTTTTTCTCTGCAAAGAGAGAGGGGTCCTCTTTCTTTTTGTCCCAAAGTTGGAGGCAGCTCTTTACTTTTGAGGTCAAGTTCGGCACAATATCACAAGGTTCGTAATTTTATAGCAATAGGGTCGGAGGTATATTATGCGTTTACGGGGACGAAAAGGGATCCGGGAAAGTCTGGAGGAGCAACAGGATATTGTTGTTCTGAATCCCAAGGAATATAAAGGAAAATGGTCGTCGCTATTCGGCAATGATCGGCCGATTCATGTCGAATTCGGGATGGGTAAGGGTCAGTTTATCAGTCAGATGAGCTACCGCAATCAGGAGATTAATTTCATTGGCGTGGATATGTATGATGAGCTTATTCGCCGTGCCAGTGAGAAAGGACGCCTCGCGTGGGCGGAGGAAGAGGTAGAGTCTCCTCCTAATCTGCAGCTGGCGCTGATGAATATTGAGAACGTTGAGGATGTGTTTGAGGAAGGCGAGTTGGAGCGGATTTATTTGAACTTTAGTGATCCGTGGCCCAAGAAGAAGCATGGCCGCCGCCGCTTGACGCATCCAAGATTCCTGGATAAATATGTCCGGATTCTGAATGAGCGCGGAGAGATCCACTTCAAGACGGATTCGGTCAGCCTTTTCGAATTTTCGCTGAATGCATTTGCCGATTACGGACTGCAAATGACCAACATTTCGCTGAATTTGCATGCGGAAGGGCCGAACGAGGAGTTTGTCATGACGGAGTATGAGTCGAAGTTCTACTCGCAGGGCATGAACATTCATCGCTGTGAGGCGATCGTAGGACAGGAAGCGCTGGAGCGTTACGGGAAGCAGCGTCTTTCGAAATACGGAGTCTAGTCTAAGCGGAGAGAGGCTTGCTCACCATACGTGGTGGGGAGTCTCTTTTTATTTTATGGGAACAGCCTGTCTCAGTGCTGGACAGGCTGCTCCTGAAGCATTTCCAAGATGCTGAGTGCGCTTTGCTTCGGAAAATATTTCTCGGTATTGGCAAGGTTCTTCTGCCGTTCCCGCACGACGTCGTCGTAATGCTCCACTAAACGGTGCATCCAGCGTCCCAGCACCTCCAGAGAATCAATGGGCTCTCCCAGGCCCTGTGCCGTAAAGTACTGAAAATTCTCCTCCTCCTGACCCGGCAGCGGGTGATGAAACAGCATGGGAATGCCTTTGGCCAGCCCCTCCGTGCATGTCATGCCGCCGGGCTTCGTAATGAGCAGATCAGACACCTCCATCAGCCGGTCCACTTCCTTGGTAAAGCCAAGGATATGGATATGAGGATGACAGTAGCGGTCCTGTGCCTCCATTTCGCGGCGTGCCTCCTCATTGCTGCCGAAGCAGAAGATGATCTGGACCTGATCCTTCCAGCGGGCCAGATATTCATGGACCACCTGATCCTTCATCATCCCCCATCCGCCTCCCATAACCAGGATCGCCGGGAGGTCGGACAGCCCGAACTCCCGGCGAATTTCATCTTTGCTATGGCGTTTCCAGAAGTCCGGATGGACGGGAATGCCTGTAACCTGAATTTTGGCCCGGGACACGCCTCTGCTCCGCAGCTTTCGCTTGACCTCCGGTGTAGAGACAAAGTATCGGTCTACCTCCGGGCTGATCCACGTATCATGGGCATCGTAATCCGTAATCACGGTGCACAGCGGGACGCGGGCGCCCAGGCGCTTGAGCCTGGCAATGACGGCATTGGGAATGAAGTGTGTGCAGACGATCAGATCCGGGTTCAGCTGCTGCACGACGTCCTGGGTGCTCGTATAAAAAATCCGGTGCAGCGCGAGAGACGTAAAGCGGTTGAAGGATTTCTGATGACGGTACATATATCCGATCACGCGAGGCTTTGAAATCAAGGTTTTGCGGTATGCTGAAATGATGAGCGGAGCCATCTTCGGATTCAAGAAGCTGCCGAGCTCCAGCACCTTAGTTTGAACGTCCGGTGCGCATTGGCGCAGGCTGCTTGCAAGCGCATGAGCAGCCTGGGTATGGCCGGCGCCAAAGCCCTCGGACAATAGCAGAACTCTTTTTTGTGCCACGTTTCGTCACCTGTTCCTGAAGCAATTTTTGTAATCCTAACATAATGTGTTCTGTTGAGGAAAGCAAACCAAAGCTGCTATGCGCGCTGCCTGATTGACGCTATAGGTGACAGGGTGCAGTCCCGGGTTCATAGGTCTGCCGTTCCCAAAGCTTACCTGCCAAGAAGGGTCTAAGGCCTTTTGACTGCCCCTGAAAGGAACGCTACAATTAGAGCTGCGTGATTCAAAAGATGGCAAGACAGGTTATTAAAACCTGAACATGAACGCAAACCTTTTGGGTCTTTTTAGCGTTATAGAAATGGGGCGGACAACAAGTTCAGGAAAAAAATGAACGCGGCATGAAATAAAAAGCATGAAAACGGATGAAAATAGAAATTAAAGCGTGCTGAGGAAGAGCCTGCTGGCATGAAGCTCGGCGGGAAAGCTCTTTTTAACAGAAAATCTCACGAATTAGAGCTTCTGGCGCTTTTGACAAACGCACGTAAAGGATGGAAAATCGAAATGACGTGCAAAGCTTGATACATTACAAAGAACCCAAGCTTTTTACGTCAGCTTCTCCGGCACCACAAAGGGTCATGCAGCTTTACAATCATCAGAGAGAAAAAAACATTCTCAGGGTAGAAAAAAGGGGGTAGCGGGGAATCATGACAGACGCCATTTTTATCGCACTGCAGGTCTTGCTGGCTGCGATTGGTGTGTACCAGTTTGTATTCTCTATATTTGGGATGTACACCAAAAAGAAAAAGAAGCATTTTGAACCAAGAAAATCGTTCGCCGTCCTGGTGGCCGCTCATAACGAGGAGCAGGTCGTCGGTGCACTGATGGAGAACCTGAAGCAGTTAAATTATCCGAGGGAGCTCTACGAGGTATTCGTCATTTGCGATAACTGCACAGACCGTACCGCAGACATCGTCCGAGAGCACGGCATGCATGCTTGCGTACGTACGAACCAGAACCTGCGCGGCAAAGGGTATGCGATTGAGTGGATGCTGAAGGAATTGTGGGCTATGCCGCGGCAGTTTGACGCCGTTGTCATGTTTGATGCCGACAATCTGGCTCATCCAGATTTTCTGAAGGAAATGAATGACGATCTGTGCTCCGGCGCGAAGGTCATTCAAGGCTACATTGATACCAAGAATCCGGAGGATTCCTGGATCACTGCCGCTTACGGAGTATCATACTGGTATATTAACCGTCTGTGGCAAAATTCCCGCCATAATCTGAATATGGCGAATTTCCTGGGCGGCACGGGCATGTGCTTCGAAACCAACCTGCTGAAGGAAATCGGCTGGGGTGCAACGAGCCTGGTAGAGGACCTGGAGTTTACGATGCGCAGCGTGATGCGGGGCATTCATCCGAAGTTCAACTATCATGCCAAGGTGTTTGACGAGAAGCCGCTCACATTTAAGGCTTCTGCCAGACAGCGCCTGAGATGGATGCAAGGTCATTTCACCGTAGCAAGAAGATATTTCTTCCCGCTGCTGTGGCGCGCACTTAAGGAACGCAGCATTGTGAAGCTGGATCTGGCGCTCTATGGAGCGAACGTATATATTGTACTGCTCACCTTTATTCTGACGGCCGTGCTTTGGGCAGATGCAGCCTTTTTCGACGGTCCGAACATCGCGAATCTGTATGGACAGCTTCCAGTGTGGCTGAGCTTTACCGCAATCGCGGCGAATGTGCTCACCTTCCTGACGGCTATGATTCTGGAGAAGGTTACCTTCAAGAAGGTATATGCTTATCTGGTGCTCTTCCCGGTGTATCTGCTGTCGTGGTATCCAATCACGGTGTATGCGTTCTTCACGCAGAACAACAAGCAGTGGAGCCATACTCAGCACACCCGGGTAGTTCGTCTGGAGGAAGTGCAGAGCAAGCAGGGGTAAGCTCAGTATTGAAAGAGGTTGACAGGGTTATGTTCTCTGTGATACACTCATTGGGTGTCTTGAACAGAATACTGATTGCAAGCAGAAGCGCCGCTTCTCACCTGATCGACTCCTGTCGGCTGGTATGATCACGAACCCTAACGAACATTTACGTTCATGTTAAGATTGTGTATCACACGGGATGCCGGCGATTGACCGGCATCCCTTTATTTTTTTAAGTCTTCTGATCCTTAGTATTCTCACGAACAATAAATCGGAGGTGGAGAACGATTAGTAAGGAACATATGATCAACGACGAAATTCGGGCGAGGGAAGTACGTTTGGTTGGCGCGGAAGGTGAACAGATCGGAATCAAGCCGATTCGGGAAGCGCTGCAGATGGCAATCGACCTCAATCTTGATTTGGTCAACGTAGCCCCTCAGGCGAAACCGCCGGTCTGCCGCATCATGGACTATGGTAAATTCCGTTATGAGCAGCAGAAGAAAGAGAAGGAAGCGCGCAAGAACCAGAAGATTGTCGATATCAAGGAAGTCTGGTTCCGTGCAAACATTGAGGAGCATGACTACCAAACGAAGCTTCGCAATGTGGTGAAATTCTTGAAGGACGGCGACAAAGTGAAATGTTCCGTTCGTTTCCGCGGCCGTGAAATCACGCATGCCAATATTGGCCAGAAGATTCTGGAGCGCGTGAAGACGGAAGTGGCCGAGCTCAGCGTGATCGAGCGCCAGCCGAAGCTGGAAGGCCGCAGCATGATTATGATCTTGGCTCCTAAAGCCTAAGAGACATTTAGAGGAGGAAGAAGTACAATGCCTAAAATGAAAACACACAGCAGCCTGAAAGGCCGCTTCAAAATCACTGGTACTGGTAAAGTAAAGCGTTATAAGGCTTACAAAAACCACCTGCTGTCCCACAAGTCCAAGCGTGCGAAGCGTGTTCTTGGAACAAGCCCGGTTATGGCACCTGGGGATGTAAAGCGTCTAAAGCAAGGTCTGTCCAACCTGAAATAGTAAACAACATATATTGGGAGGTTCTTAAATATGGCACGAGTTAAAGGCGGCTTTGTGGTTCGTCGCAGACATAAAAAAGTATTGAAGCTTGCAAAGGGTTATTTCGGTTCCAAACACCGCATTTTCAAAACAGCTAAAGAACAAGTTATGAAATCCATGCTGTATGCATATCGTGACCGTCGTCAGACGAAGCGTAACTTCCGCAAGCTGTGGATCGTTCGTATCAATGCGGCTGCACGTCAAAATGGTCTGTCCTACAGCAAAATGATGCATGGCCTGAAGCTTGCAGGTGTGAACATCAACCGCAAAATGCTGGCTGATCTGGCTGTAAATGATCTGAATGCATTTAACTCTCTGGCTACAGTTGCCAAAGAAAAGGTAAATGCTTAATTATAGCTTTTGTTAAATAAGAGAACCGCTCCGGTATGGAGCGGTTCTCTTATTTATGCTTTGCCTATGTTGCTGGCAGAGGGCGATGAAACAAGCGAAATCGGTACAGGGGACATAGACTGGATCTATATTACCCGAGGAGGGATTTCATGCAGAAGCCTGTCAGCAAGAAAGAGGCGAAGCGGTATGTAGGTAAGACCATTGTGGCATATAAAAAGGATGGCACAGTGGTAAAGGGCAAGCTTGTCAGAATTTCGGGAGACCGGCTTTATCTTGAAGCCGGGAGAGGCAAAGAGGCCAGGATCAAAGCGATTGCTCCGCTCGTGCTGTTTGATCTGCTAGCGATCGGGACAGCGCCGTTTGCTTATGGTCAATACGGCTATGGAGGCGGATATAAAGGCGGTTATGGCGGTGGCTATGGCGGAGGATATGGTGGCTATGGCAGCGGCTATGGCGCAGGAGGATACGGGTACGGCCCGGGAGCCGGGCCGGGTTACGGAGGATACCCGCCGTACGGAGGGTTCTTCTGGTAGGCTTCACCACGTCTTCTCCAGCTCATAGCAGTGGCTGGTGCTGTGGGTACGAATAATCTGGTAGCCGAGCTTGTGGTAGAACCGGAGCCCTTTGCGGTTGCCGGCATCCACCATAACCTTGGCAAGCCTGCAGCCCCTGGAGCGGGCGAAGCCTTCAGCCTGCTCCATGAGGGCGGCTCCAAAGCGTCTTCTCTGGGCCGCAGGAGCCACGGCCAGCATATCAATATACATCAGCTCCCCATGCAGCATGAAGTGAATGAAGCCAACCGGAGCCTCGCCTGAGTCCCTGCAGGCTACGAAGGTTACCCCGCGGCGCAGCCGGGCCGGCATATCCTTGCGGATGACCTCTACCTCCTTGGGCTTCAGGTGGGTCAGGGGAACAAGCTGGGTCTCGATCAGCTGGACAATGGCAGGATCATCGAGGCCGGGATGACGGTAGCGGATGATCTCTGAACGCCTCCCTTCCATGAACTTTCAAGGGCTGCATTATTGTATGCTGCAAGGCTGAAGCAGGTGAAATGGAGTCCTGACGGAGCGTGATGCCGTTGATGTAAATGGCACGAATAAAAAAGCTGACGCTGAACGTAAAATAAAACAGTTGACTTCTGGATTCAATGAATCATATAATGTTTCTAAACATTTTAACGAAATATATTCCATCGGCAATGATGAGGACGAAGTTTAAAGGGCTCTTTTGCTCAGAGAGTGGAGAGATTTGCTGCAACCTCCACCAAAATCCCTTTTATACGAGCTCACCTCGGAGCTGTTTTCCTGAAAAACCCAGAACCTTACGCTTCAACGCATTAAAGGTTCACCGTCTATTAGGGAAAATCGTTTGGTTCACGTTACGAACGTCAGATATTGGAGCCTTTGTATGTCACAAAGGGCCTTCATACCTGCTGAGGCTTTACATTGCGAAATGTGAAGCAAATATGGGTGGTACCACGGAAGCGTAAACCTTTCGTCCCTCACGCGGCTTTAGTCCGCAGTGGGGGCGGAAGGTTTTTTTGATGTAATGTAGGTTTGACAGGTAATTTTTGAGAGGAGGATGACTGATGAGCGCGCAAACTCCAGAAGTGCGGTCTACAGAGCAATTACGTGAGAAATGGATGAAGCCTGAAGTAATTTCCGGATCGGAAATTTTGCTTCGGAGTCTTCTTTTGGAAGGTGTCGAATGCGTCTTTGGATATCCCGGCGGCGCCGTTCTCTATATTTACGATGCCATGTATGGATTTGAGGATTTCAAGCACGTCCTGACACGCCATGAGCAAGGAGCCATCCATGCGGCTGATGGATATGCCCGTGCCAGCGGCAAGGTCGGAGTCTGCATCGCGACCTCCGGTCCTGGTGCGACGAACCTCGTCACCGGCATTGCAACAGCATATATGGATTCTGTGCCGATGGTTGTCATTACCGGCAACGTGGCAACAAGCCTGATCGGCACCGACGCTTTCCAGGAAGCAGACATTACGGGCATTACGATGCCTATTACAAAGCACAGTTATCTGGTGCGCGATGTGAAGGATCTGCCGCGCATCATCCATGAAGCCTTCCATATCGCCTCGACAGGCCGTAAGGGACCGGTGCTGATTGATATTCCGAAGGATGTATCCGCCGCGAAAGAGCTGTTCCAGCCGCCAGGTGACGTACAGCTGAGAGGCTACAATCCGCGGACCGTGCCGAACCGCCTGCAGCTCGACAAGCTTTGCCGGGCGATTGGCGAGGCAGAGCGCCCGCTGATTCTGGCTGGCGGCGGCGTGATCTACTCCGGTGCCCATGAAGCATTGTATGAATTCGTGACTCGGACGCAGATTCCGATTACAACTACGCTGCTGGGGCTGGGAGCCTTCCCGAGCGGACATGAGCTGTGGACCGGCATGCCGGGCATGCACGGTACCTACACCTCGAACCATGCGATTCAGCAGAGCGATCTGCTCATTAACATCGGTGCCCGCTTTGACGACCGTGTCACCGGCAAGCTGGACGGCTTTGCACCACATGCCAAGATCGTTCACATTGATATCGATCCTGCCGAGATTGGCAAGAACGTGCCGACAGACATTCCGGTCGTTGGCGATGTGAAGACGGTGCTGGAAATGCTGAACCCGATTGCACCGGCTGCAGCCAAAGCCGATGCCTGGAGAGCCCAGATCTCCGAATGGAAAGGAACTCACCCGTTCAAGTACCAGGATTCAGAGGAAGTGCTGAAGCCGCAATGGGTTATTGAGATGCTCAATGAAACAACGAACGGAGAAGCAATTGTAAGCACGGACGTGGGACAGCATCAGATGTGGGCAGCCCAGTATTACAAGTTCAACCAGCCGCGCTCCTGGATTACATCCGGAGGACTGGGAACGATGGGCTTCGGCTTCCCTGCTGCGATCGGTGCCCAGATGGCTCACCCGGACCGGCTGGTCATCTCGATCAACGGAGACGGCGGGATGCAGATGTGCTCCCAGGAGCTGGCGATTTGCGCGATCAACAAGATTCCGGTCAAAATCGTAGTGATTAACAACCAGGTGCTGGGCATGGTTCGCCAGTGGCAGGAGCTCATTTACGATAACCGTTACAGCCATATTGATCTTTCCGGCAGTCCGGATTTTGTAAAGCTGGCTGAAGCTTATGGTGTCAAGGGACTGCGCGCGACGAACAAGGAAGAAGCTCGCAAGGCATGGGCGGAGGCCATGGATACGCCAGGGCCGGTGCTGATCGACTTTGTCGTTGCCAAAGGCGAGAATGTATATCCGATGGTGACCCAAGGGTCCACTATTGACCAAATGCTGATGGGGGATGCGTGAGATGAGCGGTTTTAAACATACGATTGCCGTATTGGTTAACGATCAGCCTGGTGTCCTCCAGCGGGTTGCAGGTTTGTTCGGCCGCCGCGGCTTCAACATTGAGAGTATCACGGTGGGACAGTCCGAAGAGGTCGGATTGTCCCGGATGGTCATTGTTACCACAGGGAGCGATACCACCCTGGAGCAAATTGAGAAGCAGCTGTACAAGCTCATTGACGTCATCAAGGTGATCAATCTCAGCTCCAAGCCGATGGTAGCCAGAGAACTGGCACTGATCAAGGTCAAAGCCGAGCCTTCGGCAAGACCGGAGATCCTGGGCGTAGTAGAGACCTTCCGGGCCTCCGTTGTCGACATTGGTGCAAACAGCATGATGGTTCAATCTGTAGGCGATACCGGCAAAATTGATGCCATCATTGAGCTTTTGAAGCCATATGGCATTCAGGAGCTTACCAGAACCGGTGTCACCGCGATGATCCGGGGCAATGCACAGTAACATTGTAATACGGGCAAGTTATCATTGATCCGCAAGCCTGCCTGGAATGAGCGGGAATTTGAGTAGATTTTGGACGACATTCTCAGGTCTGCTGAAATACCCGCTCATTCATGAAGGGGCTTTATATTAAAGGAGGATTTATACTAATGGCAATTACAACGTACTATGAACAAGACGCAGAACTGAGTGTACTGAAAGACAAGACGATCGCAGTAATCGGTTATGGCAGCCAGGGACATGCCCAGGCGCAAAACCTTCGTGACAGCGGACTCCGTGTTGTGATTGGCCTTCGTGAAGGCAAATCCTTCGACAAGGCGAAGAATGATGGCTTCGAGGTTCTTTCCGTAGCCGAGGCTGTTCAGCAAGCTGATGTGGTTCAAATCCTGATGCCAGACGAAACTCAAGCTTCAGTATACAAGAACGACATCGAGCCGAACCTCAAACAAGGCGCAGCCCTGATGTTCTCCCACGGCTTTAACGTTCACTTCGGTCAAATCGTAGCTCCAAAAGAAAATGACGTGCTGCTGGTAGCACCAAAGTCCCCTGGACATATGGTTCGCCGTACGTATGTTGAAGGCTTTGGCGTACCTGGCCTGATCGCGATCGAGAAGGACGCTACAGGCAATGCTAAGGCTATCGGCCTGGCTTATGCCAAGGGTATTGGCTGCACTCGTGCAGGGGTTATTGAAACCTCCTTCCGTGAAGAAACGGAAACTGATCTGTTCGGGGAGCAGGCTGTTCTGTGCGGCGGCGTATCCGCTCTGATCAAGGCAGGCTTTGAAACGCTGACAGAAGCTGGATATGCTCCGGAAATGGCATACTTCGAGTGTCTGCATGAGCTGAAGCTGATCGTTGACATGATCTATGAAGGCGGCCTGGCTTCCATGCGTGATTCCATCAGTAACACAGCCGAGTACGGTGATTATGTAACCGGACCACGCATCGTTACCGACGAAACGAAGAAAGCGATGAAGGAAGTACTGTCCGACATCCAGCAGGGTAAATTTGCCCGCGACTTCATCTTGGAGAACCAATCCAACCGTGCGTTCCTGACCGCTACACGCCGCAACGAATCCGAGCATCCGGTAGAGGTTGTGGGTGCGCAGCTGCGTGAAATGATGCATTGGATCAAGAAGTAACAGCGTATACTGGACTATTCATAACCAAGCGCCGGCGGCTAGGGACAGCCTTGTTCCTGCCGCCGGAACTATATATTCTGCCAAAGAACTTTAAGGAGGTGTCAGCATGCGTAAGATTTATGTGTTTGATACGACACTGCGGGATGGGGAGCAATCACCGGGCGTGAACCTGAACACGCGTGAAAAGGTAGAGATCGCCCATCAGCTTGAAAAGCTGGGAATCGACCGCATGGAAGCAGGCTTTCCAGCCGCATCACCCGGGGATTTGGCCGCGGTAAATGCTGTAGCGCGAGCGGTTAAGGATGTGACTGTCATCGGATTGTCCCGTTCCCGAGAGAATGACATTGACGCCGTTCGGGAAGCGCTGATTGGTGCACAGGACCCGTGCATCCATGTGTTTCTGGCGACATCGCCGATCCACCGCAAGTTTAAGCTGCGGATGGAGAAAAGCCAGGTGCTGGAAACCGCGCAGGCGGCGATCCGGTATGCCAAGAAATACTTCTCCAAAATCGAATTTTCGCTCGAGGACGCTGGCCGGACGGAGCTGGACTTCATGTCCGAGGTTGTAGGCATGGCGGTACGCGAGGGTGTTCAGGTTGTGAACATTCCGGATACCGTAGGATATATGAATCCGGCGGAATACGGCGCTATTTTCAAGCACCTCAAGCAAAGTGTGCCGGGTATTGAGCAAGTACAGCTCAGCGCCCACTGTCATAACGATCTGGGTCTGGCAACAGCCAACACCCTGGCAGCAATTCTGAACGGTGCCGACCAGATTGAAGGCACAATTAACGGTATTGGAGAGCGTGCCGGTAATACAGCGATCGAGGAAATTGCGATGGCGCTAGCGACACGTCAGGAATTTTTCCAGGCCAAGACCGATCTGACGCTGACGGAGATTGCACGTACGAGCCGTCTGGTCAGCAAGCTGACGGGTATGGTGGTACCGGGGAACAAAGCGGTTGTAGGCGCGAACGCCTTCGCCCATGAGTCCGGGATTCATCAGGACGGTATGCTGAAGGAGAAATCCACGTACGAGATCATGACTCCGGAATCCATCGGACTGAAGGAAAGCAAGCTGGTGCTGGGCAAGCACTCCGGACGCCATGCGTTCCGCGAGAAGCTGCTGGAGCTGGGGTATGAACTGGGTGAAGAGCAGGTGAACGACGCTTTTGCCAAGTTCAAGATTCTGGCAGACAAGAAGAAGGAAGTGTCGGATGAGGACATCCTGGCGATTCTGGAGGAGAAGCTCATTGATACTCCGGAAGTGTTCCAGCTGAAAACGATGTTCGTGACGTTCGGCAATGAAGCAACACCGACGGCCAAGATTACGATCGAAACCGCGGACGGCCTGATTGAAGAGGAAGCTGAGGGCAACGGCTCTGTGGATGCAATTTATAACGCCATCGACAAGGTCACGGCTGAAGAAGTTACGCTGTCTGATTATTCCATCAAGTCGGTTTCGCAGGGTAAGGATGCTCAAGGTGAAGTACATGTCGTTCTGACGCAGAACGAGGTGTCTGCGCAAGGGCGCGGGCTGAGCACAGATATTCTGGAAGCCAGCGCGAGAGCCTATGTGGATGCGGTCAATCAGCTGATTGAGAAGCGGAAGACCTTCGGGAAGCGGGACCGCGTGACATTGTAATCTGACAACCGCAGGAAAGTGTATAAAAATGGTGCCGGGATGTTTGAATCCGGCACCATTTTTTTTGTACAAGAGAGATTGTCTTATCCGTTACCAGGCGTAGGCCTGTGGCGCAGTGCCTCCGGGACCCGGGAAAATGTCATCGAGAGCTTTCATGACGGATTCGTCCAGCGTCACCTCAAGACAACGCAGAGAGCTTTCCAGCTGCTCTAGTGTACGAGGGCCGATAATCGGAGACGTCACCGCAGGATTGGCGGCCACCCAGGCCAAGGCTACAACATCCTGCGGCTCGCCCAGCTCCAGGCACAGGGAGGCGAACTGCTCCAGCTGTGTCCGGTGCTGCTCAACCCGCTCGTCATTGCCGCCGCTGCGGGAGCCCTGAATCTTCTTCAATGCATTGCGTCCAAGCAGTCCTCCGTCCAGCGGGCTCCACGGAATGACACCCAGACCGTAATGCTGAGCGGCAGGAAGCACTTCCAGCTCTGGCAGGCGGCAGTTCAGGCTGTATTTGTGCTGCTCGGATACCAGGCCCAGAAAGTGCCGGCTCTTGGCTTCAGACTGCGCCGCTGCAATTTGCCAGCCTGCAAAGTTACTGGAGCCAACGTAGCCGATTTTGCCCTGCTGCACGGCGACCTCAAACGCACCCCACATTTCATCCCAGGTGACCGAAAGATCACTGTGATGCATCTGGTACAGCTCGATGTGATCAGTCTGCAAGCGCTTTAGAGAAGCGTCGAGATGACGGCGCACCTTGTAGGAGGACAGACCGGCATGATCGTTCGGTCCATCTAATGGATCGCTCATCGTACCGTACATTTTGGTGGCGAGAACCACCTTCTCCCGGCGTCCGCCGCCCTGCTGAAACCAGCGTCCGATAATGCTTTCTGTCAAACCGGAATTCTCACCCCAGCCATACACATTGGCGGTGTCAAAAAAATTAATGCCGGCATCCAGCGCAGTATCCATAATCCGGAAGGCCTCTTTTTCATCAGTGACAGGTCCAAAATTCATGGTGCCTAAACAGAGGCGGCTGACCTTCATGCCGGATTTTCCGAGCGGAGCAAATTGCATCTTGTCATCTCCTTCGTAGTTTAATGAACTGCAGCGTACTTCTCTCTATTCTAAAGAAGGATCACGGATGATAGCAAATCTAGGGGAATACAGCTAACTTATAGGCAAAGCTTATTAAGTTCATAGATTCTATATCTTGGTCAAGCTTGACTAAACTATGATACAACAGTGAGTAGGATAAAACGGATGAATTACGCATTTACATATGAAGGAGTGGATTTACATGTCAGAAACGAAGAAAATTGCGGTTATTGCTGGGGACGGGATTGGTCCAGAGGTTGTAGCAGAGGCAGAGAAAATTATGAAGGTAACGGAAGAGGTTTTCGGGTACTCCTTTAGCACAGAGCATGCTCTGTTTGGCGGCATTGCCATTGACGAGAAGGGAACTCCACTGCCGGCGGAAACGCTGGAGGTGTGTAAGAATGCGGATGCGGTGCTGCTTGGAGCGGTTGGCGGTCCGAAGTGGGACAATAATTCGAAGGAGCTGCGTCCTGAAACCGGTCTGCTCGGCATTCGCAAAGAGCTGGGACTGTTCTCGAACCTTCGTCCGGCCGTTATTTTTGATTGCTTAAAGGATGCGTCCACCTTGAAGCCGGAAGTGCTGGAAGGCACCGACCTGATGGTTGTCCGTGAGCTGACTGGTGGAATCTACTTCGGTGAGAAGTTCAGACGTGAAGGAGCAGGCGGCGAAGAAGCAGTAGATACCTGCGTATACAACACGGCTGAGGTCGAGCGTATTGTACGTCAGGCATTTGAAATTGCGGGCAAGCGCCGCAAGAAGCTGGCTTCGGTCGATAAAGCGAACGTTCTGGAAACCTCCCGCCTGTGGCGTGAAACCGTCAACCGCATCGCGCCAGAGTATCCGGAGATCGAGCTGGAGCATGTCCTGGTTGACAATTGTGCGATGCAGCTGCTGCGCCGCCCGGCAAGCTTTGATGTCATCGTAACGGAGAACATGTTTGGTGATATCCTGAGCGACGAGGCCGCGATGCTGACAGGCTCGATCGGCATGCTGGCTTCGGCTTCTATGGGTGAAGGGAGCTATGGCTTGTACGAGCCGGTACACGGCTCAGCTCCGGACATCGCAGGCCAAGGCCTTGCGAACCCGATTGCAACGATCCTCTCGGTAGCGCTGATGTACCGTCTGACCTTCGGCTATGCCGACGCTGCAGATGCGATTGAACGGGCTGTAGCTGAGGTGCTGGATGCCGGTCACCGCACTGCGGACATTGCGGTAGACAAGAGCCAAGCGCTAAGCACTACAGAGATGGGCGACCTGATTGCGAAGGCCATCCGCAAAGCTTAATGGACTGATTTCCTTAATTATAATGATTATAATAAAATAACGTCTATAATCTTGACTTTGCCATTTTGCAATGATAACATCATTAAGGAACTGTTCCCGGAACATAAATTATGTATATGTACAAGCTGTTGGCTTGTACACCTTAAGGAGGAAAATCAATCATGGCAGAACGTTTGGTTGGTAAAGCAGCACCGGATTTCACAATGGAAACCGTATCCGGCGATGGCAAAGACTTTGGTAAAGTCAGCCTGTCCGACTACCGCGGCAAGTGGCTTGTATTCTTTTTCTACCCGCTGGATTTCACCTTTGTATGCCCTACTGAAATTACAGCTTTGAGCGATGCATATGAGCAATTCAAGACATTGGACACTGAGGTTCTGGGCGTAAGCGTGGACTCTGTTCACAGCCACAAGGCTTGGATCAATGCCTCCAAGGATGCTAACGGCCTGGGTCAGCTGAACTTCCCGCTGGCTTCTGACATCACCAAGAACGTTGCTCGTGACTACGGCGTCCTGATCGAGGAAGAGGGCGTAGCTCTGCGCGGCCTGTTCATCATCGATCCGGAAGGCGAACTGAAGTATCAAGTCGTTAACCACAATGACGTTGGCCGCAGTGTAGAAGAGACGCTGCGTGTTCTGCAAGCTCTGCAATCCGGCGGTCTGTGTGCAATGAACTGGAAGCCAGGCGACACGAACCTGTAATTGAACCTGGACTTTTTCATACGAAAGCTCTCAATCCCTTGATAGAGGAAGGGAACGAGAGCTTTTTCGTTTCAATAATGATGTTTAATTGATCCCTGCGGGGTTGAAATATAAGTAGCACAAGTTTAGTGTATATGGTAGTAGACGTTCTGGTTAGCATAGGATCTGTATATTCGTGTAGTTCTTTCATAACATAACGTAAGGGTCATTTGACTCAATTTTGAGGTAAGCGGGACAGCTTGAAGGAATCATAGGGGCTGAAAGCGAATACAATATCGAAAGCATAAGCTATGGATTGACAGGGGAGGGTGAACAGTATGAGTTTTTGCTGCGGAGCTAGTATGGTGGGAACAAAAGGTACATTGAAGCATTATCGGACCCAGGTGCATAATGTTCCCCTGTTGTTTTGTCCGGTATGTCAGCGCATTGAAGTTCATCATCGGGTAGAGAATGAATATGAGATCCTCGCGGAATACGCTCATGGCGACGGTGCGGCCCATGTGGATTTTCAAGACTACGTGATGGAAGATGAGGAGACGATCTTCGAAAATGTGGTGAACCGCGAATCCGAAGATGCGCTGGAGGTTGTACAGAGCCAGATTGACATGTCTCTCGATCTCCTGGCCGTAGCCAAATGGATGCAGGATGAGAAATGGCAAGGTGAGCTCAAACGCCGGCTTGCGGTGATGAGTCAGCGCAGGCTGCAGCTTCAGCATAAGGCATAGCATAGATCTAGGGGGTGTCCCGGGAACGCTTCAGTGCGTTGAGGGACAGCCCCTTTTTGTTGTCGTTGGGGGCCGTGAGGCGGCCCGGAGGCGTAGCGTATGCGAAAAAGCGAACTCGATGCGTCGCTCGCCCGCTCCTGCGCCAAATGAACGCGAAAAACTGAACCCGATGCGTCGCACGCTCGCCCCCGCGCCAAACGAACGCGAAAAAGCGAACTCGATGCGTCGCTCGCCCGCCCCCGCGCCAAACGAACGCGAAAAAGCGAACTCAATGCGTCGCACGCTCGCCCCCGCGCCAAACGAAAGCGAAAAAGCGAACTCGATGCGTCGCACGCCCGCCCCCGCGCCAAACGAACGCGAAAAACCGAACTCGATGCGTCGCACGCTCGCCCCCGCGCCAAACGAACGCGAAAAACCGAACTCGATGCGTCGCACGCCCGCTCCTGCGCCAAATGAACGCGAAAAACTGAACCCGATGCGTCGCACGCCCGCCCCCGCGCCAAACGAACGCGAAAAAGCGAACTCGATGCGTCGCACGCTCGCCCCCGCGCCAAACGAACGCGAAAAAGCGATACTCGATGCGTCGCACGCTCGCCCCCGCGCCAAACGAACGCGAAAAAGCGAACTCGATGCGTCGCACGCCCGCCCCTGCGCCAAATGAACGCAAAAAAGCGAACTCGACAATAGTCTCTCAAGATGCCGGAAGCATGCACTTTATGAACAAGGCGGCTCTTCCAATTTAAATTTACCTTTACATAACTCGTAACGTTTTTTTTTTACGCATTTGATGTATTTCGACAGTTTCTCTGATTGACGGCTATTCCTTCCAGTGACTATGATGGAGAAAATACAGATTTTACAATTTTTCCTGCTGCCGTTATGTTGTTTTGTCGTATGCCGTTACCGATTTTCGACCTCATTATCTGATGGAGAGAGGGGGAGCTCGTTTGTTGAGTGATGTTCAACAAGCCGGCCCGAAGGACATGAGGGCTTTTCAAAACAGTCAGTTGGTGAGAAATAAGTATGAGAATATTCTGGAGAATCTGGACAGTGGAATTATTCTTTTTGACAGTGAAGGGGTACTTGCATTTGTCAATGTACAGATGGCTAGACTGCTGGGAGTGCCTAGGACATCCATGGCGGGGTGCACATTGACACAACTGCTAAGACATCCCGGAATTACACGCTTTAAACGGAAAAAAATTATCAGGATTTTTCGCGAAACCGTCTTTCACCGCAAAAAAAACCACGAGTTGGTTGATGAATACGGCCGATCCTGGCTCATTACCATGACGTATGGTGACCAGATGGAAGGAGATTTTTTGATAAGTGTCAAGGACGTATCCGAGTTTAAACAAATCGAGCAAACCGCTTACCAGAACGACAAGCTCGCCATGCTGGGTAAAATATCAGCTTCGATTGCCCACGAAATCCGGAACCCTCTCACTTCAATCCGCGGATTCATTCAGCTCCTTCGTCCACACCTGATCACGATGGGAAAAGATGAATATGTACGCATTATATTGATGGAAATTGATCGTGCGAACGATATCATATATGAATTTTTGAACTCATCCAAGCCGTCTGCTCCTCAAACGACCATGATTTCGGTGCTGTCGTTACTGAAGGAGGTTGCGCTTCTTACAGAGAGTGAGGCTCTAATGAAAGGCTGTCAGATTGTTCTTCATATGGATGAAGTCGATGAAACAGCCATCTCTGTCGATGTGAAGCAGATCAAGCAGGTCATCCTGAACCTGGTCAAAAATGCACTGGACGCCATGGACGACAATCATAGCCACATTCAGGGCAGGATTGAAATATGGGCCTCGCGGGTGGAGAAGCAAGTACATATCCGGATCTCGGACAATGGAAAGGGGATGGACCGTCATACGCTGAATCATCTGTTTAATCCTTTTTTTACGACAAAAGAGGGAGGGACCGGACTTGGACTGTCTGTCAGCTATCGCATTGTACGGAACCATGGAGGTTCAATTGCAGTAGAGAGTCAGGTCGGTAATGGGACAACCTTTATGATAACGCTTCCAATTATGGATGTTGCGCAAGAGTAAGAAAAGGGTAAAGGGATGGTGAAATCCGGAGCAGATACAAAACAGGGAGGGACAGCGATGAAATGGAAGCTGCGAAGTATTCACGACCCTTTAGAAAGCGCGGGGCCCGATGCACGAGTGCTGCTAATCAGCAGACATCAGATATTCCATGCCAGTTTAGATCGCCAGCTTCAACCGGTACTTCAATCTCTGGTGGAAAAAAGACTCTTTCAGGGCCAGCCGGGGTCTACCTATATTTTGCCAGTCTGGAAAAAGGATCACTTTGAGACCTATATTCTGACAGGCAGAACGGAGGGCCCCTTGACCGCTGGAGAGCTGCGCCAGGCGGCAGCTTATGCCGCAAGAGCCGCCATCAAGCTGGGGGCTAGAAGGCTGGAGATGGACATTCCCTCTACGATGCAGGAATTTATGGTGGAGCAGGATGCGGAGGGATGCGCTCAGGCGCTGTGCGAAGGCTTTATTTTGGGATCGCAACGGGCTAAGCATTATCGGAGAGAGCAGCCGGAGCAGGCTCAGCTTGAGGAGATCACGTTTCAGCTGGATGGACCGGTGGAGCCCGGCTTTCAGGAGGCATGGGAGGAAGGGGTTCGCTGGGGCAGTTCAATCGGCGATGGGGTTGTCCTGGCGCGCCGCCTGACGAACCTGCCAGGCAATCTGCTGGTCCCCTCAGACCTGGCTCAAGCTGCGCTGGAGCTTGCTGAGCGGTATGGTATGGAAGCGGACATTATAGATGAAGAAAGATTGGCGCAGCTAGGCATGGGAGCACTGCTGGCTGTCGGCAAGGGCAGTGCCCACCCTCCTCAGATGATCGTGATCAAGTATCAGGGGACAGATACGTGGGAGCATGTGACAGGACTTGTCGGCAAGGGGATTACCTTTGATACTGGAGGCATATCTTTAAAGCGCGGCAGCGGTATGGAGGAAATGATCGGTGATATGGGCGGCGCTGCTGCCGTCCTTGGCGTCATGGAGGTGCTGGGACAGCGCCGGCCCAAGGTGAATGTGGTCATGGTGGTGCCAACAGCAGAAAATATGCCAGACGGCAATGCCGTCAAGCCCGGCGATGTGATCACCACGCTGAGCGGCCGGACCGTTGAGGTGCTCAACACCGATGCCGAGGGAAGGATGGTGCTGGCGGACGGGGTAACCTATGCCAAGGCGCTGGGAGCCGAGCGAATTATCGATGTAGCGACATTAACCGGCGCGGTTGAGGTGGCACTGGGACAGGCCGCGACGGGAGCGGTCACCAACGATGATGTGTTTATGCAGGAGCTGATCACCGCTTCCCGGAGAGCGGGAGAGAATGTGTGGCCGCTGCCATCGTATCCGGAATACTGGGATATGCTCAAAAGCGATGTAGCAGATCTCCGCAATTCCACGGGACGTATGGCGGGCGCAATTACAGCGGGATTGTTTGTCGGCACCTTTGCAGACGGACTGCCATGGATTCACCTGGATATCGCCGGCACCTCCTGGAGCCGGAAAGAGAGCGGCCTGGAAGCGAAGGGCGGTACCGGTGTCATGGTGCGCACCCTTACGGAATGGGTACGCTCCCAAGAGGAAATCTCCGACATTAGGCCATAGGTAAGAGGCAAAGTCAGGCATTGCCTGCTCTGTGAAGTCCGCGTTCAGCGGACTTTTTGCTTTACTTTTCCACAGCCATTCAAGTATGATGAAGAGAAAAACCGGGGTGAAGGGAGTTTAGCTTGGATGAAAAGTAGTCATACCAAAATCGTAGATTGTACCATCCGTGACGGCGGTTTGGTCAACAATTGGGATTTCAGCGTGGAATTTGTTCAGAATTTATATGCCGGCTTGAATGAGGCAGGCGTAGAATATATGGAAATCGGTTATAAGAATTCACCAAAGCTGCTGAAGGGAGCCGACAAGGCAGGGCCTTGGCGCTTTTTGGACGATGATTTTCTGCGTGAAGTCATTCCGAACAAGGGCACCACGAAGCTGTCCGCGCTGGTCGATATCGGCCGCGTTGAGGTGGACGACATTCTGCCGCGTGAACAAAGCATGCTGGATTTGATCCGTGTAGCCTGCTACATCAAGGATGTGGACAAGGCGCTGGAGCTGGTTCGCGTATTCCATGAACGCGGCTATGAAACCACCATCAACATTATGGCATTGTCCAATGTGATGGAGAACGAGCTGCTGGAAGCTTTTGAGATGATTAAGGACAGCGTTGTCGATTTCGTCTATATCGTGGATTCCTACGGAAGCCTGGATCACAAGGATATTGAATACCTGGTCAACAAGTTCAAGTCGCATCTGCCGAACAAGCGCCTGGGTGTGCACACGCATAACAATATGCAGCTGGCCTTCTCCAACACGCTGGTGGCTGCAGAGCATGGTGTAGAGCTGCTGGACGCCTCGGTATATGGCATGGGCCGTGCGGCGGGCAACTGCCCAACTGAGCTGCTGGTTACCCACCTGAAGGGCACTAAATATCAGCTGCGCCCTGTGCTCGACATTATTGAGCGCTTCATGATCCCACTGCGCGAGAAGGAAGAGTGGGGCTACATTATCCCGTACATGATTACAGGTACGCTGGACGAGCATCCAAGATCCGCGATGGCGCTCCGGGCCTCCGAGGACAAAGATAAGGCTGTAGACTTCTATGACAAGCTGACCACCCCTGAAGTGACGTTTGACAAGTAAGTGCACTGACAGTCCCGAGCCTGAAGAGGCTTGGGGCTTTTTTGCTTGCTCAAGAGCAGGTGAACTGCTGAAGTCATTCCGTTGCACCGTGCGCTTCAAGCTTAAAAAAAGAGTTGCAATTTATATTGCTGCGTGATATATTTATTTTTGTCGTTAAGACGGCTTACTGCTAACGGGACGTAGCTCAGCTTGGTAGAGCACCTGGTTTGGGACCAGGGGGTCGCATGTTCAAATCGTGTCGTCCCGATTTTTTAGTTGATGCGGGTGTAGTTCAATGGTAGAACTCCAGCCTTCCAAGCTGGTAGCGTGGGTTCGATTCCCATCACCCGCTTAATCATGAAGAACCCTTGCGCTGCAAGGGTTTTTTGTTTGCGCATTTTTCGAGATATTATGTCTTGCAGCTCATCCGGCAGCAAGAAAGGAATAGCGTATCCTAAACCACGACGATGAAAGAGCGCCGGACCCCATTCACAGGATGGGGTCCGGCGCTCTTTGCTGTCCGCAGGGAACAAGCCTTTATCCCCGCTTGGCTTTGGTTACCTTCAGATTGTAGCGTCTGCCATAGGCGCAGCCGTACGCAACGATTCTGCGAATAAACCGCTGGTGATCCGGCAGCAGCATAAATGGCTTGGGGTCCGGGATCGTATTCACTTCCAGAATCCAGGGCCGAAGATTGCGATCGAGGCATATATCCAGGCCCAGCTCATTCAGTTCACGATGGTGCACTGAGAGTGTGGATGCAGTGACGTGGGCGAGCCGGTTCATGTGCCGCAGCAGCTGCTGCGTCCGGCGCTGGCTGGCGAACCGGCGAAGCAGTACCGATGGCGGATAGATCGAGCCGCCTTGGCTGCCGTTCGTTACCGCTTTGCGAGGATGCGCCAGTCGAGCGAAGGTGCCCGTGCACTCCCACTGCCGCGCAGGATTGCGCTGAATCATAACCCGAAAGTCAAACGGTCTTCCCTGAGAGCGAAGCAAATGTACTCCGCGCTGGACCAGATATTTGCGCTGCTTGAAGTAAGGGCTCAGCGATACATACAAGTCCTGAAACGTCTTGAAGCAGTAAACTTGGGTGCCATATTGATAGCAATAGCTCTCTTTGAGCCGCTCTACACGGATCACGCCGCGGCCCTGAGAGCCGTAGTCGGGCTTTACGTACACCATGCCGTATTGATGAAGCATGTGGAATAAGGCTTGTCGATTCAATCGCTGGGTGTGGGGGATATGTTGAGCCAGCATGCGGCTGGACTGCATCATGGCTGTTCGTTTCAGCTTCCCGCCCAAAAGCTTTTTGGCCACCTTGGTTTCCTTCCTTTCACAGATTCAGGATGTCAATCAGCACCTTATTATATGGCGCTGTAACCGTATTGGGTATGGTTTACAGCCCAGAGAGGCGGAGGAGAATGATCTCCGAAAGTGTACAGATGCTGTAAGCATAGCCGTCTGTGACGGACCTTGCGGCATGGATTTGCATAAGCTGATTTGAATCGCACATCCATGAAAGGGGAGCTTCTGCCCATGATATCCTCGGAACAATGCCATGAAATGATTGCCCGGGTCAGCGGCTGCTGTCCCTGGTATGTCACCTGGGCCGGGCTGGATTTCAAAAATCGGAATCTCCGGCTATCCTCACTTCCGCTGATGACTTCTTCGGTGCTGGAGCAGTATTACTACACGCCGGATTCCGGCCTGTCTGCTCAAAGCGGGATGCTGGAATACCGCACGTCCGGTACGAGCTCGGGGCGGCGCAAGTCGATTTTTTATAGCCCTTCTGATGAAAATCATTACGTTAACATCAAGCTGGACGTATACCGTACCATCCTGGGCGCTGACTCCTACCGCTCTGCCTTGGCGGACATGGGCACCGGTCACGCCGAAGCGACAGCGGTGGAGGTGTTTCGGCGGCTCGGGATGACGGCGGAGTCCATTTCCTTCAGGCTGCCCATTGAGCAGCATTTGGAGAAGCTTTTGGAGTTTCAGCCAGAGGTGCTGTATACCATGCCTTCCATTTTGGAGCGGATCCTGCTGGCCTCTCCCGACCCGGCGGCTTACGGCATTCGGAAAGTGATTCTCGTCGGTGAAATCGCGCCGAAGGGCTGGATGGCCCGCGCCGCGGAGCAGCTAAACCTGACGCTTGCGGACATGACAGATACGTACGGCTCGATTGAGATCGGAACGATGGCCTATTACTCTCACGAGCACGGACGATACGTGCTGACAGACGGGCTTACAGCCGAAGGCGTGGGGGCTGAGGAGCTTGGAGAGGGGCTGGAGCCGCTGCCGCCCGGAGAGCAGATTCTGGTGCTGACCTCGTCGGTCAGAGAGGCGTTCCCCGCCATCCGTTATGTCACCTACGATGTGGTGCGGGACTTGAGACCGATTGAGGTAAACGGGGTGCAGCGGATGAGCTTTGACAGCATTGTTAAACGGGTAGGGCCAGATCTGAAGCATGGCGAAAAAATCAGCATCTACGATATTGAGGATGTCCTTTACCGTCGTTTGGGAACGGGAAGTGTGCGGGTTCATATGGATCTTCACGGATTGCAGGTGATCGTCTATTCCCCTGCCCATCCTACTAGCGGAGAGCCTGCGTTTACATCGGCTGAGCTGGAAGCGGCAGGAAGAGAGCTGGAGCAGCGGATTCCGGAAATCGCCGCAATGGTTCAGGCTGGAATCATCGGAAGGATTACCGTCACCGAGCAGCGCTTTCAGGACGAGGACCACCGCAGCGCGGTCAAACAGAAAAAAATACATTATAACCATCGTGAGGGATCGGCATGAAGCTGGAGGGAGGCATTGTAGATAGCATCGGGAAGACCCCGCTGGTGCGGCTCTCATCTCTGTTTGCCCGCGAGCCGTTTGCTGTATACGGGAAGCTCGAGGGCATGAATCCCGGCGGCAGCGCCAAGGACCGCCCGGCGCTCTATTTGCTGAAGGAAGCCATTCGGCGAGGTGATCTTACTGCCGGCAGCGTGGTGATCGAGTCCAGCTCGGGGAATCTCGCGATCAGCCTGGCCCAGCTGTGCTGCTTCCTTGGTCTGCGCTTTATCTGTGTGGTGGACCCGCGTACGACAGAGCAGCATAAGTCAATTATCCGCAGCTTTCAAGGGGAGATCGAGCTGGTGGAGCAGCCCGACCCGGTGACCGGTGAGTATCTGCCTGCACGGATCGCGCGAGTCCAGGAGCTGATGTCCCAGATTCCACAGGCGTATTGGACCAATCAATATGGTAATCCAGATAACAGCCGGGCGCATTATGAAACGACCATGACTGAAATCGGAGATGAGCTTGGCGAGGTGGACTACTTGTTCTGCGGTGTCAGCTCCTGCGGGACGATTCGCGGCTGTGCCGATTATATCGCGGCGAAGGGCTGGAGCACGAAGGTGGTCGCGGTGGATGCGCGCGGCAGTGTTATTTTTGGCGGAGAGAAGGGGTCACGTCAATTTCCGGGCCTGGGAGCAGCCATGATTCCGGGGCAGTTCAGATCCGGGATGACGGATCAGGTCCGGTACGTCACCGACCGGGATTGTGTAGAGGGCTGCCGGCTCCTGGTGGAAAAAGAAGGCATCATGGCCGGCGCCTCCTCCGGCGGCGTCATCGCGGCCTTGCTGGGGATGAAGTCATCCATTCCGCGGGATGCTGTTTGCTGCGCCATTTTGCCGGATCGGGGTGAGCGGTATCTGGATACAGTGTACAACGATGACTGGGTGCAGCGGGTGCTAGGCTGGAATCCCCGCGGTAGCAAGGGAGGCCTATGATGCTGTATTTAAATGATAAAGATATTGCCGCTATGGGTACGGATTGGCATGCTCTGAGGGATACGGCCCGGCATGCGCTGATGATGGATGCTGCCGGGGACAGTGCTCACCCAATCAAGCCATATTTACGCTTCCAAAATCCGCAGAATCGCATCATTGCTATGCCGGCTTACGTCGGGGGCGACATCGGACTATCCGGGATGAAGTGGATTGCAAGCTTTCCGGGTAATGTGGAAAAAGGGCTTCCGCGTGCGCATAACACAGTTATTTTGAACCATATAGATACGGGCGAGCCGTTGGCCTTCTTTCACAGTGCCCGGCTTAGCGGACTGCGGACCGCCGCCGTCAGCAGCCTGATGGTGCAGGCCTATATGGATGCGCGGCAGCCTGTCAGCGTCTGTCTGGGCATTCTCGGCTGGGGACCGATTGGACGTCTTCATCTGGAGATGTGTGCCGCTATGCTGGGTGAGCAGCTGGAGCAGGTGTATATTTATGATCCTCGGGGAATCGATCCCATAACGACTCCTGAGGTCCTGCGGTCCAAGACCGTCATCACAGAAAATTGGCAAGAGGTATACCGGCTTGCAGACATCATGGCCACCTGTACGGTAGCCTCCTCCCGCTATATTGATGAAAAGCCGAGAGAGGGTATGCTGCTGCTGGGCGTTTCTCTTCGGGATTATCTTCCGGAAAGCGTCGCCCATCTGAAAGGAATTGTGGTGGACGACTGGGATGAGGTGTGCCGGGAAAATACCGATATTGAACAGCTGCATCAGAAGTATGGCCTGCACAAAGAGGCTGTTCACACGCTTGCAGATGTCGTTTGCGGGCAGCGCTTGCGTTCTATGGATCGATTGGAGCCGATCTTTTTTAACCCGATGGGTCTTGCTATCTTCGATATTGCTGCCGCGGGCTATTACTGGCGTAAGGCTGTGGAGCATGGTATCGGAGTGAAACTCTCGGTGTAATAGCTAATCGAAGGCGCAAAAGTAACATTACCGGAACATCTGTCGGTATTGCGAGGGGGATATCTGTGTCCAGCGCTTGAACTGTTTGCTGAACTGGGAAGTGTCCTTGTATCCTAACCTCTCCGCGATGGCGTCGATCGTTAGCTCTCCATTCAATAGAAGCAGCCGTGCCTCTCTCAATTTCATCTTAGATAGATATTGTCTCGGAGACATTCCAAACACCTTGCGGAAGATGCGATTGCAGTATGCCGCGCTGTAGCCGAGTTCTTCCGCGATGGCAGATATACGATAATCATCGTCAGCATCTCCATGTCGCTCAGCGAGCAGTCCATTGAGCCGCTCTGCAATCCGGTTTGCGAGTCCACCAGACTCCTGCGAGGATCCTAACAATCCTTCCGGTGCATTTGACAAAAGGCGGCTTAAGGCGGTGAGCAGCTGGAAAATAAACGGGAGCGCTTCCCACTTCGTAGGCTTCGCTTCAGCAAGATGGACCAGAATCGGCCGAAGCGCGGCTGCCAGCGGGGACTCCGCCTTATGATATGTATGGTGAATGCTACACAGAGCCTGGCGCAGCGCTGGCTCGTCGAGATCAAAATGAACGCAGCAATAATGCACCTTCAATAATCCCGTGGCCTCACACTCATGCTTTACCTCCGGCTTTAGCAGCACGATATCGCCTGGCTCCATGATGTACTCTTTGCCATCTGCGCGGCAAAGTTGCTGCCCCGAAAGCACCATATTTAATTCGAACATGGGATGGTTGTGGCTCTGAAACAACCATCCTGGCTCAACGATCCGGCTGTGAGCAGCATATGACCTCACGGCGATGTCCACGTCCGTAAGGAACAATTCCTCGAATCTGCTTTCATGTGAATCAGTCCGTTTGTTCGCCATCGATAAACCGCCTTTAGATTTAGAATCCTTCATGCTCTCTATTATAGTCAATTCATTATTAGTCAGGTAAGCTTTGTCCATAAAGTTGCACGGTTTGCCCATCCATTTTTACTCATTTCCTTCGTATTGTTAGACTATTATGAAGGAAGGGAAGAAAAACTGAATGACAACTCCACAATTTTTCAACGCACATCATTCTCCGATCGGGGCATTCTCGAGCTTTACACTCGGATTTCCAGGGGCAAGCGGAGGTTTTGACTTGGAGAGAGGCCAGCCACCAAAGGAGAACGTATTCTTGCTGCTTGAGGACGCCGCTGGTGCAGTCTACCGTGGGCTTCCTTTTTTTGAGGCGGGTGAAGATGAAAGTAAACGGTACAGTTCAGAGCACTCTCCGGATGAGCCTAAATCACAGAGACTGCTGCAAAGGTACGACCAGGAGGAGATTCATCGGAGCTTCAGTGTCGGCAGTGACGTATGGCGCGCTGGCGACTTGACCTTCTCGATTTATTCTCAAATGAGTCCTGTTCCCGATCCAGAGAAAGCTGGAGAAGAAGAGCTGCGTATGGCACTTGTTCCGGCCGTGATCGCTGAAGTGACAGTCGACAATACTCAAGGGAAACAACCGCGCAAGGCATGGTTCGGATACCAGGGTGCCGATCCGTACAGCGTAATGAGGAGACTAAAGCCGGAGTTAACCGATGGCATCTGCGGCGTTGGGCAAGGCCGCATGTCCTTGATAGCGACTATGGATGAAGGCGTGACGCCGACACAGCATTTCTCGATGGAGAAGCTGATTACAAATGTGCATGAAGAAAATTATGATTTCGGGCTGGGCGGTGTCGGTGCACTGCTGATGGAAACACCTGCAGGGATGAAACGAACGTACCGATTCGCCCTTTGTTTCTATCGTGGCGGCTATGTGACAACCGATATCGATGCCAGCTACTGGTATACGAATTACTTCGCAAATATTGAAGCAGCCGCCAGGTTTGCTCTGGAGTACTTTGAGGAATTAAAGTCCCGTGCTCTCGAGGCGGACACTTGGTTGGCTGGCACCGGATTGTCCGAGGAGCAGCGCTTCATGCTGGCTCACTCGATCCGAAGCTACTACGGCAGCACTCAACTGCTGGATTGGAACGGCAAGCCGCTCTGGAATGTGAACGAAGGCGAGTATCGGATGATGAATACATTTGATCTGACCGTGGATCAGCTGTTCTATGAAATCCGGATGAATCCGTGGACGGTTCGCTGTGAGCTGGATCTTTATGCAGACCGCTACAGCTATCAGGATCAGGTCTTGTTCCCCAATGACGATACGCTGTATCCCGGCGGGATCAGCTTCACGCACGATATGGGTGTGGGTAACTCCTTTTCACGTCCCGGCCATTCTGCGTATGAATTGGCGGGGCTGGATGACTGCTTCTCCCAGATGACTCACGAGCAACTGGTTAATTGGCTATTATGCGCTGCGGTATACGTTCATCGTACGAATGACACGCTGTGGCTTGAGAAACGGCTCCCGCTGCTGGAGCAATGTCTGACCAGCATGCTGAACAGGGATCATCCGGATCCCTCGAAGCGCAACGGCATTATGGGACTGGACAGTTCTCGCTGCAAGGGAGGGGCAGAGATTACGACGTACGACAGTCTGGATCAATCGCTCGGTCAAGCGCGTAACAACATCTACCTGGCCGGTAAATGCTGGGCTGCCTATGTGGCTCTCGAGCAAATCTTTCGCAATGCCGGCAACGACGTCTCCGCAGGCATTGCTGCGGAACAGGCAGATCGCTGTGCCGCATCAATAGTCTCCTTCGCCAAGGAAGACGGCTATATTCCTGCCATCTTGGGAGAAAATAACGATTCCAAGATTATTCCTGCTATTGAAGGACTTGTATTTCCGTACGCGTTCGGCTGTATTGATGCGCTTGACGAGAATGGACGTTTCGCATCCTACATCGCTGCCATGAAGCGCCATCTTGAGCATGTGCTCCGCCCCGGCATCTGTTTGTTTGAGGATGGAGGCTGGAAGCTTTCTTCAACCAGTGATAATTCATGGCTGAGCAAAATCTACTTGTGTCAATTCGTCGCCCGCAGCATACTGGGTATGCCTTGGGATGAGCAAGGACGTCAAGCTGACGAAGCTCATGTCGCATGGCTGACAGATCCACGGAATGCGTTCTGGAGCTGGAGTGATCAAATGTTGTCAGGAATTGCGATTGGCAGTAAATATTATCCACGGGGTGTGACGTCAATTCTGTGGACAGAGCTCCCGGCAATAAGCTCACCCGCTTGTCATCTGCACCAATAATGCATATAATGATACCAGATCATTTTGTGCATAGTTTGAAATGCTGGGATGGAGAAGAGTAAGCAGTGCTTCTGTACAGGGAGCGGACGCCGTGGATTGAGAGTGTCTGCATAGAATCAGGCTGGTGAAGTTCGCTCCGGAGCAGTTCTTTGAACTCTTGGGTCTATAGACGCGAGACAGTAGGAGATATCGGGCGCCGATCCGTTACGTCGGTTAAAGTGAGCCCCATAGCCATGGCATGTTTCATGGAGAACGGGTTAACAAGGGTGGTACCACGGTCTTTTCGTCCCTTTACGGGAGAGAAGGCCTTTTTTTGCTGGTTCTGTGCACAGCGTGGAAGAGGACAATTATGCAAGGAGGCGTGAAAGACCATGAAAGACAAATTATTGGCATTGAAGGAAGAAGCGCTTGGACAGCTGCAAGGAGTCACGGACCCCGGGACCCTGAATGATCTGCGCGTCAAGTATTTAGGCAAAAAGGGAGCGCTCACGGAAATTCTGAGAGGGATGGGCGCACTCAGCGCCGAAGAGCGTCCGGTCATCGGACAGGTGGGCAACGAGGTTCGCGGTGCGATTGAGGAGCTTATTACCAGGAAGCAGGAGGAGTTTCAGCGCCGGGAGACGGAAGAGCGCCTGCGCGCCGAAAAGGTGGATGTGACGCTGCCGGGCCGCCCGATGACTCAAGGTGCAGTGCATCCGCTTAGCCGCGTAATTCAGGATATTGAGGATATTTTTATCGGCATGGGGTATCAGGTGGCAGAAGGACCTGAGGTGGAGACGGACTACTTTAACTTCGAAGCGCTCAATCTGCCCAAAAACCATCCGGCACGCGACATGCAGGACTCCTTCTACCTGACCGAGGACCTGCTGATGCGCACACAGACATCCCCGGTTCAGGCCCGGACGATGCTGGCCAAGAAGGGAGAAACACCGGTCAGAATTATTTGCCCGGGACGCGTGTTCCGCCGCGACGACGACGACGCGACGCATTCCTTCCAGTTCCATCAGATTGAGGGGCTTGTGATTGGCGAGGGAATCCGCATGAGTGACCTGAAAGGCACGCTGCTGCAGTTCGTTCAGGAAATGTTCGGCGAGCACACCCAGATACGTCTGCGTCCGAGCTTCTTTCCGTTCACCGAGCCGAGTGCCGAGGTTGATGTATCCTGTGTCAAATGCGGCGGCAGCGGCTGCCGGGTGTGCAAGCACACGGGCTGGCTGGAAATTCTGGGCTGTGGCATGGTCCATCCGAAGGTGCTGGAAATGGGCGGCTATGACTCGCAGACACTCAGCGGCTTCGCCTTCGGTATGGGTGTAGAGCGGATTGCGATGCTGAAATACGGTGTCGATGATATCCGCCATTTCTACAATAACGATCTAACGTTCCTGAAGCAGTTTGCGCGTATTTAATTTTTGGTGAAAAGGAAGTGAGCTTGTCATGAGAGTATCAACCGAATGGTTGTCCCAATATATTTCCCTGAGCGAGGTAACCGCGCCCGAGCTTGCCCGGCGTATTACAGCGGCTGGCATCGAAATTGATGTCATCGAGAACCGGAATCAGGGGATTCACAAGGTCGTTACCGGCTATGTGAAAAGCAAAGAGAAGCACCCGGATGCCGATAAGCTGAACGTATGTATCGTGGATGCCGGACTGGATGAGGATATTCAGATTGTATGCGGCGCGAAAAATGTAGATGCCGGTCAGAAGGTGCCGGTTGCTCTGGTGGGGGCGAAGCTTCCCGGCGGACTGGATATTAAAAAAGCGAAGCTCCGCGGTGTTGTATCCCAAGGAATGATCTGCTCCGCCAAAGAGCTGGGCATGAACGACAAGCTGCTCCCGAAAGAACTGCAGGAGGGCATTCTGGTGCTGCCGGAGCAGACTGCCATCGGCTTGCCGATTGAAGACGTACTGGGCTTGAATGATCAGGTGCTGGAGCTCGATCTTACGCCCAACCGTTCAGACTGCCTCAGCATGCTCGGCACCGCGTACGAGGTGAGTGCTATTCTGGGCCGCGAGCTGGTGCTGCCTGATCCACAGGAGCAGCTTTTCGAGGTGAGCAGAGCGGCGGCGGAGCATATTTCTGTAGCCATTGAGGCCGAAGAGCAGTGCCCTCATTACAGTGCGCGCTACATTACCGGTGTAACCGTCGGCACATCGCCGCTGTGGATGCAGAACCGTCTCATGGCTGCCGGCATCCGCCCTATTAACAACATCGTCGATATTACGAATTATGTCATGCTGGAGTACGGTCAGCCGCTGCACGCGTTTGACGCCGACCGTCTGCCGGGCGGAGGGGTTACGGTGCGCCTGGCCCGTGAAGGCGAGAGCATGGTTACACTGGATGGACAGGAACGCAAGCTGGAGCCTCATATGCTCGTCATTGCGGGTGAGAATGGTCCTGCTGCGCTTGCGGGCGTGATGGGCGGACTTCATTCCGAGGTTACAGATCAGACCGTAAATATTATGCTGGAGTCTGCCCGTTTCGATGGCGGTACAGTGCGCAAGACATCAAGACAGCTGGGGCTACGATCGGAAGCCAGCTCCCGCTTTGAGAAGGAAGTGGATCCGGCTGCCGTGATTCCTGCCTTGAATCGCGCCGCAGCCCTGATGGCGGAGTACGCCGGAGGAGCTGTTCATCAAGGCGTTGTCCAGGACGGCAGTGATGTGACCGAGAAGACGACAATTACGCTGTCCTTGTCTAAAGTGAACAAGCTTCTTGGTACGGCGCTGTCGCTGCTGGAGGTCAAAACCTTGTTCAGCCGCCTGCACTTTCCATTCGGCGATGCCGGCGAGGATCACATCGAGGTGGAGGTGCCGACCCGCCGTGGAGATATTACGCTGGATGTGGATCTGATCGAAGAAATTGCAAGATTGTACGGGTATGATAACATTCCGACGAGCGCGATTGAGGGCGAGACCACACCGGGCTCCCTGACCAAGCCGCAGATGGTGCGCCGCGCGCTGCGCCGCTTCCTGACGCATGGCGGCTGGCAGGAGGTGCTGGGCTACTCCTTCATCGACCCTCAGCAGGCGAAGACCTTCCACTCGCTGGTTCCCGGCCGCAAAGCGGTTCCGCTGTCCATGCCGATGAGCGAAGACCGCAGCGTGCTGCGCACAAGCCTGCTCCCGCAGCTGCTGGATATGGCCGTCTATAATATGAACCGCAAGCAGCCGGACCTGGCTCTGTTTGAGCTGGGCAATCTGTTCCACACCGAAGAGGACCAGCTGACCCGCCAGCCGGAGGAGCAGCCAGCGCTGGCGCTGCTGCTGACAGGACGCCAAGGGATGAAGCAATGGAATGTTCAGCCTCAGCCTGTGGATTTCTTCGATCTCAAGGGAGCGGTAGAGTCTATTCTTCATTATTTGGGAGTAACTTCAGATCAGGTGAAATATAAAGCGGATGAGCCGGCTGATTATCATCCGGGACGTTCAGCTACACTCTATGCGGATACACCGCTGGGAGAGGTCAAGCTGGGCACACTGGGTCAGCTCCATCCTCAGCTGCAGCAGGATAAGGATCTGGAGGACACGTATGTGGCCGAGCTGCTGCTTGCTCCGCTGTATGAGCTTGTCAACAGCACGGTCGTCTATCGTGATTTGCCAAGATATCCGGGAATGGAGCGGGATCTGGCGATTGTGGTGGATGAGCAGGTGGAGGCAGCCGCGCTGATCGAGACGGTGCAGAAGCATGCCGGTGATTTGCTGCAGCGCGTCCGGGTGTTTGACGTGTTTAAGGGCAGCAAGCTTGGCGAAGGCAAGAAAAGCATCGCCATCTCCCTAAGCTTCCGCCATCAGGAGCGTACGCTGACTGATGAAGAGGTTAGCAGCGCTGTCGAGACAGCGGTTGCGGCACTGGAGCAATCTTTTGGAGCGGAATTAAGAAAATAGCAGGAATTCATAGAAGCCGCATCGAATTACACCATTCGATGCGGTTTTTTTGGCATCCTAAGGTTTCCCGTTTGCGTGAATATGAGCATTCACGAACCTATACATGACTGGATAGGCGGCTCTTTTCCGGGCAGGAATTTCTCATGGGCAGGCATCTCCTATATAATCATATATATAGCATAGTGAAGACCCGGCAAGGCCGTGAAGACATCCTAGAATCCACAGACCATACAAGGAGGGCACAACTGTGACTACACCGGACCGTAATCGCGTGACCGTAGAAATCTACGGCACTTCCTATAAGCTTGTCGGCAGCAGCAGTGAATACATGAAGCAGGTTGCCAATTATGTAGATGAGCGTATGCGCTCTATATCCAAGAATCATTCCCGCCTCGACACGCCGCGGATCGCGGTCCTGGCTGCGGTACATATGGCTGAAGAGGCTGTGCAGCTGCAGCAGTTTCAGCAGGAGGTCAAGCTGCTTACGTCTGAGCGCAGCGAGCTCCGTTCCGAGCTCGCCCGGGTGCAGGGCCTGCTCTCTGAGCAGCAGCAGCGATTTGAGCAGATGAAGGGTGGCCTGGAGCAGCAGCTGAAAGAAACGAAGGGCAGCTTAGAGCAGCAGCTGAAGGAGACGAAGAGCAGCCTGGAACAGCAGCTGAAGGAGAAGACAGGGCTCGTAACAGAGCTTCAAGCAGCCAAGGAGAGCCTTACTGCAGATGCCAAGCGCAGCAAGGAGCTGCTGGAGAAGGAGAGCGGGCGTTCTGCCGAGATTTCCAAGGAGAAGCAGCAGCTGCAGGATCAGCTGAGAAACAAAACCCAGGAGTGGGAGAAGAAATATAAGCAGGCGCAGGAAGAATGGAAGGCCCAGCAAGAAGTGCAGCTGCAGGCGCTGCAGAAGAGCCATAAGCAGTCTGCCGAGCAGTCGGAGCAGAGCTACAAGCGCAAGCTGCAGGAGCTGGAGCAGAAGTACAAGGGCGATATGGACAAGCTTACCCAGGATCAGCAGCAGCTCCTGGAGCAGCTGCAGCAGGAGCTTGCTGCGGCGGTGCAGTCCGCGGAGCAGATGAAGCAGAAGCATGCGGAAGAAGTGGAGTCCTTGCAGCGCGAATATCTGGAGCTGGCCGAGCAGCTGGAGACCCAGCAGCAGGAGCTTGTGCAGCAGCTGGAGAGCCGCCATCAGGCAGCCATAGAAGAGCTGAAGCAGCAGCACCAGGCGAAGATGGAGGCTTTGGAGCAGCAGCATCGGGACGAGGTGGAAGGCTTGCAGCAGGGACATCGAGCCGCCGAAGAGGAGCTGAAGCGGGAGCGCCAGGAGGCCCTCGAAGAGCTGGAGCTTCAGCATGCACTGCAGGTGGAGGAGCTGGAGCAAAGCCGGGAGCAGGCAGTGAAGCAGCTGACAGAGCAGCATACCGAGGCTGCAAGCCAGCTGGAATACAGCCATTCCAAGGCGTTAAGAGAGGCAGAAAGCCGCCATACTCAGAGTGTTCGGGAAATGGAAGAGAAGTACAAGCAGTCGGCTTCCCAGCAGGAATCGCGACACCAGTCCGCCGTGAAGGAGCTGGAAACAAGGCTTGCCTCCCAGCAGGAGGCAGCAGCAGCTCTGCATAAGCAGGCTGCCAGCCGGGATCAGGAGCTGGCCGTCTTGAAGCAGCAGGAATCATCGCTGAAGAACCAGCTGGAGCAGGCTCGGAAGAAGCTGGAGACCGTAACCGGGGAGCACCAAGCCTTCAAGCAGCAGCTGGAGAATGCAAAGACCCAGGCCGAGAAGCTGATTCAAGAACGCGATGGCCTGAAGAGCCAGGCTGCTGCTTCGGAAGAGGAACGGCGGCGGCTGCAGCGCCTGGTGGTCGATGCTAATGAGCATTCCCGCAAGCTGCATGAGGATCTGGAGCAGACTGTGAATGAATGCTCGACCTGGAAGTCCTTGGCGGAAGAGCGTCAGGGCGAGAAGGATCATCTGGAGCTTCAGCTTGTACAGGCACTGGAGGCTGCTGAAGGGCAGGATCGGGAGCTCTCCGAGCTGCGTGAAGAGGCTGAGGGTCTGAAGGAGGAAGCACGCCTTCAGAGCTCCCGCCGCCAGACGGCGGAGCAGGAGCGCAAAGAGCTGCAGCTGCAGCTGGAGAAGGCTGAGCAAGGAAGAGCCGAAGCGTATCGTCAGGAAGAAGAGACCCGCAAGCTGTATGGAATGCTGGAGGAAGAATATCATGAAGCATCCGTGCAGCTGGAGCAGCTGCGCAGACGTTCCGCCGAGCAGGAAGCCAAGGAGAGCAGCCTGACAGACCGCCTGAAGCAGGTGGAGGCGGAGCTAGAGGAATGGCAGTCGGAGGCGGACTCTTTATCGCGCTTTAAGGATCAATGGGAGCAGCAGGAAGCCGCATGGAAGGAAGAGCTGAAATCCTGGCAGGAGCAGATTGCAGCGTCCGAGCAGAGCCAGGATCAGCTGCTGCAGGAGAAACAGGATATATCCCGTCAGCTGTCGGAATTAGGGGAACAGTATGAGATTATTTCCCATCAATACCGGCTGCTTCAGACGCAGCAGGAAATGCAGTCCGGACATGCAGCCCAGCTTGAAGAGGAGCATCAGAAGCTTCAGGATGAATATGCTAAGCTGCAGGTAGAATATAATGAGTGGATTGAGCTGATTGAGCAAGATCAAAGCTGACAAACAACAACCTCCGGCTTTCGATGGATCGCCATCGAACATGCCGGAGGTTGTTGTCTTGTTTATTCTTCAATAATAAGCTTGGAGATCATCTGTGAATGTCCTGTTCCACACATGATCGAGCAGGAAATGTCGAAGGTGCCAGTCTTGTCCGGGGTCACCACGATCGAATCCTTGTTGCGATCCAGCTGCACACCAAGTGCCGGGATCATAATGCCATGATTTCCTTCCTTATTTTCATACTTGATTTCAACCGGAACGCCCTTCTTCAGCGTATACTCCTGCTGATTGAACTCATAGTTCGTTGCCGAGATGACCAGCTCCGCTTCAGGCGCAACTGCGGGATCGGTAACTGCTCCCCCGGAGGACGCGTCATTATTTCCACCGCATGCTGCAAGCACGAACAGAAGCATGAGGGATAACAGAGACATTAAGGCTTTTTTCATGAATAGCTCTCCCCTTACCATAAATAATGTAAAACCGTATCTTTGTTTATGATAACGTAAAATGCGGGACAATGCCTCATGTTCATTATGTAGAATTGGTGAACAAGAGTTTAGAGGTTTAGAAATAGCGAAACACGGAGCACTTCGTTATAATAAGGTCATGCATGAGAGGAGTTGTGCTTCTTGGACGAAAAGATTCTACACACACTAGAATACCGTAAAATTTTAAATACATTGGCAGGATATACCCAGACTACGATGGGCAAGGAGGCCTGTGAGCAGCTGCGGCCCAGCGTGATGCTGGATGACGTGATCCGCCTGCTGTCAATTACCGATGAAGCGTACACGGTGGATCGCTTGAAGGGAACGCCCTCCTTCCGGGGAATTAGTAACATAAACGAGCCTCTCAAACGAGCAGCGATCGGCGGTACGCTCAATGCGCATGAGCTGCTCGCTATAGCCAATACCATTCTTGGCTCCCGGCGGCTGAAGCGGTTGATCGCGCAAATTCATGAGGATGAGAAGATTGAACGGCTGTATCAGCTGAGTGATTTTATTTCGGAGCAGAAGCCGCTTGAGGACAGCATCCGCCTGTGCATTGATGACAGCGCAGAGGTGGTGGATACGGCAAGTGCAGAGCTTGCCAAGATTCGCCGGGAGCTGCGGGGCGGTGAGGCGCGGATTCGGGAGAAGCTCGAAGGCATGATCCGTTCCCAGAGCGTCGCCAAAATGCTGCAGGATCAGCTCATCACCATTCGGGGAGACCGGTTCGTCATTCCGGTCAAGGCGGAGTATCGCTCTTATTTCGGCGGGATCGTGCACGATCAGTCAGGCTCGGGAGCGACACTGTTCATTGAGCCGGAGTCCATTGTCATGATGAACAATAAGCTCCGCGAAACGCGAATGAAGGAAGAGCGCGAGATTGAGATCATTTTGCAGAAGCTGACTGCGCTTGTCGGAGAACAGGTCGAGCTGCTTGCTTATGATGTCGAGGTATGCGGTCAGCTGGATTTTATTTTTGCTAAAGCACGCCTGGCTCATGTGAGTAAATCCACCCTGCCCGTGATGAACGACAGAGGCTATCTAAAAATTAAAAAGGGCCGCCATCCGCTCATTCCTGCAGAGCAGGTCGTGCCGCTGGATGCAGAGCTGGGCAATGATTTCACCTCAATTATTGTGACAGGTCCTAATACGGGCGGTAAGACGGTAACGCTCAAAACCGTCGGTCTCCTCAGCCTGATGGCCATGTCCGGGCTGTTCATCCCGGCGCAGGAAGGAAGCCGCATGTGCGTCTTCGATGCCATTTATGCGGATATCGGCGATGAGCAGAGCATTGAGCAGAGCTTGAGTACTTTTTCCAGCCATATGACAAACATTATTTCTATTCTTGGCCGGATGACAGAGAAGAGTCTGGTGCTGCTGGATGAGGTCGGTGCCGGCACGGACCCTGCTGAGGGCTCCGCGCTTGCGATTGCCATTCTGGAGCACATTCATCAAAAGGGCTGCCGCATGATTGCAACAACTCACTATTCCGAGCTAAAGGCTTATGCCTATGAGCGCAAAGGGCTGATCAATGCCAGCATGGAGTTTGATGTTCAGACGCTGAGTCCGACATACCGGCTCCTTGTCGGCGTACCGGGCCGAAGCAACGCGTTTGCGATTGCCGAGCGCCTGGGACTGCCCCTGCACATTCTGGAGTTCGCCCGCGGAGAAGTGAAGGAAGAGGATCAGCGTATCGAGCATATGATTGCATCGCTGGAAGAGAACCGTCACGGAGCCGAGGTAGAGCGGGAGCAGGCTCAGGCGGTGCGTCAAGAGCTGGAGGAGCTTCGGGCGCGGCACAGCCGCGAGCTGGAGAGGCTGGAAGAGCAGCGTGACAAGCTGGTGGACAAGGCGCGGCAGGAAGCCCGCAGCCTGGTGGACAAAGCACGCAGCGAGGCAGAGGAGATTATCGCGGATCTGCGGAAGCTGGCGCAGGAGGAAGGCGCCTCTGTGAAGGAGCATAAGCTGATCGCCGCCCGCAAGAGGCTGGATGAGGCAGAACCGGAGCAGAAGAAGAAATCGGCGGCGAAGCGAAGCGCGAATGAGAAGCGGGCCATCAGCGCCGGGGATGAAGTTATGGTATACAGCCTGAATCAAAAAGGCCATGTTGTGGAAATGGCAGGGAGCAAGGAAGCTCTGGTTCAGCTGGGAATTATGAAGATGAAGGTCGCTTTAAGTGATCTGGAGCTGGTGTCCAGCGGAAACGGCAAAGAGGCCGCCAAGCCGCAAAAAACAGCAACCGTCCTCAAGCGTACCCGGGACGCCAATACCCGAAGTGAGCTGGATTTGCGGGGCGAGAACCTGGAAGAGGCGTTAATCGCCGTAGACCGCTTTATTGACGAGGCGTTTCTTGGCAATCTCGGACAGGTGTACATTATCCACGGCAAAGGGACGGGCATACTGCGCACCGGTATTCAGGAATATTTGCGGAGACACCGTCATGTCAAGAGCTACCGGCTTGGCAATTACGGCGAAGGCGGTACCGGCGTGACGATTGCAGAGCTGAAATAACCGCCAGGTGATGTGGCAACGCAGCGGGGGAGGGAATCTGAGATGATGGAAGCCGTTGATGAGCTGCTGTCCCATCCGGTGGGAGCGCTAATCGGCTATTTTTCGGTCGCTATTCTGGCTTTGATCGTATATCTGGCCTGTTTCGAATGGGTCACCAAGTACAAATGCTGGGACGAGATTCGGAAAGGCAATGTGGCGGCGGCCATGGCGACGGGCGGCAAAATTTTTGGCATCTGCAATATCATACGTTTCTGCATTGAGCATAATGAGACCGTATATGGCATGATGAAATGGTCGTTCTTCGGCTTCATTTTGCTGCTGGCTGCTTATTTGCTGCTGGAATTTATGACGCCGGTGTTTTCCGTAGATGAGGAGATCGGACGTGACAATCGGGCTGTCGGCTTGATTGTTCTGATCATCACCGTTTCTCTCTCCTATGTGATCGGAGCTGGCATTACTTAACGGAGGTTGAGGAGCTTGAAATATTTACCTAGAATTTTGTTTGTGGCCGCCTTGCTTTTTATGGTGTCAGGCATTGTATACTTGTCGATGAATTAATTAGGGGTCATAAGACTGCATTGGCGATGACGCCAAAGGCTGTGAAAGGATGAATGAAACAATGGAACCGATAGTCTGTCCCTGGTGTCAGAGTGAGATTGTGTGGGACGAAGAGATCGGACCGGAGGAGCATTGCCCGCACTGCGAGAATGAGCTGAAGGGCTACCGGACGATCAATGTAGAGATGGATACAGAAGCTGAGGCAGATGAGGCTTCAGAGGATGAATATAGTGAAGATCCAGAAGAGGTTGTAGGGTTTAACCAGCCTTTCTGGAGCGGTGAAACCACTCTGGATCCGGGCGTTCGGGTGCTGGAGCAGTACGGTGATGATTATGACCTCATTTCTTACGAAGAGGGGGTCGAAAAAGCACTGGATCATCAGGATGAAGTGCCTGAATGCATTCACTGCCGGGAGTACATGCTGTTTGCCGGCAAGCAGGCTATGGGCGGCGAAGGCTTCCAGCCTATCCAGCTCCCCCATCTGCAGGGCCCGCTGCTATCCTCGCCGATTCATGTGAATATGTACGTCTGCTCTGGCTGTTTCCAGGTGCAGTACACCTTAGACGAGGATGATCGTCAGCGACTGATCCAAAGGCTGTCGAAGCCGTCTGTGGAATAAGCAAGCATATATTAATCAAGCAGCCCGTTCAGGGCTGCTTTTTTTAGTGAGAGTCTCTTCTAATGCTTCTGCTTTCTCCGAATCGGAGAGAACCAGGACAGCTCCTCCGGCTCCTTTCCAGTCAGCGTATCTGCCAGCATGTCTGCCGCGATCATGCTGTATACCGTGCCGTTGCCGCCATATCCCTCTACGAAATAACTGCTTGGAAAACGGGGGTCGCGTCCAATCAGCGGCAGACCGTCCTTGGTGGAGCCAAATACGCCGGACCAGCTGCATTCTATATTTAGAGGGCCGAGCTGTGGAAAAAGTGCCATGACTTCCTTCAGCAGCTTCCGGCTGCGCTCCTGAACAATCTCCTCGGTCAAGCCGCCTTCGGCGAGCGGCTCGTCCAGCCCGCCGGCTACTATGCGCCCGTCAACCGTTGTGCGCAGGTACAGATAAGGCCTGGCAGCTTCCCAGATGAGCGCCCGCTCATGCCACGAGGAAAGATCCTCGACAGGCTCGGTCGTAATGGCATAGGTGTATTCAAGCACAGCCTGGGCGTCCTTTTTCCAGTCCTGGGCTTCATAGCCGACGGTCCAAATCAGTGTTTTGGCGTGAACCTTGCCCATGCCATGAGTATATGCAATGGCCCTGCCCAGATGATCCTCCTCCACCCGGACTACACCACTGTGCTCGTAAATACGCAGGCCCTGCCGGATGTGGCTGTAGTTCAGCAATGCCTTGACCATATGTACCGGATTTACCTCGGCATCTCCATGGCAGTACAGCGCCGCCGGCTTCGTGAACGGAAACCTTGCAGCAATGTCCTGGGGCGTCCAGTACTCGACATCGAACCCGTAACGGCGCAGGTTCTCATACTCCTGCTGCAGCAGCTTCACATCCTGCCGGGTGCTGGCGCAGTAGAGGCTGCTCCGGCGGCGAAAGCCGATATCTTCCGGCAGTTGGGAGGCAACGGAAGCGAGGCGCTCTACAGCTTCCAGACACATTTTATAGAAACGGCTGCCTTTATATTCACCGAACCTCTTCATCAGCTCGGTTATGGAATCATCATTCATAAATTGCAGCAGAGCTGTACTGGCAGAGGTGCTGCCGCCTGCTACGGTGTGCTCTTCCAGAAGCAGGACATCCAGTCCGCGCTTTGTAAGCTCATAAGAGACGAGCGCTCCACTGATGCCGCCGCCGATGACGAGGACGTCACATGTGACGCTGTCCTCAAGCTGTGGATAGGAAGGATAAGTATTGTTGAATTCCTGTTCCCATGGACTTGGCCCGCTGGTAAGCTTCATGTCAAATACCCTCTTTCTTTTTATGGGATATCAGCTCTCTTGCACAAGCTTTACTATTTACCACATAGAACCATACAATCCAAGCCATACTATTGAAGCTACTTCAAAGGGAAAGGTGGATGGAAACCGTGAACAACGCAGAAATGAAGCCGCTGACGTCCAAGGAGCTGGACTACCTTGTAGACTGCATCTCTAATGAAAGCACGCTTGCGAAGCACTGCGCAGCTACAGCTGCAGCGATAACAAATCCGGCAGTGCAGCAATCTCTGCTCGGTATGATGCACAAGCACGAGCAGCATATGGACAGGCTCGTTCAGTCCCTGCAGCAGCACCAAAGCCTGGCTGTATCCCCGTCGCATTAAAGGTTAGCTTTGCATGATTCAATCGCAATCTATGACCACCATTAAAGGAGGAGCCAACATGCCATCCCAACAAGGGACATCCTTTCTTCCGGAAGAAGATCTGCTCAACAGCATCCTGAATGAATTGAAGCGTACCGTACGTGAGTACACCACAGCAACGACCGAGGCTTCCTGTCCTGCAATTCGCCGAATGTTCTCGGAGCTGACGGCTGAAACCCTGCAAATGCAGGGTGATCTGTATCAGCTTATTGAGCGGCAGAAGCAATACCCGGCTTCCGTGCCGACGGCGATTAAAGCAGATGTCGATAAGCAGCTGCAGGCTATGCAGCAAACGAGTCAAGCGACCCGTGACTTTACAGCACAGAGAACCTCGGGGCTGGAGTCGTACTCGCATACGCCCAACGTGACCAGTCATCCTACGAACGTACAGCCTGGTCACTAATTTCTTGTACCCGGTCCGTTGACCGGCGACTCAGCACCCATGAACCGATGGTTTGATCGGACTTTATCCGAGCCATCGGTTTTTCTTTGCACAGAAAGCAAAAGTTATTGTAATATAGGTATTAATCTCTTTACAGGAACCGGCTGAATGCAGCCGAATGGCCTGATAAATGCGCTGGAGGATGGCAAGTATGGAAGAGCTGAGCCCGTTTAAATTGAAAGTGCTTGACCTGTTGAAAGAGGATGCGAGAAGGACTCCGGCCCTTTTATCGACCCTGCTGGGGGCATCTGAAGAGGAAGTGAAGGAAGCCATCGCGGAGCTAGAGCGTGATCATGTTATCGTCAAATACGTGACGGTTGTGAATTGGGGCAAGGTGGAAGAGGAGAAGGTGTACGCACAGATTGAAGTACAGATTACACCGGAGCGCGGAAGAGGCTTTGAGGGAATTGCGGAGCGTATTTATTTGTTCCCTCAGGTGAAGTCGGTGTACTTGATGTCCGGAGCCTATGATCTCTTGGTAGAGGTAGAGGGGCGCAGTCTTCGAGAGGTCGCGAACTTTGTCTCGGAGAAGCTGTCTCCCATTGATTCGGTGCTGTCCACGAAGACGAATTTTATTCTCAAAAAATATAAACAAGACGGGATTATTTTCGAAGAAAATCCAGAAGACAAGCGTCTGCTGATCTCGCCGTAAAGGAAGAGTGGATATGATTGTGAATCAGGAACGTTCAACCGGAAATGACAACAAATCAATGAGCTCTTATTTGGCCACGGGAGTCAAGAATATTCAGCCGTCAGGAATCCGCAAGTTCTTCGATCTGGTCAGCGGGAACAAGGATATTATTACACTGGGCGTCGGGGAGCCGGATTTTGTAACTCCATGGCATGTCAGAGAAGCGTGCGTGTACTCTTTGGAGCGGGGATTTACTCAATACACATCAAATGCGGGCATGCCGGAGCTGAGAGAAGAGATTTCCCGTTATCTGGAGAAGGGCTTCCAGGTTTCGTATGATCCCAAAGACGAGGTGCTTGTTACCGTCGGAGGCAGTGAAGCGATTGACCTTGCACTGCGTGCGCTGCTGGAGCCGGGAGATGAGATTCTCGTTCCGGAGCCTTGCTATATCTCTTACTCACCCATTACGTCGATTAGCGGCGGCATTCCCGTGGGCATCGAGACGACTGCGGATAACCATTTCAAGCTGACAGCAGAAGCGCTTCAAGCCAAGATCACACCGAAATCCAAGGTACTGATTCTGTGCTATCCAAGCAATCCGACAGGGGCCACAATGACATATGAGGATTGGCTTCCCATTGCAAAAGTGGTGGAGGAGAATGATCTCATCGTCATTTCGGATGAAATTTATGCAGAGCTGACGTATGACGGCACTCATGTCAGCTTCCCTTCTATGCCGGGCATGAGAGACCGGACGATTCTCGTCAGCGGCTTCTCCAAAGCGTTCGCCATGACCGGCTGGAGAATGGGCTATGCCTGTGCTCACCCGGACCTGATTGGGGCCATGACCAAGATTCACCAGTACACGGTCATGTGCGCACCGGCTATGGGCCAGGTGGCAGCGCTGGAAGCGCTGAGAAACGGACTGGGGGAGAAGGACCGGATGGTGGAATCCTACAACCAGCGCCGCCGAATGATTGTTCAAGGCTTGTGTGAGATTGGACTGGATTGCCATGAGCCTCAAGGTGCGTTTTATGCCTTCCCGAGCATCAAGCGCACAGGCCTGTCCTCTGAGGAATTCGCGCAGCGCCTGCTCACAGAAGCCAAGGTAGCTGCAGTTCCGGGCACAGCCTTCGGCTCGGGAGGAGAGGGCTTTATTCGCTGCTCCTACGCTACGTCGATTGCGCAGCTTGACGAAGCATTGAAGCGTATGGGGAAATTTGTCGAAAAGTTAGTATGACAAGAAGATAGTTGTTCCTTTTCCTTGATTTAGCAAAAATAAATCTTTTCATAACTCAAAACTATGATATAATTTTGTTTCGGGAGAAGAAATACTTTATCAAGGAGGGAAGCTTATGTTCTGTGAATACGAACTGTCGAATTACAACGGTGATCTCACAGCAGAACGTTCTGACCGTGAAGAGTGGAACGTAGAGACGGCAGACTCTGAACCGCAGGACATTTCCCTAGAAGAAGAGATTCATCTGCTTCGACAGAGAATGGAGCAGATCTTTCTGGAAGAGCAGTCCTTTACTTCTGAAATTGTGATCGAGATCAGCAGCCTGCTGGATCTCAAGATTAATGAATATATGAAAGCCCAGCCGAAGAAGAAGTAGGCTGAGCCTTTATGAGGCCCTGCGGTAGTCTGCAGGGCCTCTTTTTCGTGGAGAGCGGGATATGATATAGTGAGACGTGAGAATAGCTGAACCACGAAATTGTGTAGTGATATGGAGGGCAAAATTCATGAAAATGTATACAAGAACCGGCGATGCCGGAGAGACTTCCATCATTGGCGGACGCGTGCTCAAGGATGATCCCCGGATCGAGGCTTATGGCACGATCGATGAGCTGAACAGCTTCGTGGGTCAGGGGCTATGCCTTGCGCAGGACGTCGGCTTTACCAAACTGGCGAAACAGCTGCTTCAGATTCAGCACGAGCTGTTTGACTGCGGCTCGGATTTGGCCTATGCCAAGCCTAAAGAAGATCAGGTTAAGGTTCATGCCGGAATGGTGGAGCAGCTCGAGCAGTGGGTGGATCTCTTTGAAGAGGAGAATCCGCCGATTGAACGGTTTATTCTTCCGGGGGGCAGCCACCTTGCAGCATCCCTTCATGTCTGCCGCACCGTCTGCCGCCGTGCCGAGCGACTGACGGTTACACTGTCCCGTACGGTGGACATTAACCATGAGGTGACTCGATACTTGAACCGGTTATCCGATTACTTCTTCGTGGCAGCGAGAACCGCAAATGTCCGCGCCGGTGTGCCGGATGTAGAATATGAGCGCAGCGGAAAGGTGTTCCGGTAAACGTATGACGCAGTATTACCCGCCAATCACTTATATGGTTTCAGAGCAGGAGGACGGGATGCTGCTCAAGACCATTTTGCAGAAGCGGATGGGGGTGTCCCGGAAGCTCCTGTCCCGGCTGAAGCTGACGGAGGAAGGAATTCAGCTTAACGGTGTCCGGGTATTTATCAGCGCAGCCGTCAAAGCGAGGGACCGGGTCGAAATCCGGATGGAGCAGGAGACCTCGGCGGATATTATGCCGCAGCCGATGGAGCTGGACATCCTCTATGAGGATGAGGATCTGCTGGTGCTGAACAAGCCTCCGGGAGTTATTGTTCATCCGACTCATGGACATTACACGGGAACGCTGGCGAACGGTGTGGTGGACTATTGGGAGAAGCAGGGCTTGAAGTATCGTTTCCGGGCGGTCCACCGTCTGGATCAAGATACCTCCGGCGTGCTCTGCATTGCAAAGAACCCATACGTTCATCAGCATATTTCAGAGCAAATGATTGCCAATACCGTAGACAAAAGATATGTGGCGCTGGTGCATGGGGTTCCCGCTAAGGCTCAAGGCGAGCTGGACGGCCCGATCGATCGTGATCCCGAGGAGCCGCACCGCCGGATAGTCACGCCCTCCGGCTATCCCTCGCTGACCCGGTATGAGGTACAGGAGCGCTACGGAGACTGGGCGTCCATGGTGGGACTGAAGCTGGAGACCGGGCGAACCCATCAGATTCGGGTGCACATGAGCAGCCTGGGCCATGCATTGATCGGCGATACCATGTATCCTCAGGAATTATTGCAGCCGGAGCGTAAAGAAGAGTGGGAGCGTCTGGATTCGCTGATCCCGCGGCAGGCTCTTCATGCCGCCAGCCTTACGCTGTTTCATCCGATCCAGCGAACGGAAATGATCTTCAAGGCGCCGCTGCCCCAGGATATGTCGCTGCTGCGAAGCCGGCTGATACAGCACAGCGATGACAGATAGCACGAGACGCTATTTCCAATGTGAGATGTGAGAGCATACGGCTGGCTTGTTTTATAAGATTAGATTTCTTTAAAGGAGTGTCGCGCGATGAGATTATTAACCGTATATCATTATCCCGCCTGCGGGACCTGCAAAAAAGCCGTGAAATGGCTGCAAGGCGAAGGCCATGAGCTGGATCTTCAGCATATCAAGGATCAACCGCCGTCTGCAGAGGAGCTGCAGGCCTTGATTCAGCGAAGTGGGCTGGATATCAAGAAGTTCTTCAACACTAGCGGGGAAGTCTATAAACAGATGAATTTGAAGGACAAGCTCGCCGGCATGACCGATGATGAAAAAATCCGCCTGCTGTCCTCTAACGGAATGCTGATCAAGCGCCCGATCGTCAGTGATGGAGCGAAGACGACGGTCGGCTTCAAGGAAGAGGTCTTTAACGAGAATTGGAAGGCGTAAACTGCGTTTTCCCCGCCATTCGAAATGCGGAATATGATATACTGAAACGAGCTGTATGTAAGTCTGAGAGAAAGGGGAGCTTTAGATATGACAACATTACCGCAGCCGTCCCTGATGCTCGTTGACGGTATGGCTCTATTGTTCCGCGCGTATTATGCCACAGCGTCGAGCGGATATATCCGCAGAACGAAATCCGGCCTGCCCACAAACGCGGTGTACGGGTTTTTGAGATATTTATGGGATGCAATTGACCAGTTTAAGCCGACCCATGTTGCCTGCTGCTGGGATATGGCATCGAAGACCTTCAGAAGTGAAGAATTTGCCGCATACAAAGGCAACCGACCGGAGGCACCGCTGGATCTCGTGCCGCAGTTTTCATTGGTGCGTGAGGTGACCGACAGCCTGGGCATTCCGAATCTCGGGATGGAGGGCTATGAGGCGGATGACTGCATTGGTACCTTGTCCTGCCGGTACAAAGACCAGATGCATATTATGATCTTATCGGGAGACCATGATCTGCTGCAGCTGGTTGATGACTCCACCTCGGTTATTATTATGAAGAAGGGCCACGGCAATTATTTGAAATATACACCGGAGGTGCTCCTGGAGGAGAAGGGGCTGACCCCGCGGCAAATTATTGACATGAAGGGGCTTATGGGCGATACCAGCGATAACTACCCCGGAGTGAAGGGCATTGGAGAGAAGACGGCATTAAAGCTGGTTCAGCAGTTCGGATCCATTGAGGGGATCCTTGCGAATATGGATGCTCTGGCGAAAGGCGTGCGGGCCAAGATCGAAGCTGATCTGGACATGCTGCACCTGTCCCGCCGGCTCGCTGAAATTCATTGTGAGGTCCCGCTGGAATGTGAAATCAGGCAGTGCTTGCTTCACATTGACGATCAGGTGGCGCATGCCAAGCTGGAAGAGCTGGAGATGAAGAGCCTTAGCCATCTGATTGGCGCGGCGAGCGTATCATAGCAACACGGAGTACAACAAGTTTTAATCAGCGCCTTGAGCTGTGCTTGGCTTGTTTAAGGCGCTATTTTCAATTACATATAAACAGCTTGCGAGAGGATGACAGAGATGAGATTGGGAGCCATTGAAGCAGGAGGAACCAAATTTGTATGCGGCATCGGTACGGAGGACGGGACAGTTCTGGAGAGAACAAGCTTTCCAACGACGACACCGGAAGAGACGATGGCGCAGGTATATGACTTTTTTGCAGATCAAGGGGTTGAAGCGATCGGAGCAGGCTTCTTCGGACCGATTGATCCCGTGATTGGCAGTCCGACGTATGGATCGATCACGACAACCCCCAAGCCGCACTGGAGCAACTTTAATGTTGTGAATGCCTTGAAGGAGCGGTTCGATGTCCCTGTCGGCTTCGACACTGACGTCAATGGAGCCGCGTTGGGCGAGTATACGCTGGGTGCAGCACAGGGTCTGGATAGCTGCCTGTACATTACGATTGGCACAGGCGTCGGTGCAGGGGCTGTGGTAGGCGGCAAGCTCGTGCATGGACTATCCCACCCCGAAATGGGACATATCCTGGTGCGCCGTCATCCGGAGGACCGCTATGAAGGCACCTGTCCGTACCACAAGGACTGCCTGGAGGGTCTGGCAGCAGGTCCGTCCCTTGGTAAACGCTGGGGCGTTGCCGGTGCAGAGCTGACGCCGGATCATCCGGCATGGGACATGGAAGCCTATTATCTGGCGCAGGCGTTGATGAACTATGTGCTGATTCTGTCTCCGCAGCGGATCATTATGGGCGGCGGTGTGATGAAGCAGCCACAGCTGTTCCCGCTGATTCGGACCAAGCTGCAGGAGCTGCTGAACGGCTATGTCCCTCATCCGAGCCTGAATGATGGCATTGACCAGTATATCGTGCCGCCGCAGCTGACAGACAATGCAGGGCTGTGCGGAGCGTTGATGCTGGGCAAGCTGGCTGCGAAGGGCTAAGACAGGCTGAAGCCGTAGTGAGGCTCTTCTGGAATCTAAACCATAACAAAAGACATGGCGATGCGGGAGATCATCCTGCGCTGCCATGTCTTCTATTTATTGTAGCCTATGAATTCTGCCGCAGATCAGTCCGTAAAATGAGGGCTGCCCAGTACGAGGCTCAAAAAGCTGCGCATATCGTCGGCCTCTTCCCGCTCCAGCCGGAAGGTGCGCTCCAGTAAGCCTTCTTCCTCCAGATCATCATCGGCTAGGATCGCCGAGCGTCCGAACTGCAAATCGGTCACGAGCTTCTTGCCGTAAAAACGATCTGTGGAGGTCACTGCGAGATCGAAGCGCTTCAGGGACGGTCCAATAAAGGTAACGAACCGTGTAGAGGTTGATTCCGTGCTGTCGGATAAATAGTCAAGCTGCTCTTTGTCTTGATCCATGAGTAGAGATGCTCCTTTTCTGCGTGCTATGAATACGAAACATTATAACGCAAAATTAAGATGGGACAAAGCTTCAAAATAATAGGGATTGACCTTGTTACAAATCCTGGATAATATATAGAGTAACAGTATAACGAACGTAAGTATTAAAGGGAAGCACCTTTCATTCGCTGCGAAAGCGAGATGGAGGGTGCTTTTTTTGCGTGTGCGTGTGCTGAAATATTCAGGAATAAGGGAGGAAGAGGTATGGATATCGTGTTTATGAACCAGATGAGCCGCCCGGGGTCGGGTGGACACGAAACAGCACAGCTATGGATTGGTGAGGAGGAAGGTAGCTGGTACCTGGGCTGGCGCGGATCTGAAGGGGAGGGAGAAGCCGGTGATGAAGCCTGGTATGAGGGAGGGTCCTGGCAGGAGCTGCTCTGTGTGTACCGCCATGGACTCGCGCAGAAGCTTGCACTAGGCTATCGGCCGGTCATTGCAGGTGTCTTCCATGAGCCGGAGGAGAGCGGGAGCAGCAACCGGCACGCGCTGCGCCTGCAATGCTACAGCGAACGCCGTGGCAGTGAAGAGCTGTATAGTGAGCTGTGCGCCTGGCGAAGAAGAAAGGCGGCGGCAGGCAGAAAGGCACCCTACTTCATCGCGAGCAACCGGGTGCTGAGAATGATCAGCGCCTTCATTCCAAAGACGCAGGAGGAGCTGCTACAGCTGCCGGGCATCGGCAGCACCAAGGCGCAGGAGCACGGGGAGGATTGGCTTGAAATGACATCCCGTGTGGAGAGGGCGTATGGCTTTCCCTTAAACTGGGTTGAGGCTGCTCTGGAGGAGGATGAGTTCATGTCCTGGTTATATACGCAGAAGGAGCAGAAATACAAGCTGGAGCTGGAGAAATATCGGACCAACCGGCAGCTGCTGGAAGGCATTGCGGGGAGCCTGAATATGGAGGCACTGAGCGAGGTCACCGGAATGTCCCGGCGCGCGGTCATTGAGGCTGTGGAAGCGCTGGAGAAGGCAGGATATAATACGGAGCCGTTGATCTCTGCCGAGCTTGCCGTTATGCCGGAAGAGGAGCAGGACCATGTATGGAAGGCGCTGGAGGAGCTTGGGGACACCTTTTTAAAGCCGATTTTGCAGCGTGTTTACGGGGAAGAGGAGAGAGAAGGGCTGTCCCAGGAACAGCTGTACGAACGGCTGCGGCTCATACGAATCCGGTACCGGCGGGAAAGGGAGTCACATGGCCGTCGGGCCGTGTAGGCAGAGCGCTTCATTTGAAAGAGGCTGTCCCAAAGTAGATTCTTGTTTAAAGAGGCAGCTCACTTGAGTGAAATATGAAGCAAAAATAAAGACTTGTACAAATGAAACCGCTCCTTTTTAGATGGTTGCTAGACACTTCCATTCTGCCAAAGGGCGGTTTCTTTGTGTTACCTGTTTTTTGGGGGCAACAGCGAGGGGAAGCCCCCTCTTCCTACAGCGACCACGCCTTCGTTGGCGGATACACCATCTTTTGCGTTAACCTTATTTTACAACAAAAAAAGGTATTGCTCCCTTAATTATTTCGGGTGCAGTACCTTCTTCGATTCAGTCAGGACTTTTTCAGTGGCCTCCGCAAGACCCTAGATCTTTTGGGACAGCCTCTCTTGTAACTAAAGCCATTCTTTTTTGCGGAACAAATAATACATTCCGAAGCCCACGGCAACCATGACCGCCAGTACAATGAAATATGAATATTTCCAGTGCAGCTCCGGCATGAAATCAAAATTCATGCCATAGATGCCGGTAATGACAGTCAGCGGCATAAAGATGGTGGTGATTACGGTAAAAATGCTCATCGTTTCGTTAGCGCGGATCGCGATACTGGACTGGTAGGCCTCCCGCAGGTTGCCCATCAAATCGCGGTACGTTTCGAAGATTTCCGAGATCTTGACCGCATTCTCGTACGTGTCGCTGAAATACTTCTGAAGCTGATCGTCGATCAATCGCAGATCCTTCTTATTTAAGGTATGGATCACATCCCTCTGCGGCCCGAGAACACGCTTCAGCCACAGAATTTCACTGCGAAGCCCGACAATCTCGTTGAGATGCGACTTCTTGGTATGCATTAGAATATCCTCTTCCAGCTGCTCGATCCGCACTTCGATCCGGTCGCCCACCGTGAAGTAATTATCGGTGACGAGATCGATCAGAACATACAGGAACCGGTCCGGGGAGTTCACTTCCTCTTCCCACAGCAGCGGCTTGATGGCACGCAGCTCATGAATCTTCTGGCGGGTCACTGTAATAATAAAATGCCGTCCGAGAAAAATATTCAGCGCCCGCAGAAAGATCTCTTCATCATCAAATCGGATGCTGTTCACAACGATAAAATAATGGCTCTCATAAATTTCAATCTTGGGACGCTGCTCCTCTTCCGTCAAGCAGTCCTCTACCGCCAGATCATGCAGAGAGAATAAGGGCTGAAGCGCAGCCAGATCCTCCAGATCCGCATCTATCCAGTAGAAGCCCTCGGCTGGCGGAGTGAGGGTCGTTTCAAGGTCATCCACCGAAGTAAAAACGCCGGCGTTTACCAGTCGGATCTTCATCTGATATCCTCCTTTTCACAGAACACGTGGATACGGTCGTTGAATAAGGCACAGGTATCAGCAGCCAGCCTGAATTGGTTCATTATATTTATGTAATTACCATAAAAATAACGTCGCCGCAGGCCGGGAAGCTGATGGGTCTCCTATGCGATTGTATGTCACGGAGTACAAGCCTCTGGCCCGGGTCACCGTCCATTTTTATGTCACCTCTTTCCCTGCAAACGATTAGCACTCGTCTAGTATAACGCCGGGTTAGGGACCTTTCAAGGCTGAATTCCGCGCATTCAAGGCCCTTATCTCACCGTATGAAGGAAAAGAGAAACAGGTTCTTCAAAATGCGCCTTAAACCGTCTTGACGGGAAAAAAAGAATGTTTTAAAGTAAATGTCAGAAGTGATTCATGTCAGTCATTATTAAAATTTCATATCGTTGTCAATCTTATCAAGAGCAGGTGGAGGGACTAGCCCGATGAAACCCGGCAACCGGCAGCAATATCGCACGGTGCTAATTCTTGCAGGATGAAGTGAATGCCGGGACAGGCATTTGCGGCATTCTGACAGATGAGAGAGAATCATAATCTACGTTTACGTACATATGACCTTTCTCAGCTATAGAGAAGGGTCATTTTTTGATGGAATCAAAGAAGGAGGAACACGCTATGCCCATTAAAATTCCGGATACCCTGCCAGCTAAGGAAGTGCTTGCAGGGGAGAATGTTTTCACTATGGATGAGAGTCATGCCTTTCAACAGGATATCCGTCCGCTGCGGATTGCAATCCTGAATCTGATGCCGAACAAGGAAACGACGGAAACCCAGCTGCTGCGCCTGATCGGGAACTCCCCGCTGCAGGTCGATGTCGTACTGCTGCATCCGAGCTCACATACATCCAAGAACACGTCGGCAGAGCATTTGGAGGCGTTCTACAAAACCTTCGAGGAAGTGAAGCACCGCCGGTTCGACGGAATGATTATTACAGGTGCTCCGGTGGAGCAGCTGGATTTTGAGGACGTGAATTATTGGGATGAGCTGAGGGAAATTATGGAGTGGACGAAGGATAATGTAACCTCGACGCTCCATATTTGCTGGGCTTCCCAGGCGGGACTGTACTATCACTATGATGTGCCCAAGTACACATTGCCTGACAAATGCTTCGGGGTGTTCCCGCATACGACCAGTGACTCCACCGTGCCTTTGCTGCGCGGCTTTGACGAGATGTTTCATGCTCCGCATTCCCGCCATACGGAGGTGCGCCGGGAGGATATTGAGCAGCACGGGGATCTTCAAATTCTGTCCGAGTCCGAGGAGGCGGGCATTTATCTCGTCGCTTCCCGCGATGGCCGCCAGATCTTCGTTACCGGTCATTCCGAATATGACGCGGATACGCTGCGGTGGGAATATGAACGAGATGCCGCCAAGGGCCAGGAGGTCGAGCTTCCGAAGCATTATTATCCGTCAGATGATCCTTCGCGCAAGCCGCCGGCAATCTGGCGGGCCCATGCCAACTTATTGTTCTCGAACTGGCTGAATTACTATGTCTATCAAGCGACGCCGTATGACATCGGTCCGCAAAACTAAAATATCATGTCAAGGATAGGTATCTGGAGAGGAGTATACCAAGCGTGGACAAAAACCAGTTGAACATAGAAAGCCGCCTGGCACAGATCGGGTCGGTTGAGGAGCCGGTTACCGGCGCGATCAATTTTCCAATATACCAGGCTACGGCGTTCCGCCATCCAAGGCTTGGCCAGAGCACGGGCTTTGATTACATCCGCACCAAAAATCCGACCCGGCAGGTGCTGGAGGAGGCTTGTGCAGGACTTGAGTCCGGCGATGCCGGCTTCGCCTGCAGCTCCGGTATGGCTGCCCTGCAAACGGTGTTTGCCCTGTTTAGCCAGGGTGACCATCTAATCGTCTCGCTAGACCTTTACGGCGGGACTTATCGGCTGCTGGAGGCGATCCTGTCTCGTTTTGGCGTCAGCGCAAGCTACGTGGATACCAACGACCTGGACGCACTGGAAAGCTGCCGGAAGCCGAGCACGAAGGCGGTGTTTATCGAGACACCGACGAATCCGCTTATGATGATTACTGATATTCAGGCCGTCAGCCATTGGGCCCACCGGCACGGCCTGCTGTCCATCGTTGATAATACGCTGCTGACACCGTTCTTTCAGCGGCCGATCGAGCTGGGGGCAGACGTCGTTGTGCACAGTGCGACGAAATATCTGGGCGGACATAATGATGTGCTGGCGGGTCTGATCGTAACGAAAGGTAAGGAGCTGTCGGACAAAATGGCCTTTCTTCACAATTCCATCGGCGCCGTGCTAAGTCCGTCCGATTCGTACCAGCTGATGCGTGGCATGAAGACCCTTGCGCTGCGGATGGAGCGCCATGAGCAGAATGCGCTGGCTGTAGCCAACTTCTTAAGCAGCCATGAGGCTGTGGAGCAGGTGTTCTATCCCGGCCTGCCGGATCACCCTGGCTATGACATTCAATGCAGGCAGTCCAGCGGAAATACAGGCATTCTGTCCTTTAAGGTGAAGGATGCGCGCTATGTAGAGCCAATTCTCCGCCACATCTCTTTGATTGCCTTTGCCGAAAGCCTGGGGGGCGTAGAGTCTCTTATGACGTATCCTGCGGTGCAGACCCATGCCGATATTCCTCTTGAAATCCGTGAGGCGGTCGGTGTTGATGAACGCCTGCTGCGCTTCTCGGTCGGGATTGAGCATGAGCACGACCTTATTCAGGATTTGGACCAGGCGCTTGCCAAAGCGGCGGCTGAGGTTGAGGGAGGGACGCGGTCATGAGCGGGGAGCATTCGAACCGGGAAGGGCATCGGAACGCAGCCGGCCCCAACGAGCTGAAATTTGAAACCCGGCTTCTGCATTTCGGGCAGGAAATCGACGAGGCCACTGGAGCGTCAAGTGTTCCGCTGTATCAGGCCTCGACCTTTCATCATCATGATATCCACAGCCCGCCGCTCCATGATTACAGCCGTTCCGGCAATCCAACCCGCCAAGTGCTGGAGGATTACATTGCCCAGCTGGAAAGAGGTGCTTGCGGCTTCGCATACGCATCAGGCATGGCTGCCATTTCAAGCACCTTGATGCTGCTCTCCTCCGGTGATCATGTGATCGTCACAGAGGATGTATATGGAGGCACATACCGGCTGCTGACGAGCATTCTGAGCCGGCTGGGCATTGAGTGTACATTCGTCGATATGACGAATCTGGAGCAGGTTAAGGAGGCCCTAAGAAGCACCACGAAGGCTGTATACATGGAGACTCCGTCCAACCCTACCCTCAAAATTACCGATATCGAAGCGGTCAGCTGCTGGGCGAGGGAAGAGGGGCTGCTTACAATACTGGACAACACCTTTATGACGCCGCTTTACCAGCGGCCGATCGAGTTTGGTGTCGATATTGTGCTTCACAGCGCCACCAAGTTTCTGTCAGGACACAGTGATGTGCTGGCAGGTCTTGCGGTGGCCCGGACAGAGGAGCTGGGACAACGCCTCAAGCAGCTGCAGAACGGACTGGGCACCGTGCTGGGCGTGCAGGATTCCTGGCTTTTGATGCGCGGCATGAAGACCCTGGGCGCCCGGATGGCGCACAGTGAGCAGAGTGCAGCGAAGCTGGCAGCCTGGCTGAGCGGGCGCAGCGATATACAAGCTGTCCATTATCCCGGGCTTTTTCACCATCCCGGCCGGGAGATTCATGAGAAGCAGAGCAGCGGCTATGGCGCGGTCGTCTCCTTTGATGTTGGCTCTGGCCAGCGTGCCAAGGAGGTGCTGAATGCGGTGAAGCTGCCGCTGGTCGCGGTGAGCCTGGGCGCGGTCGAGAGCATCCTTTCGTACCCGGCCATGATGTCTCACGCCGCGATGGGGGAGCAGGTGCGTCATGAACGGGGCATTACAGACGGCTTGCTCCGCTTCTCCGTAGGCTTGGAGGATATTGATGATTTGATCTCCGATCTAAGCCAGGCGCTGGAGGCAAGCATCTAAAGCTGTAACATAAACGACATCCCTGAAAGCGAAGGGATGTCGTTTTTGCGGTCCTGATGTGATACGATGGGAAGGAAGACATGTATACACCGTAAATGAGGAAAGGCCTTCTCGTCGAAGGAGCAAAGGAGGATTTACATATGGGCACAATTGACCGTATTTTAGACAAAGCGCTCCGGGGCGAGCGATTGCAGGTGGAGGATACCACACGGCTGTTTGAAAGTGATGAGCTGGAGAAGATTGGCCACGCCGCCGATATTATGACCAAGCGCAAGCATCCGGATCCCGTGACGACCTTCGTCATCGGCCGGAATGTTAATTATACGAACGTATGTGATGTGTACTGCCGTTTCTGTGCATTTTATCGCAGACCGGGCCATGAAGAGGGCTATGTGCTGTCGGACGAAACGATTCTGCAAAAAATCCAGGAAACCGAGGATGTCAATGGCACCGAAATCCTGATGCAAGGCGGAACAAATCCGAACCTGCCGTTCAGCTATTACACAGATCTGCTCCGCAAAATTAAAGGGCGGTTTCCCAATATTACCATGCACTCCTTCTCCCCAGCAGAAATTATGAAGATGGTCGAGGTATCAGGCCTTCCGCTGCACGAGGTTGTACGGGAGCTGCGTGATGCGGGACTGGATTCCCTGCCGGGCGGCGGCGCAGAAATTCTGGATGACCGGATTCGCTCCAAGGTGAGCAGGCTGAAGGGAAGCTGGCGTCAATGGATGGACGTTATGCAGACAGCGCATCAGCTTGGCATGAATACGACGGCGACCATGGTTATCGGATTGGGTGAGACGATGGAGGAGCGGGCTCTGCATCTGCACCGGATACGGGATGCGCAGGACGAGTGCATTCAGAACGGCTGGAATTCCAAGGGCTTCCTGGCCTTTATTCCATTTACGTTCCAGCCTGACAATACGAACCTGAAGCGCGAGCGCGAAACGCCGGAGGCGTACCTCAAGAGCGTGGCCGTCGGCCGGCTGGCGATTGATAATGTGCCGAACCTGCAGTCCTCCTGGGTCACGATGGGGCCAGAGATCGGCAAGCTGTCGCTCTCCTACGGCTGCAATGATTTCGGCAGCACCATGATGGAGGAGAATGTAGTGTCAGCAGCAGGGGCTGTACACAAGGTCAACATTGAAACGATTCTGACGATGATTCGGGAAGCGGGATATATTCCGGCACAGCGGAATACCCGATATGAGATTTTGCGTACATTTGACGGTAATTCCTCTGTAGAGCGTGACTTTATCATGCAAAACTAAGACCGGACCCCATAATCTGCAGGATGTCGGCTGCTGATTTGGGATCAGGACATGCCCCTTTGACCCTTACGGCTGAGGGGCTTTTTGATGCTTGGAAGAGGCATAACACACTTTTCCAAAAGCCAGCTCCGTATATCCCCATCAGGCTTCCCATATACTGAACAAGGGAACCCGAAAGGAGCGATTCCATGGAGCTGTTCAGCATTACAGTCAACACGCGCACCGAGCTGGAGAAAGAAAGCTTTTACCGCATTTTTCTAGACAAGCAGAAGGCATTACATAAGCAGTGCAAGCCGTTGAAATTCAAATTCAGTGCCAGTCAGAACCGGGTCATCTGGACCTGCTCCGGTAAATTGCCGCTGACATCCTGGGGCATGAGCGGAGAGCTGCTGCGGGCTGAAATATCGGAGGCCGTCACCGCGTATATTGCCAAGCAGAAGGAGCAGGAGATTGCGGCAAGACTGCTGCAGGAGGAGTTTGAGTTTCAGGATGGCGAGGAGCTGGAGCAGGTGCTCCGTTGTTTTCTGCAGCTGCTGGAAAAGGATGAGGGCACCTCGGCGGAATTCGCCCGGCGGCGCCGGCAAAAGCTGGACCGCACCATACGGCAGTGCCTTGCCGAAAGCGCCGAGCTGAATCTCGATGGGCTGCTGGCGTTCCGGCTCCGCGATTATGAGCAGGAGCTGCGGGAGTTGGCCGAGTATGCGGTGGATGAGTATATGCTGGACCAGCAATATGAAGAATTTATCAGCCTGCTCAAATATTTCGTCTATTTTCAAGAGCCGCTGACTCCGCTGGTTCATGTGATTCAGCGGGGCGGAGAAGATCTGCTTCTGCTCGACGGAAGACTGAAGCCGATTGAGGCCGGCAAGCAGGAGGGTCTCGTCATGGAAAGGCTCGATCAGGAGATGGAAGTCGAGGATATGGTCGTCAGCACGCTGATTTCGGCGGCGCCGGCAAGGCTTATCATTCATACCCGCCAGCCGGGATTACCGGTCATCGGGACACTGCTTCAGATTTTTGATCATCGGGCTGAGGTCTGCTACAGCTGTCAGGAGTGCACTCCGTTTATCGAGGGGCTGAATCACATAGGCTTGACGCTGCACGCCGGACGGGATTATAATAACTGATAATTCACGTTTACGTTGAAAAGCACCGACAAAGACATGAATCTGTTCAGAAGACAGCACCGCTTCAGAGAGAGGAAACCAGGCTGCAATTTCCTCCGGTGAACCTGCAGATTTACCCCTTTGTAGCTGCGTCGTCGAACCAAGCTCCAAGGCTAGTCCTGAAGAGACCAGTAGGCTTCGCCGGATCATGACCGTTACCTCATGCCAATGAAGGATTCTTCCAAGCAACCATGACCTCGATGGCAGGCTGCGCGGCGGGATCGAATTAGGGTGGAACCACGAGTGTAGCACTCGTCCCTTTGCGGGACGGGTGCTTTTTATATTGTCCTGCAAAAAGTGATGGCGTTCAGACGTGAAAATATCCGGCTCCGGTGACGGAGCGAAAATACACCACTTTTATGTTGGAGGAATGTGTCATGGCAATCAGCATCAAGCTGCCGGACGGCTCGGTCCGGGAATATGCAGAAGGCAGCAGTATTGAAGACGTAGCCGCTTCCATCAGCAGCGGTTTGCGCAAGAACGCGGCGGCTGGCAAAATGGACGGCATCGTTGTGGATTTGGCGGCCCCGCTGCAAGAAGGAGCCCTGGTTGAAATTGTAACGCTGGATTCACCGGAAGGCCTGGAGGTCATGCGGCACAGCACGGCTCACCTGCTCGCACAGGCGACCAAGCGCCTGTACGGGGAGAAATCCGTAAAGCTGGGCGTCGGTCCTGTTATTGAAGACGGCTTCTATTACGACATGGATCTGGAGGAGCCGCTGAATCCGGAGGACCTGCAGAAGCTGGAGAAGGAAATGGAACGAATTGTGTCCGAGAACCTTCCGATTGTCCGTAAGGAGGTCAGCCGGCAGGAAGCACTGTCGATCTTCGGAGATCTGGGTGATCCATACAAGGTGGAGCTGATTGAAGCGCTCCCGGAGGACAGTGTTATTACGATTTACGAGCAGGGTGAATTCTTCGACCTGTGCCGCGGTCCGCATCTGCCCTCGACAGGCAAGATCAAGGTGTTCAAGCTGATGAACGTCGCCGGCGCCTACTGGCGTGGAGACAGCAAGAACAAGATGCTGCAGCGTGTTTACGGTACAGCTTTTGTCAAAAAAGCACAGCTTGATGAGCATCTGCGCCTGCTGGAGGAAGCGAAGAAGCGCGATCACCGCAAGCTGGGCAAGGAGCTGGAGATGTTCACCTTCTCGCAGCTCGTTGGACAGGGACTTCCCATCTGGCTGCCGAACGGTGCGAAGCTGCGCCGTACGCTGGAGCGCTACATTGTAGATCTGGAGGAGAAGCTGGGCTATCAGCACGTGTATACACCGGTCCTCGGAAATGTAGAGCTGTACAAAACCTCAGGCCACTGGGAGCACTACCAGGAGGATATGTTCCCCAAAATGGTCATGGACAACGAGGAGCTCGTGCTCCGTCCGATGAACTGCCCGCATCATATGATGGTGTATAAGAGCAGCATGCACAGCTACCGGGATCTGCCGATCCGGATCGCCGAGCTCGGAATGATGCACCGCTATGAAATGTCCGGCGCATTGACCGGTCTGCACCGCGTACGCGCGATGACCCTGAACGATTCGCACATCTTCTGCCGTCCGGATCAGATCAAGGAAGAGTTCGCGCGGGTAATTGAGCTGATCAAGACCGCTTATAAGGATTTCGGGATTGAAGACTACCGCTTCCGCTTGTCCTACCGCGATCCGGAGGATACAGAGAAGTACTTCCAGAATGACGAGATGTGGGAAACGTCACAGCGTATGCTTCGCGAGGTTGTAGAGAGCCTGGACATGCCGTTCTTCGAAGCAGAAGGCGAAGCAGCGTTTTATGGTCCGAAGCTGGACGTTCAGATCAAGACTGCCCTGGGCAAAGAGGAGACCCTCTCCACGGTACAGCTGGACTTCCTGCTGCCAGAGCGCTTTGAGCTGGAATATGTCGGTGAGGATGGACAGAAGCATCGTCCCGTTGTGATTCACCGCGGTATTCTGAGCACCATGGAGCGCTTCACGGCGTTCCTTCTGGAGAACTTTGCAGGGGCACTGCCGCTGTGGCTGTCTCCGGTTCAGGTGAAGGTCATCCCGGTATCGACCGCATTTGACGGGTATGCCAAGGAGGTCACCGAGCAGCTGCAAAAAGCCGGCCTGTCTGTGGAAGCGGACCTTCGGAACGAGAAGCTGGGCTACAAGATCCGTGAAGCCCAGCTGGAAAAAATACCGTATATGTTCATCGTCGGCGAGAACGAGCAGCAAGCACAGGCTGTATCGGTCCGCAAGCGCGGTGAGGGAGATCTCGGGGCTCAGCCGCTGAGCGAGGTCATCCAAAAGCTTCGTGAAGAATTGACGACCCGCGCGGTCTAACGCCAGGGTACAGGTAAGAACAAGCCTCTGTTCATAGGTATATTTCAAGGATCGTGTGGGAACCCTCGCTAGTAAGGGGGAGGTATTCACATGAAACATTGGAATCTATGGCAGAGGCTTTTATTATGCACGGGTCTGGCGTTAATATGGTGGGGCGGAGTATCACCCGCAGAAGCAGCAGCACGGCTGCTGCCGGTGTCCGCTGATTCCTATAGCGTTACGGATTCCGGGGAAGAGGTTATCCAGGGCAGCTATTTTGTGGAGATTTCACGGTTGTACGCGTTTCATGCCGCAGGCATGGGCGAGCTGGGGCAGTATCTCGTACATCATGCGGAGCGGCAGCTTCATAGGCCTGTGGAGGAGCAGCGCGATCCTTCCGTTCCCGTCTCGGCGCCGCGGTCGAATCAGGTGCTGAGAACGGTAAAGGTAACGGCGACCGGCTACACGGCCGGCTATGAATCAACCGGCAAGAAGCCGGGACATCCGCAGTACGGCATTACGTATTCCGGCGTGAAGGTGAAGCGGGACCGGGAAGCGTTGTCCACTATTGCAGCAGATCCCAAAGTTTTTCCCATCGGCAGCATTATATATATTCCGGATTACGGCTACGGCATCGTGGCGGATATCGGTTCAGCCATTAAAGGCTCCAAGATCGATTTGTATTTTACTACGACACAGCAGGTATTTAAGGAATGGGGCAAAAAAGATGTCGAGGTGCAGGTCATCAAACGGGGCTCCGGCCGCTGCACCCAGGAAATGCTGGAGCGCGTGGGCGAAGCCATAGCTACGTACCGCTACCTGCCTTCTTCTTTTTTGGATGAGGCCATTTAAGTCATTTCTGTGAGCTGCTTTCGCACTGCGGAGGTTTCGCAATCCCTGTATATTGAGCATCGGTCCGTCACATACTATGGTTCGGGGAGCAGTCCCCGAAGAGGATGAGGTATTGAGACTACAGGGAGGTGACAATCATGAGCAAGAAAAAAGTGCAAGAAAGCTACCAAACACCGAACGAGAAGTACAACGAGGAGTTTGGACAGGAAAACGTGAGCCGCAAGGTATCCGAGCAGGGTGCCAAAAAGGTACAGGAGAGCTACAGCACACCGAACGAGAAATACGATGCGGAGTTTGCTGAGTTCAGCCAGACGAACAACCCGAAAACGAACCGCTAACCTGCATTTTATATGATGGTACCCATCAGAAGCTGTCCCTTGCGCAGAGCGTCATCTGCAGGGGGCAGCTTTTTTACGATTAGAGTACGATGGCCGGCAACTGCTGAAAAAGGTATCCATTCCCAGCCTATCGGTCTGTAGACCGATTCCAGTTTCATCCCGCCGCAGCTGTTCAATCGAAGGCTGGTTGTCGTACACTGTACATATCACATAAGGAACTAAAGAAAGGCAAGGGATGCAGGGATGAGTAAAAAAACATGGAACCAGCTGTTTGGCGGCTTGCTGCTGATTGGCATCGGCGCGCTGTTTATTTTGAATGAATTGGGAATCCAGAGCTTCAGTCTGGGTGAGCTGTTCTCCACATTCTGGCCGGTCATTCTGATTTATGCAGGACTGCAGGGCATCTTCAGTGCAAAGCAAGACGGGTGCGCCGTATTAGGCTCCTTCATCCCGCTCATTATCGGCGTGTATTTCCTGGGGCATAACTTGAACCTGCTCTGGTTCTCATTCGGAGACCTGCTGCGGATTGCAGTGCCTGTGATCCTGATCGGCAGCGGATTGTACGTTATCTTTAGTCCGAAGCGCAAGCGGGATAAAGCCTTTAAGGCGACAAGTGATGATGACTATCGCAAGCCTGGGCGTGAGAATGATGCATATGATGCATATGATGCGCATGATGCGCCGCCTCCTCCCGCACCGGGAGAGCTGGAATCGTCGCTGGATGAGGTGTTTGAGCAGCGATTTGGCTCCGGCGACCGGGATCTCAAGGGTCCCCGGGATGCAGACCGTAACAGGCGGGAGGGGGACAGCAGCTATCGGGATTACAGCGACCGTCATGAGGAGCAGGAATACGAAAGCAGCCGCAGGAGATCCCGCCGCAAGGGTGACAGTCACTACGAATATGGAGATCAGGACGATGATGGAGCGTACGAGGAATACCATAACTGCGGTAACAGCAAGCGCTACACGAATAAATCAAGCTTCATTGGCGATATTCATCTGGGTAAGGATTATTTCGAACTAAAGCCGACCAACATCTCGCAATTTATCGGAGATACGGTCATTGATCTTACCCGGGCGCAGATTCCGTACGGCAAGACCAAGATTAATATCTCAGCCTTCATCGGCGACATTAAAGTGTTCGTGCCGAATGATCTCGATGTGGGCATCCGAGTCTCTACCAGCTCGTTCATTGGCGATATGTCGGTGCTGGGACAGAAGCGCAGCGGTTTCTTGAGCAGTGTCGGACTGGAAAGTCCGGATTACCGCGAGTCTGGCAAAAAGATCGTGATTCATATCAGCGCCTTCATCGGCGATGTCAAAGTGAACAAGGTAGGGTAATCGGATGGGATTTGTCAAAAATACGAAGTGGGTCATTGTCATGTACTTCCTGACCATCGGGGCTGTTGTTGCGCTGTTTCTGTACCTTGCGGGCGAGGGAGGCTATCTGACGATTCGGGATCACCGGCTGTGGTGGTATTACACAGCCGGTATCCTGCTGTTTACTGTCATTGCAGGATATATTGCCGCGCAGCGCATTCAGCGCCCGCTGGATCTCCTGCACCTGAACATGCTGCAGGTGGCCAAGGGAAATTTGACTGTGAGGATGCCGGAGGCAGAGGATGAATCCTTCGCCGGCGTATATTCTGAATTTAATGCCATGACAGAAGCGATTGAGAATAAAATGAAGCTGCTGCAGCGCCTGGGCGAGCAAGAGGTGCTGGAAAAGGAATTTGCAGCAGAGTCTGCGGTGCTGGAGGAACGGCGCCGGATGGCGCGGGATCTCCATGACACGGTAAGCCAGCAGCTGTTCGCTATCCATATGTCGGCTTCCTCGCTGTCGGGGGTCCTGAAGCAGGATCCTGTTCAGGGACAGCAGGTGCTGGAGCAGCTCGTCTCCATGTCCCATACGGCGCAGAAGCAGATGCGGGCACTTATCGCCCAGCTGCGCCCGGTGGAGCTGGAGGGCAAGACGCTGGAGGAGGCGCTGGAGCGCTGGTTCCCGGATTACTGCCGCCAGAACGGCTTGAAGGGGATACGCGAGGTCGAGCTGTACGGAGGCTTGTCGGATGCAATCGAGCATCAGCTGTTTCTCATTATCCAGGAATCAATTGCTAACATTGTCAAGCACGCAGAAGCCAGTATGATCAGCTTGTCGCTGCGGGAGGAAGAGAAGCGGGTCGTGCTGAGCGTCAGCGACGACGGCAAGGGCTTTGATGAAGGCAGACCCAAACAGGGGTCTTATGGGCTAAGCACGATGAAGGAGCGCGCCGACAAGCTGGGGGGACAGGTGGAGATTGTGAGCCGCCGGGGAGCAGGCACAACGGTGAGAGTACATATACCGCTGTTTATGGCGGGCGGAGCAGAACATACTGAGCAGGATCCAAGCAGGGAATAAGAGCAACAGGGGGAGGAAGCTATGACGGCTGTTAAAATACTGCTGGTCGATGACCACGACATGGTCCGGATGGGACTCAAAACATACCTGTCGCTGGAGCCCGCCTTTGAGGTCATCGGTGAGGCTGCGAATGGAATGGAGCTGCTAGACATGCTGCGCAGCAGCGGGCCGGAAGAAATGCCGGATTTGATTCTGATGGATCTCATGATGCCGGTGATGAACGGGGCCGAGGCGACTCGGGCGGTCATGCAGGAGTTCCCGGATCAGAAAATTGTAATTTTAACGAGCTTTCTGGAGGATGAGCTGGTGCTGGAGTGTGTCGAAGCCGGAGCTGTAAGCTACGTTCTCAAGACGGTATCTGCGGATGAATTGATTTACGCCCTGCAGGGAGCCTGCCGGGGAATGCCGGTCATGACCCGGGACGTATCGGAGGCACTGACACGGGGCATCCGTCAGCATCAAGCCCAGGACGATCAGGAAGGTCTGACGGAGCGGGAGAAGGAAGTGCTCCTGCTGATCGCCGAAGGCAAGAATAATAAGGAAATCGGAGAAGAGCTGCATATTAGTATCAAGACGGTCAAGACCCATGTCAGCAATCTGCTGATGAAGTGCGAGCTGGAGGACCGGACACAATTGGCCATCTTTGCCCACCGCAAGGGCTGGGTAAAATCATAGGTTGATCGTACACAGCTTTTATCTCCTTTTTAATTGTTTTTAAGGTGTCGTTAAGGTTTATAGTACACAATAAGAGCATATCAAACACAGCCACCGGCCGCAGGCACGGTGATCTTATAGGAGGTAGAAGCATGGACGATCAAAGAAACCGGTTTGGAGGCTTCGGAGACGGGCAGGACGAGGAGCACAAGCGGGAGCCTGAAGCTGGCCGCGAATATGAAAGTGAGGCTGAACCTCGTCAAGCATCTGAGACCCAGTCAGAATCACCATCGAACTCATCATCTTATTATTCATATGGACCGTTCAAGTCATTGGGCGACTCCGAGAAACAAGACGAGGGCAGCCAAAGCCACTATGTCCGTAGAGATCCGCAGGAGGTGGAGGTTAGTCATCCCCAGCCGGTAAAGCCGGTTCCATCCATGTCCTCCTTCGAAGCGGGCCGCTCACAGCGCCCGGCCGGCGGTAATGGAAGCGGTGAGAAGCCGAAAGGGAGCTGGAACTACAGCCGCAAGCAAAAGAACCCGGTAAAAGCGGTGCTCCTCTCCTTCCTCGCCGGTATGATTGTCATGGTAAGCAGCATGTATGTGGCTGATCGCAGCAATTTGTTTACACCGGACCAGCCGCTGGGCACGCAGGGGAGTGGCAGTGAGGTAGCCGCAGCGCTGGCTCCGTCTAATCAAGGCGGCGGCGCGTCCACGGCAGCCGCAATGATACCTTCCGGACAAGGCGACGTAGCCTCTGTGGTCGATCATGCGAGCCCCTCTGTCGTTCTGATCGAGACGATGGTCAGCAGCCAGGGACAGGGCGGCCGCAGCATGGATGACGATATCTTCCGTTATTTCTTTGGAGACCAGTACGGCTCCCAAGGTAACAGAGGCGGCAGTAGCAGCGAAGGCGGCGCCGATTCCTCGCAGCTGCAGCCTTCAGGCATCGGCTCCGGATTTATTTTTGACAAAGAGGGCTATATCCTAACGAATGAACATGTTATCCACGGAGCGGATCTTATCCAGGTTACCGTAGAGGGAACGAATAAGCCTTACGAAGCAAAACTGCTGGGATCTAGCTACGAGCTGGATTTGGCCGTGCTGAAGATTGAGGGCGAGGACGGTTTCCCGGCCATTCCGCTGGGCAGCTCGGAGGATCTGGAGGTAGGTGAATGGCTGGTGGCGATCGGTAACCCGCACGGCTTCTCGCATACTGTGACCGCCGGGGTACTGAGCTCGAAGGAGCGCCAGATCGACATTGCCGGCCAGAACGGTGAAGCTGACCGGAATTATGAGGATCTGCTTCAGACGGATGCGTCCATTAATCCTGGTAACTCCGGCGGGCCGCTCTTGAATCTGAGAGGAGAGGTCATCGGTATGAACGTAGCCGTTAGTGCAGAAGCTCAAGGCATCGGCTTTGCGATTCCGGCGGAGACGATTAACGAAGTGCTTGACTATTTGAAGAACAATGAAGAAGTTCCGAAAGAGCCGCAGCCGTTTATCGGAGCCAGCCTGGGTACACTGACGCCTCAAATTTCCGAACAGCTGGGAACCGAAATTACAGAAGGCACCTACGTGAACTCGGTCGTTTTCCGTTCCCCGGCGTATGAAGCCGATTTGCGTCAGTACGACATCATTGTTGGTGCAGACGGCCAGAAGTACGCCACGGCTGCGGAGCTGATTGAGTACATTCAATCCAAGAGCGTTGGCGATGAAATGACCTTGAATGTGAACCGCAATGGCAAAGCACTGGATCTGCCGATCAAGATCGGTGACCGCAACGACTATGATCTGACAGAGCAGCAGTAAGCTGTATTTTAATAGACAAGCGGAAGGGATCGCTCCCTTCCGCTTGTCCTGTTTACAGCCATATCGTTATAATAACTATACAACGACAGAACGGTAGAGGTGACGGAATTTCATGAGACCGCGTATTTTGATTGTGGATGATGATGAGAAGATTATTTCAATGCTCCGTAGAGGACTGGCCTTTGAGGGCTATGAGGTGCATACTGCAGCCAATGGTGCAGAGGGCCTCAAGATGGTGCTCAATGAGGAGCCGGATGCCGTCATACTGGATGTCATGATGCCGCAGGTGGATGGTTTTGAGGCGCTACGTCGATTGCGTGAGGGGGGAAGCCGTATTCCCGTTCTTATGCTGACCGCTAAGGATGAGCTGGAGAACCGGGTAAAGGGCCTGGATACCGGAGCGGATGATTATCTGGTCAAGCCCTTTGCGTTGGAGGAGCTGCTGGCGCGGATCCGGGCATTGCTTCGCAGAAACAGTGGCGACGAGCAGAGCACCAGCAAGCTTACGTTCGAAGATATCAGCATGGATGTGAGCGCCAGAGAGGTGCTTCGCGGCGGACAGCGGCTGGAGCTTACGGCGAAGGAGTTCGAGCTGCTTCATCTGTTCCTGCTGAACCCGAAGCGAGTGCTCTCGCGAGATCTGATCATGGATAAGATTTGGGGATATGATTACAGCGGCGAGTCCAATGTCCTGGAAGTATATATTGCCATGCTGCGCCAGAAGACAGAAGAGCATGGAGGCAAGCGTTTAATCCAGACGATCCGCGGGGCTGGCTACATACTCAGAGGGGAGCGCTAGCATGTCGATCCGTTGGCGGCTTACAGCATGGTACTCCGGCATTTTATTCGTCACGCTGCTTCTGTTCAGCTTGGCCGTCTACGGATTCGTACATTTGTATACGTACGATGAGCTGAAATCACGCATTCAGCAGCAATATAACAAGATCCGCCCTGTGGTCTCCATCAACGCCGACGATGGCGGCCTGGTCTTCATTCCTGACCGATCTTCAGTCCTGCGGATGGAGGAAGCGGATTTCTATGTCCAGACGTATACCTATCATAATCAAAAAGCATGGCAGTCAGACAATATGAGGCTTCGCGGCTTGGAATATGAAGTGCCGTCCATGGAGGATGGCCAGAAGCAGCGCGGCTTCAAGTCAATCAATGTATCCGGCAACCCTTTTCTGATCTATCAGGATTATGTCGTTCTGCCCAATACGGGGCAGGTGTATGGCTGGCTTCAGGTTGGAGCCTACACAGGCACCTCGGAGAATACACTGGACCGTCTGCAGTCCATTCTGATTATGGGAACACTCGCTACGCTTATTACCGCCTCGACGCTCGGCTTGTTTCTGGCCCGCAAGTCCATGAAGCCGATTCAGAAGGTGGCAGATGCGGCCAATCAGATTCAGAAGGGGACCGATCTCAGTGTGCGGATTGAATATGACGGTCCGCAGGATGAGATTGGCAGCTTGATCGGCACCTTCAATGATATGCTGTCGAGGACGGAGAGCTTTTACAAAGAGCTGGATGATGCGTACGCGGCTCAGCGGAGATTTGTCTCGGATGCCTCGCACGAGCTCCGGACTCCGCTGACGACCATCCGCGGAAATGTGGATCTGCTCCACAAGATCTGGACCGGGCCGCAGGGCGATCGTCCGGATCTCGATGAGGAGACGCTCCGTCAAATATCAGCTGAAGCCATCGGCGATATTTCGGATGAAGCGAAACGCATGACACGTCTGGTTACGGATATGCTCTCTCTTGCCCGTGCGGATACAGGCCAAACCTTTGAGAAGGTACCGATCGCCCTGCAGCCGCTGCTGATCGAGGTGATCCGCCGCGCCCAGTTTCTTCCGAAGACGGCTGCCTGGAGCGCCGGTGACCTCTCCTCCCTGAATGGCGTCTATGTAGAAGGAAATCGGGACTACCTGCAGCAGATGCTGTTTATCTTCATAGAGAACGGCTTCAAGTATACGCCGGAAGGAGAGGTGTCTCTGGATGTTGTCCTGTACCGAGGTCAGGTTGGCATCCGTGTGGCGGATACGGGAATCGGGATGGCGAAGGATGAGGTTCCGCATATTTTCGAGCGCTTCTACCGCGCAGATCAGTCTCGCGGCGCCACGGAAGGCACAGGACTCGGACTTTCTATTGCAAAATGGATTATCGACGTGCACGGCGGCTCGGTAGAGGTCGTAACCAAGCTGGGAGAGGGGAGCACGTTTATAGTGTGGCTGCCGGCAATCTTTGCCGCGCCGTTGGAATAGCGTTATAATACAGGGAGTGTAATTAAGCAGACAGAAAGCAGGTGAGGACCATGGAAGTGATCAAAATATCGCCCCGGGGCTATTGCTACGGCGTCGTTGACGCGATGGTGCTGGCTCGCCAGGCGGCACAGAATCTGGATCTTCCCCGGCCTATATATATACTTGGCATGATTGTGCATAACAGCCATGTGACCCAATCGTTTGAGGATGAAGGCATCATTACTCTGGATGGGCCGAACCGGATGGACATTCTGAAGCAGGTGGAGCACGGCACAGTGATTTTCACCGCTCACGGCGTGTCTCCGGAAGTCAGACAGCTGGCGCGGGAGAAAGGGCTGACAACACTCGATGCTACCTGTCCCGATGTGACCAGGACGCATGATCTGATTCGGGAGAAGACCGCTGATGGCTATGAGGTCATTTACATCGGCAAGAAGGGCCATCCGGAGCCGGAGGGCGCGATTGGAGTTGCGCCGGAGCACGTGCATCTGATTGAGAAACTGGAGGAAATCGAAAGCCTGCACATTCCCGCCGACCGGATCATCATTACGAATCAGACGACGATGAGTCAGTGGGACATCAAGCATATTATGAGCCGGCTGCTGGAGAGATTTCCGGGTGCCGAGATTCATAATGAGATTTGTCTAGCGACCCAGGTTCGTCAGGAAGCGGTGGCGGAGCAGGCCGGTCAGGCCGACCTCGTCATCGTCGTCGGAGATCCGCGCAGTAACAACTCCAATCGGCTGGCCCAGGTGTCTATGGATATTGCCGGGGTGCCTGCTCACCGGATCAGCGATGTTACCGAGCTGCAGAGGGAATGGCTGAGCGGGGTCGAGAAGGTGGCTGTGACCTCGGGCGCTTCCACGCCGACGCCGATTACGAAGGAGGTCATTGCTTATTTGGAGCAGTATGAGCATGACCGGCCGGAGACTTGGGAAATCAAGCGGACAGTGAAGATGAACAAGCTGCTGCCGCCTGTCAAGGCAGCGACGAAGAGCTGATTACAGTTTGATGATGAGCTATCCCTGTACAGAGGTACGCAGCAGGGGTAGCTTTTTTGTGCGTAAAAAAGGAAATAGGGCTTTCATTCTCCTTTTCTTATTAATGTAAGCGTTTCAAAAATAGAATTGAATAGTATCATTTTTCGTTGCTCAGGAAAATAGTTTGAATGTCCCCCTTCCGCTATAATAAAGCTATCAGATGACAAACACATATGAAGATGTCATGGGAAGGTGGTTATGTCACAAATATCCGTTGAATCCAAGCCTGCCGCCGCTGCCGCTGGAGCAGGTTCAGGCTTAAATTGATATCTTTTCCGTGAAGTGTTGACGGTAAAGCTGTAATCCTGTATATTTACTTTAGTCATTAAAAGCATAAAAGCTTAAAAGCACACAAGCGTAAAAGCGAACAAGCGATAAAGTATAATCCTGCAGAACAGGCACCGGGCATCCGGAAGGCTGCTGCAGAATCCATAATATGAAAGAGGGATCCCACATGATTGTCATCACATCGGGCCAAGTGCCAGAGGAGCAGCTTCACCATATCGTAGCCGAAATTGAGAAGGAAGGCCTTCAGGCTCATATTTCCAGAGGTACCGACCGCATCGTCATTGGACTGATCGGAAGCGTTAACCCCAAGCTCGCAGAGCATTTACGGCAGATGAAGGGCGTCGAGAACGTGGTGAAGATTACGAAGTCTTACAAGCTGGCCAGCCGTGACTTCCATCCTGAGGATACGGTGATTGAAATGAAGGGCGTCAAGATCGGCGGCGGAAATCTGGTCGTCATGGGCGGGCCCTGTGCGGTAGAATCGGCGGAGCAGATAGACGACATTGCGAAGCTGGTCAAGGCGGCGGGTGCTCAGGTGCTTCGCGGCGGTGCGTTCAAGCCGCGTACCGGGCCGTACAGCTTCCAGGGCATCGGGGTGGAAGGCCTGATTATGATGGCAGAGGCCGGGAAGAAGCACGGGCTGTTGACCATTACCGAGGTAATGACTCCGGAGTATGTAGACATTTGCGCTGAATACGCTGATATATTACAGGTAGGGACGCGTAATATGCAGAATTTCGATCTGCTGCGCAAGCTGGGCAGCTGCGGCAAGCCAGTGCTATTGAAACGGGGCTTCAGTGCGACCTATGATGAATTCTTGAATGCGGCGGAATACATTCTGGCTGGCGGAAATCAGAATGTTATGCTGTGTGAGCGCGGAATCCGAACGTTCGAAACCTACACCCGTAACACCCTGGATTTGTCTGCCATTCCGGTGCTGCAATCGCTCAGCCATCTTCCAGTCATTTCTGACCCGAGCCATGGCACGGGCCGCCGTGAGCTGGTTGCTCCCATGTCGAAGGCTTCCGTAGCAGCAGGGGCAGACGGACTGATTGTGGAAATGCACACCGACCCGGATAACTCCATGACGGGAGACGGAGTTCAGTCGCTGTTCCCGGATCAGTTTGCAGTTCTCTTGAAGGAGCTGGAGCAGCTGGCTCCATTGATGGGTAAATCATTCAATACCGCTAAGGCGCCCGCTGCAGATTTTGCGAGAGTGTAAGAGGTTCTGGAGGTCTCTGAGCCACGCCTGAACAGCAAGAGATAACTATGCTTCTCATAGCTTTAACGAGACGTCTTTCCCTGCGAAAGACGTCTTTTCGTGTCGAAGGAGGATAAAAGTCTAAATGTTATGTTATATAACACAAATGAAGAAAAATACCTTACATGAGTATTGACGACTTGCTTCTAGACAGAATATAATAACGGAAAAGAAATCGAAAATCATGAACATTCACAGAGGTTTATTCGCTTAATGTTCGGGTATTAGGAGGAAGAGACATGTCGGTAGAGAACGTGTTAAAGACAATTGAAGAGAATAACATTGAATGGGTGGATTTCCGTTTTGTTGACCTGTCGGGTCGGGTACACCATATTACCCTGCCGGCATCCGCGGTAGACAGTGAAACCTTCGTGAACGGCGTAGCGTTTGACGGTTCGTCGATCCCGGGCTTCCGTGGAATTGAAGAATCCGATATGGTGATGATGCCAGATCCGGAGTCCTGCTATGTGGACCCGTTCACTGCACATCCTACATTGAATATTATGAGCAACATTCACACACCAGACGGCGAATCCTATGAGCGTGACCCTCGCTGCATCGCTGCACGTGCCGAGCAGTACCTGCAGGACAGCGGCGTAGGCACAGCGGCATTTTTCGCACCGGAATCGGAGTTCTTCCTGTTTGATGATGTTCGCTACGAAAGCGGCATGAACAGCTCCAGCTTCTACGTAGAATCCGAAGAAGCAGCTTGGAACACAAACCGCAAGGAAGAAGGCGGCAACCTCGGCTTCAAGGTAAGAGTGAAGGGCGGGTACGTTCCGGTAGCTCCTGTAGATACACAGCAGGATATCCGCAGTGAAATGTGCCGTTTGCTGGATGAAGCGGGCCTGAGTGTAGAGCGTCACCATCACGAGGTAGCTACTGCAGGTCAAGCGGAAATCAACTTCCGTTTCGATACATTGAAGAAAACGGCTGACAACCTGCTGGTTTATAAATACATTGTACACAACACAGCTCGCCAGTATGGCAAGACAGCAACCTTTATGCCGAAGCCGCTCTTTGGCGATAACGGCAGCGGAATGCACGTGCATCAGTCCATTTTTGATGGCGATACTCCACTCTTCTATGAAAAAGGCGGCTACGCTAACCTGAGTGAAACTGCACTGCATTACATCGGCGGCATCTTGTACCATGCACCGGCCCTGATCGCTCTGACGAACCCGAGCACGAACTCGTTCAAGCGTCTGGTACCTGGCTATGAAGCTCCAGTAAACCTGGTATACTCCAAAGGTAACCGTTCTGCAGCCGTACGTATTCCGGTAGCTGCAGTAACACCGAAAGGCTGCCGTATTGAGTTCCGTACACCGGACTCCACAGCCAACCCTTACCTGGCCTTCTCCGCGATGCTGATGGCTGGCCTTGATGGCATCAAGCGCAAGATTAACCCGCAAGAGCTGGGCTATGGTCCATTCGACAAGAACATCTACGAGCTGTCGGATGCGGAGAAGAAGGAAATCCGCAGCGTGCCTGGCACCCTGGATGAGGCGCTGGACGCTCTGGAAGCGGATCATGAGTTCTTGACCGAGGGCGGCGTGTTCACGAAGGAATTCCTGGAGAACTTCATCTCCCTGAAGCGCGGCGAAGCGAAATCAGTATCCATTCGGGTACATCCACATGAGTATTCGCTCTACTACGATCTGTAATAATTGTTAATACGAGACGCAGGAGGTACATCCTCCTGCGTTTTCTCGTTACTCATGAATGGTGTCTTTAAATAGAGAAAAAAAGCACTTGCAGACCCCTCCGGGTTATTGCTATGATATTCGATAACATGAAATGAGCGTACATACGAAAGGGTGGAGAGTGGAGTGAGCAAGAGAGCATATAATTTTAACGCCGGACCGGCAGCGCTGCCTTTGGAAGTGCTGGAGCGTGCCCAGGCAGAGTTTGTGGATTTCCGGGAAAGCGGCATGTCTATTATGGAAATGTCCCATCGCAGTGACATTTATGAATCCGTACACAATGAAGCACAGAACAGGCTGCTGGGCTTGCTCGGGAACCCTTCGGGTTATAAGGTGCTATTTGTACAAGGCGGAGCGAGTACGCAATTTGCCATGATTCCTATGAATTTCGCGCAAGAGGGCAAGCAGGCTAACTACGTGAAGACCGGCAGCTGGGCGAATAAGGCGATTAAGGAAGCGAAGCTTCTTGGACAGGTTCACATCGCAGCTTCGACCGAGCAGGATCAGTATATGAGAGTGCCGGAGCTGTCCGAGCTTCAGCTGTCGGAACAGCCGGCTTACTTGCATATGACCTCGAATGAAACGATTGAGGGCACCCAGTTCAAGCAATTTCCAGACACCGGTTCGGTGCCGCTGATTTGCGATATGTCGAGTGATATTTTAAGCCGTCCTTTCGATCTCAATGCGTTCAGTATGGTATATGCGGGGGCTCAGAAGAATCTCGGTCCTTCCGGCGTAACCGTCTTGCTGGTTCGCGAAGAGATGATTGAGAGCTCGCCGAGCCATCTGCCGACGATGCTCCGCTATGATACTCATTCCGGCAATAACTCTCTATACAATACACCGCCTTCCTTTGGCATTTATATGATTAACGAAGTGCTGAAGTGGATTGAAGAGCACGGCGGTCTGCAAGGTGTAGAGGCCATGAACCGGAAAAAGGCTGAGCTGATCTACAATGCCATTGACAGCAGCGAAGGCTTCTATCGTGGCTGCGTAGCAGCAGGCAGTCGTTCGGACATGAACGTAACCTTCCGCCTGGGCTCAGAGGAGCTGGAGAAGGCTTTTGCCAAAGCATCTGAGCAGGAAGGCTTTATCGGTCTGAAAGGACATCGGAGCGTGGGCGGGATGCGCGCATCCATTTACAATGCGGTTCCTTACGAGAGCTGCAAGGCGCTGGTGGAATTCATGCATGACTTCAAAGCCAAGAACCAATAAGTTCCTGGCAGATTGCATAAGCATGCCGGGAGCCGTTCAAGCGCTCGGCTGGCGCATTCATGAAAGAGAAGAGCCTTCTCTGCTAATGGCAGCAGGAGGCTCTTTTTTCATGACAGAATGCGTTATAATAGACAGAAATAGACGATAAGGTGGTTAGACAGCACATATGGCATTACACATCGTACTCGTGGAGCCGGAGATTCCGGCTAACACAGGAAATATCGCAAGAACCTGCGCGGCAACCGGGATTCATCTGCATCTGGTGCGTCCGCTGGGATTTAATACGGACGACAGAACACTGAAGCGGGCCGGACTGGATTACTGGTATGCCGTCAATCTGGAGTACCATGATTCCTTTGCGGAGCTGCAGGAGAAATATCCGGAAGGCCGATATTTCTTCTCGACCACCAAGGCGAAGAAGCGCTACACCGACGTTCAGTTTCAGGACGGTGACTTTCTAGTGTTCGGGAAAGAAACCAAGGGATTGCCGGAGGAGCTGCTGGCAGCTAACCGGGAGCATTTGATCCGCATGCCCATGACAGACAAGGTCCGTTCTCTGAATCTGTCCAACTCCGCAGCCATTGTCGCCTTCGAGGCCCTGCGGCAGCTGGATTTTCCGGGTATGGAGTAAAGGTAGGAAGCATCTCCAACGATGGTTGGGGGTGCTTTTTTTTAGTAGCTGCTTAGAACGGGATATACGCTCACCAATCCTTGCAGTAGCACCATGGAGACCATCGTCTGAGTTAGACAGCATGAACCCTGTCATGGCCATAGAAATTCGCAGCGGCCAGGCAGACGGGCGGGGAAGTTACTATCGCATAATTGCCTTTAACGCTCGTTAGCTCATTCCAAGTTAGTCGAGATTGTAGCATCCAAGGTCGATTTTCTTGCTTATTTCATCAGTCCTGTATCCGTTATAATAAACTTAATTTAGGAAAGCGCTTTATTGTTTTATTATAGAATGATCCAGAGGAGTGAATATGGCTTGAGAGCATTAAAGGATGAGAATCGGAAAATTCATTTAGACTTTCATACGCCTTATTGGGTAAAGGAAGTAGGGGCAGAATACGATGCACAGGAGCTAGTAGCGACATGGAAAAAGGCGAATGTGAATGCGGCTACAGTCGTTTTTGGATTATGCGCTTGTGGAAACGCTTATTATCATTCAGAGCATGCACCTGTACATCCAGGGCTGAAAGCAGATTTGCTTCGCGAGCTCTTGCCGGCTGCTGAAAAGGAAGGTATCACGATCTATGTCCATTTCGGGCCTGGAATTAATGATCGATCGGTTATTGAGCATCCGGAGTGGGCGATGGTTACGAAGGATGGAGCCCGACTGGATACCAATGGCGGCAAGGATTGGGGTTGGGTATGCTTCAATTCACCATACGCTGAAGAATGGTTCTATCCGCAGCTCCAGGATTTTGTTCGTCAGTTTCCGGATGTAGCAGGTGTATTCCTAGACATGGTAACGTATCCTCGAAACACCTGCTACTGCGGGTATTGCCGTCAACGGGCTTCAAAGCTGGGACTCGATATGAATCAACCCGCTGAGTTGGCAGCGTTATGGGATCGCACTATTGAGGATTTCATGAGTAAGTCTCGCAGTATTGTTAAGGAAGTCAATCCGGAGATGGGCTTTACCTCGAACTGCAGATGGTTTATAGGAGGTGCGCGGTCACCGTCTCTGGATTCTATTGAACTTGAAGCGCCAGTGAGTTGGAACAGCTATCACTATGCGGTGATGTCTCGTTATATTCGTACGCTGGGTATCCCGCACAATGCCCAAACTACACGATTCCCTAAGAATTGGGGGTACTTTGGCAGCTTGAACAATGAGGTACAGCTTACTTATGAATGCGCAACGATATTAGCCACTCTGGGCTCTTGCTGTATCGGGGATCATTTGCCGGCCAACGGTAAACCCGATCAGGCTGTGTACGATTTAATCGGTAAGGCGTATGCCTTTGTAAAGGAACGGGAAGAGTGGGCACTCGGTGCAACATCCGTTCCGTATATTGCAATTTTAGGAGATCGACAACGAATGGTCCGGGGAGATATGTCCGAGATGTTCGGACATCAGAAGCCGGAAGCCTTATATGGAGCAGGACTTACGTTGCTGGAAGGCAACCGTCATTTCGATATTATCGACGATCTTGCGGATCTGGAGCCCTACAAGCTGATCTGGCTCGCGGAGAATATCTCTCTGGATAAGAAGCTGATTGATAAGATGGATGACTATATCCAACGTGGAGGGAAGCTGCTCGTAACAGGCGGAGGATTGTGGTTAAATGAAGCCTGGAGAAGCTTTCTTGAACGGGCCGCAAAAGTGCGCTGGACAGGGAGCGGAGACCTCAGTGGTGAATTTATTCAGCCCATTGGTGAGTTTGCGGAGCATATCCCTGACACGCCGATGTTCGTGAAAGGAAGGTTCCCACGATGGGAAGTCCAAGGAGCAGAAATTGTGGCCGAGGTGTACCGACCTTTTGAAGACATTGATCCTGTTGTACGCTATAGTCACTTTCACGCGCCTGCCGGCGAACTAGCGGAAACTCCGGGAGCGGTAGCTGCTCATTATGGACATGGAACCATCATCGTCTGTGCAGCATCCTATGCAGAGGATTATTTTAGAATCGGCAGCAAGCATACGCGCCAAGCCCTACTTAATATGGCTGACTTTCTCTTGAAGCCCGATGAACGCATTGTAGAGGTCCAGGCAAAGACACCTGCCGTGGAGGTGTCGCTGATGCAGAAGCCGTCAGAATGGATTTTACATCTTACCCAATTCAGTGCGAAGAGACATACAGGCAATACGGTTGTCGAGGAAATCCCCATGCGCTATCATATTCCTGTAGTCTTGCGTCCGCCAACTCCGCCTAAGCGAGTCTATCTTGCACCGGAGCAGGAAGAGTTGAAGTGGGAATGGAATAACGGTGAACTGACATGCACAATACCTCAGCTGTATATTCATCAGATGCTTGTTGTGGAGTTTGATGGCTAAACATAACGATAGTCCATGAAAATAATAAAATCTTCATTAAAGCTAAAGCCCCTACTGAACTAGGGGCTGCTTGTTATTCTGAATCAAAAGCTATACGGTTGATTGAGAATGGGGGAGATCGTATGATTAAAAAAATAAAATCGCACAAATGGAACATTGTTGTTCAATTTTTAGTTCCTTACCTAATCATTTTAGCCATACCCGTAGGTATGGGTGTGTTTATTTATGAGAAAAGCTCCCAGATGATTACTGATGAAATATTGGCGCAGAATGTTACAGATTTACGGCATAGTCGGGATCTAGTGGATCAAAGCCTGGAGGAAGTAGAACGCTTAGGGCAGGAAATTATCGAAAATAATAAAGTAAGCGCTTACAAATATGAAGATGACCCATTTACAGGTTCTAATATTTATAAAATTCTAGAGTTGCGGCAGCAGTTGAAGGATTATCGGTGGGTGAGCTCCACCATATCCGGATACTATTTAGTGTTTCTCCGCAGTGAGCTGGCCTTGCATCATGACTCGACGTATCGTCTGGAAGCTTTTTTCAACGATATTTACCCTCTCCATGAAGACCAACAGCATGATTTACTATATTCCTATCATCATAAACAATATTTTCCGGCACAGAATGTGAAAATTCAAGGCCGAACACAACGCGTCATTCCCTATTTTCAAACCTTGGGGCATGCTGATCAAGAGCTGGGAACACTGGTGATTTTCTTGGATCACCAAAAGGTACAGGAGCTACTAGGCGGGATGAACGTGTCGGAGGGAGGCTCCGCTTACATTATGAATTCTGACGGCAAACTCATTGCCGGCTTAACGGAGGATGCAGAGCCTGCAATAATATTCACTTCGGAGACTGAGGGCATGCTAATGCCTTCCGACTCGACGCAGAACATGCTTGTGACATACACCACCTCCTCTCGAAATGGATGGAAATACATATTAGTGCAGCCAAAAGAAGTAATTTGGAAGAAAATTGATTTTATTCGGAATACAACCGGGATTGTCCTTATCCTTGGCCTGGTTATAGGTATCTTTGTTTCGCTATTGTTAGCCTATCGAAGCAGTAAACCGGTATCTAGGTTGCTCATTCACCGCGATCAGATGCAAGACCAGTTGATGAAACAGCAGGTGGTTTTGCGAAGTCACGTGGTGGAGCGATTGCTCCGTGGAGAACTGGAGGAAGAAGAAATACCGAGAATGATCGAGCATTACAAGCTCGAGCTCTTGGGACCTTGCTTTCAAGTAATTATTCTGGACTGTAACCCAGATGAGGATAGCCTCGTGAAGTCGTCTTTATTGGAGAGCGAGGAAAGGAGAATTATTGCGAAGAAGCTCGTGGAGCGAATTGCAGGTCAGTCCATTCTATTTCACGACACGGAAGGAGGAAAGGTTGCCTGTCTGCTGTCGGGAACACAGGAATCACTGGCCTTGATCCAGAATCAACGGGATGAGCTTTTTTACGATTGGGATCAGGTAACGGCTTCTTCCCGCTTATTGATTGCCGTTGGCGGTCAATATGAAAGTTACATGGAGCTTTCCCGCTCCTATGAAGAAGCTAAAGATGCTCTGTTTATGAAAAGATGGCATCCGGACCACAGGTTTTTTATTTACGGGGAGTTTAAGCGATCCTTTGTTGGATTTGACTTTCCATTGGACATTGAGCAACGGCTGAATCATCTCACTAAAGAAGGGAAGGGATTAGAGGCCACAGAAGTGCTCGATCAATTATTTCGAAAAAATATAGAGGAACTACAGCAGCCGCCGGACAGTCATCGCTTATTTGTTTATCATTTGTGGGGCAGCTTTATTAAAAACCTCCAGCATAATTTTATTTTGTCAGACGACGAACTTAAGGAAATTCAAACTGAGCTTAACGATCTTCACCTAAATGAAGATCTAGAACCTCTATTTCAGAAGATCAAGGCATTGTACGTCAAGGTTGCAGAGCAAGCGCTGCTGGATAAGAAAAATCGTCAGGAGCAAGTGAAGCTTCGGATGCTTGATTTTATTCATGAGACTTATGGTCAATCGGAATTATCATTACGTACCTTTGCAGAGCAGTTCTCTATGTCTGAAGGTTATGCTTCACAGGTATTTAAAGAATTAGTCGGAATGAATTTTTTTGAATTTGTAGAAGAAAAACGAATGGAGCGAGCAAGAGCATTGCTCACAAATACCGATGATACTGTGAATGATATTGCTTCTCAGACAGGGTATATGTCGTCTAATACCTTTACTCGTGCATTCAAGCGAAAGCATGCTCAAAGTCCGACAGAATACCGGAAACAGCACCACTGCAAGTAAAAATTGTCCCCATGCATTTCTTTAGAAGCCATATTCATGAAGGATTGCAGGTTGAATAAACGACCTTGCGATATTATATTTTAGCTACCTCGAGGGGAATGTGTTGAAAAGGCTTTCATTAAATTAAAAATGAGAAAGGGGGAAAAGAATGAAGCAGAAAATCATGAATTCCTGGCAGCTATATGTGTTGTTGCTGCTTCCGTTAATCCACTTGTTTCTCTTTAAGTATTATCCCATGTATGGAGCGGTCATTTCCTTTCAGGATTTCTCGGCCGTTCGTGGAATTGGGGGCAGTGAGTGGGTGGGCTTCAAGCATTTTATACGTTTTTTTGAGTCTTATGATTTCTGGAACATTATGTGGAACACAATCAGTCTTAGCTTGTACCAGCTGATTGCAGGCACGCCGTTCCCAATCATCTTGGCGTTAGCGCTGAATTATGTTCGAAACAAAGCATTTAAAAATACAGTTCAAATGGTATCTTACGCACCACATTTCATATCAGTCGTCGTTATGGTCGGGATTATGCTTCAATTTCTCTCGCCTAGAACTGGTATTATCAGCAATATTGCAGGTGTTTTGGGATTTGACATCGGCAACTGGATGGGCGTTCCTGAATATTTCCAGTCCCTCTATGTATGGTCCGGGATCTGGCAGAATGTCGGGTTCTCTTGCATCATCTATCTAGCTGCATTATCCAGTATCGATCCTTCGCTCCATGAAGCGGCAGTTGTTGATGGCGCCTCCAAGCTGAGAAGAATGTGGCATATTGATCTTCCGGGTATTATGCCGATCGTCGTTATACTGTTGATTCTGAATGTGGGTAACATGCTGGATATCGGATTTGAAAAAGTTTTGTTGATGCAGAATCCTTTAAATATTCGTACGTCGGAAATACTGGATACCTATGTTTATAAAGTGGGCTTAGTTTCATCGATACCTAACTTTTCATATTCATCCGCGATTGGATTATTCAAGAACGTTATTAACCTCATTTTATTAGTTGCTGTTAATAACCTAGCACGGAAAACAAAACAGTCCAGCTTATGGTAGGAGGTGTTAATTTCACTTGGAAAACTCAGCCATTAAAGAATCGTCTAAAGACCGTATATTTACGGTAGTGAATTATGTAATACTAAGCATTTTCCTGATCATCGTGTTGTATCCATTGCTGTATATTGTCAGCGCTTCCTTTAGTTCTTCTGAAGCTCTTGTATCTGGAAGGGTGTGGCTTTGGCCGGTAGAGCCTACATTAGAGGGATATAAAGCGGTGTTCGGACACAAGAAAATAACAGCAGGTTTCTATAATTCGTTCATTTACACATTGTTTGGGACCATTATAAGTGTAATATTAACAATTTTGGCTGCTTATCCGTTATCACGTAAAGATTTGGCTGGAAAAAATATCATCATGTTTCTCTTCGTATTTACAATGCTCTTCAGCGGCGGATTAATTCCAACCTACTTGCTGATCAAGGATCTAGGAATGCTGGATACCCGCTGGGCCATCCTTCTTCCATCGGCCTTATCGGTCTGGAATATTATCATTACAAGGACGTATTTCATGATGAGCATCCCGGATGAATTGCTGGAGGCGTCCAGGATTGACGGCTGTGACGATTTTAGATTTGTATCCCGGATTGTGTTACCGCTTTCAGCACCCATACTGGCGGTCATTTCCTTGTTCTATGCGGTTGGACAGTGGAATTCTTTCTTTACCGCTTTGATTTATCTGAAGGATCCAGGCTTGTACCCGTTGCAGCTTGTTCTACGTGAAATTTTGGTGCAGAATCAGCTGGATCTGGAAATGATTAATGACGTTCAGGAGCACGCTTCAAAGATCGGGCTGGCTGAGAAGCTGAAATACTCGTTGATCCTCGTAGCCAGCTTGCCAGTTCTCATCATTTATCCGTTTGTACAAAAGCACTTTGTCAAGGGGGTGATGATCGGCTCATTGAAAGGATAGTATCGTAAATACGCTCAACTACTTTGTTTCATTTGGAGGGGTTCAATTGAAAAGATCATTGATGTTCACTCTTGCATTCATCTTACTCATGACCAGTGTTCTGTTAAGCGCATGCTCCAGCGAAAGCGGGAATCCTGAGACAACGTCGAAAGACTCGGAAGCAGAATCTCTAGTATCTGAAAATGGCGTATATCCAATTACAGAAGAGAAGGTCACCCTCAGGGTGATGGTCGGTGCCCGCGAATTTGTTGAGAATTATGAAACGAATGAATTTACGAAATGGTATGAGGAATTGACCAATGTCCATATTGAATGGGATGTCGTACCGGCGAACAGTGTACCTGAGAAGCTTAATCTGATGCTTGCGAGCGGGGATTATCCTGATGTGGTATTAAATATGTTTGTATCTAATGAGCAGCAAATGGTATACGGCGAACAAGGTGTCTTTCTTCCACTAAATGATTTGATCGAGGCCTATGGACCGAATATTAAACAGACTTTTGCAGAGCTTCCAGAAATTAAAGATGTAATCACAGCACCGAACGGAAACATCTACGCGCTTCCGCAAATCGAGCAATGCTTTCACTGTACAATGTCGCAGAAGCAATGGATTTATAAGCCGTGGCTAGATCAGTTGGGACTGGAAGTTCCCACGACGACAGAAGAGTACTACCAGGTATTGAAAGCTTTTAAAGAGCAGGATCCGAATGGAAACGGGGTTCAAGATGAGATTCCTTTAGCTGGCTCTTCTAAAGGCTGGAACACCAGGGTATACGATTTCTTAATGAATGGATTCATTCACAACAATACAGTGATTGCAAACCATCATATGTATGTAGATGAGGGGCAAATCAATGTTGCTTATGACAAGCCAGAGTGGCGCCAAGGACTTGAGTATTTAAATACTCTGTATAAGGAAGGGCTGCTGTCGGCAGAATCCTTCACACAAGATGGAAGTCAACTACGGCAAATGGGCGAGCAGGCGGGTGACCATATTCTAGGATCGGCACCAGGGGGGTCTGTCGGAGCCCTGACTCAGCTGTTAGGAGAGAGTGGCAAATGGCTGGAGTATGTTGCCGTTCCTCCGCTAAAAGGACCGAATGGCGTTCAGGTAGCCGGATACAATCCATACGGTGGCAGCATGTTCGGGAAATTTTTGATTACCAAGGAAGCCAAGCATCCGGAAATTGCCATGCGGTGGGTCGACGGTTTCTACAGCAAATGGGACGATCCAAATGAAATTATGATGCGTTCTTTGTTTGGTGTGCCTGAAAAGGATTGGGTAAAAGCAGAAGCTGATATGATTGGCATTAACGGGGAACCCGCATGGTACAAAACGATTACTAATCCAGAGAGCAGCAATCAAAATACACATTGGTCTCAGACCGCGCCGACGGTGCGTACTTCTGATTTCCGGCTAGCGGCAGCCATTGACAAGGAAACGATGGACGAAAACATTGAAGTGCTTCTCTATGAAGCCACTACACTATATGATCCTTTCAAGCCGGAAATTGATGAAGTTCTTCCTCCATTGTTCCTGACTGAAGAGCAAAGCGCTGAGCTTGCAGACCTTCAGAAAACCATTAGTGAGTATGTGGAACAGATGGTTGCCAGGTTTGTAACGGGCGACGCCGATCTAGGCACTGAATGGGACAAATATCTTGAAACCCTGAATGGGATGAATTTAAAGCGGTACCTGGAAATATATCAAGAAGCGTACGACAAGCGGTAGCATCTTGAAACGATACTCGTCAGATGGAGTTTTCGTCTGACGAGTGTTTGCTAATACTCTGCATCAGGGGGAGGAAATCTTGAACTTTCGAAATTGGGTGAATGTGATCGAATGCTTCCTTGAAGATGGCTCTGCCTTAAATTTGTATGTATTAGAGGGAGAGAAGCTTGTACTCATTGACAGCGGAATGGCTACAACACCGAAGCAATATATATTTCCCTACTTGTATGCCAGAAATAGAACCCCGGAAGATCTGTCTGCCCTAGTCATTACTCATGCACACGTGGATCATTTTGGAGGAAATGCATCTATATATGCTGCTAATCCATCTGTTTCTTTATTCATCCATCGAGAGGATTGGGAATGGGCGGAGGATCGACAGAAGCATCTTGCAGAACTGTATGATGTTTACCCAGATCAGTGGAGACTATCGGATCATGCCAGGAGCGAGTTGCTTCGAATGTGCGGGAGTGACGTTCCCATCACCAATGTGTTGGAAGATGGCGAGATTGTAAGTACGGGAGACGTCGCATGGACCTGTTTACACCTGCCAGGGCATTCTCCGGGGCACATCGTGCTGCATCAGGCCGATCTCAGAGCAGCGATCTGCGGTGATGTCATCCAGCAGCGAGGGACGGTGCCTCAAGGAACGATGGTGTTTCCACTGTATAACCATGTGGGCAAATATTTAGAGTCGCTGCAGAAGATACACGATTTACAGCTGGATACAGCAGCAACTTCTCACTTTGGTGTATTAGAGGATGAAGAGGTTGGCCGGGCTCTCTTCGTTTCACGGAACTTCGTTACTCAGCATGATGAGATCATAGTAGAACATCTTCGAAAAGCAAAAGAGCCTTTAACACTGAATGAGCTTGTATTCCAAATTCATGCCCTTTACTATCCTCAATACGAACGTGAGTTCCAAATACATGCAACAACTCATGCGCACTGTATGCATCTGCGGGAGCAGAAGGAGGTTGCAAGAGTACTTCACAATAATCAACTTAAGTGGTGTATAGGAGATTAGCTAAAGTGATAAGGAGTGTGGACAAAGGATGCCAAGTATTTATTACGAGGATTATAAGCTTGAAGCTAGCAGGACGACCGGTGGCCGTACGCTTACAGAAACCGATATTGTTATTCATGCGGGACAGACCGGGGATTTCTATCCCCATCATATGGACGCAGAGTGGTGCAAGACGCAACCATTTAAACAGCGAATTGCTCACGGTACACTTACCTTCAGTGTTGGCATTGGCTTGACAGCGGGTGAGTTAAATCCTGAAGCGTTCTCTTACGGTTATGACCGGCTTCGATTCATTAAACCGGTGTTTATTGGGGACACGATTCATGCTGACGTCACCATTATAGAGAAACGGGATCATCCGAAAAAGTCTGACATGGGCTTCGTTGTAGAGCAGGTTCGCATTATTAATCAGCATGATGATGTTGTGCTGGCTTGTGAACATCTGCTGCTCGTGAACAAGAAAGAAGGTGAGTCAGCTTGCTAGAGAAGCTCGAGCTAAGCTATAAACCGAGACTGCCCCATAACCGTTCAAGAGGGATTGGCATCATTGGTGCTGGAGAAATTGTGAGAGAGGCGCATCTGCCGGCGTATCGCATGGCCGGGTTTAATGTAGTCGGGATTACAAATCGTAATGCTGCCCGTGCAGAAGAGCTCGCCAGCGCTTTTCAAATCCCCAAAGTTTATGAAACGGTTGAGGAATTGCTGTCCGATCCGGATATTGAAATTGTAGATATTGCCCTCACTGCTGAGCTGCAGCCGGAGATAGTGAGGCAGGCTACCCTTGCAGGGAAGCATGTATTATGTCAGAAGCCACTTGGAGCAAGCTATGAAACAGCCAAAAGCATCGTAGATATGTGTGCAGCCGCACAGGTTGTCGGTGCGATTAATCAGCAGATGAGGTGGGCTCCAGGAATTCGAGCGAGTCACGATTTGATTACGAAAGGGTTGCTAGGTGAGTTAACTCAGGCCTCAATCCAGGTTAACATCAAAACCAAATTTGAAAACTGGCCGTTTCTGCAATCTATTGAAACCCTCGAAATTATGTACCACAGCATTCACTACATGGATTCAATTAGGTTTCTGGTAGGGGATCCAATTGCGATTTATGCAGATGGCGTGAAATATCCGGGGCAAGCCTGTACAGGAGAAACCAGAACTTTAATCCATATGATTTTTCCCGGTGAAACGCGAGGCCTGATTCATGACAACCATAACAATTGGGCTGCGCAGGACGATTGGTATGCAACGTTCCGTTTTGAAGGCACTAAGGGCATCATCAAGGGTACGAACGGTGCACTGTACAATTATCCGCAAGGTCGAGAGGATACGCTTCAATTCATGTCCAAGGATATAGTGTCTGATTGCTGGATTGCACCCAAGCTGGAGGGCAAATGGTTTCCGCATGCTTTTATGGGAACGATGGGCGAATTAATGTGTGCAATTGAAGAAGGACGGGAGCCGGAAAATAGTGTAGCAGATAATCTAAAAACACTGCAGATGGTGTTCGCAGCATATCGCTCGATGAAGGAGGGGCGGCTAGTTGCCCTCGACGAAATTCAATGAAAATGGAGACAACGTGCATGAAACGCTACGGCAGTGTGATTCGCGTTCGACCCGAGAAGCTAGATGAATATAAGCAACTCCATACTAATGTGTGGCCCGGTGTAAGGCAGACCATTCAAGATTGTAATATTCGGAATTATTCTATTTTCTATAAAGACGGATATCTGTTTAGCTACTTCGAATATTTCGGTGAAGATCTAGAGCGGGATTTTGAAAGGATGGCAGCCGATCCGATTACACAGGAGTGGTGGAGTCTCTGTAAACCATGCCAGGAACCGCTGGAGACAAGAGCGTCAGGGGAGTGGTGGGCCGTCATGGAAGAGTTATTCTATCAAGAATGAAGCATATAGCTTTCGCGCAAATAAATTACAGCCAGCAGCTTCGCTAATATTCTTCCAACGTTAATGCACAAAAACAGCATTGACGCCCACTAGGTTCAGCAGTATAATCATTAAAAAATGGAACAGTATTCCGAAAAGAATATTATTTTGTTTTTTTATGATTATTAGTTTTGATTTTTAAATTATATCATAGTGGAGGTCGGAAGATGTCTCGAATCGTAAAGGATTTAAGCGGCAAGCTATGGCAAATGGAAAAAATGAGAGTTGGTGAAGGAGAGCGGGAAGGATTTCATATCCTGCCTGCGGAACGTCAAGGCGTCATCTTCAGCTGGAATTATGCGAGCGTTCCTGGGGATGTGTATACCGATCTTCAGCGTGCAGGTGAATTGGAAGATCCCTATTATGGGCGCAATATGCATAAAGCGAAATGGGTACAGGAATATGAATGGTGGTATATTCGCAGCTTCAACGTTTCTCCGGAAATGAAGGGGAAGAAGATTCACCTGGAGTTCGAAGGCGTTGATTATAGCTGCACCGTGTGGCTGAATGGTCAGCTGCTGGGAAGTCATGAGGGTATGTTCTCCCCATTTTCTTTCGAGGTCAGTGAGTTTCTGAATTTTGATCATTGGTCGGGCGGCTCGAATCAGCTCGCTGTCAAGCTGGACCCGCCTCCTAAGAATTTCCGCAACGTGGGCGGCAAGAAAGTGAATTTCTCCGGTGATTATTTTACGGGCCTGGTGCCCTTCGGGATCTGGCGTCCGGTACGCCTGATTGCAACAGACCATGTACGCATCGTGAACTATCGCAGTGAGTCGGAGCTGAAAGAAGGAGGCGCTGCTGTTCATTTGCAGATTGAACTGGACAATATGACGGCAGAGTCTCAAACGGTTCAGATCGAGGTTGCAATGAAAGGCCACAACTTTGATTCAGACACCATCACCCAGACGGTGGAGGTAGAGGTTCCCGCCGGCACTCAGATGGCCAATGCCGTCGTGGACGTTTCAGACGCGAAGCTGTGGTGGCCTTGGGACATGGGAACGCCGAATCTGTATCATCTGGAGATGAAGGTGCTGAATAGCGGCACGGTGCTGGATCGAGTAGAGGATGTAATCGGGATTCGGACCCTTGAAATGGAGAAGAACCCGGGCTTCACGGATGAGGAATGTGAATACCCATGGACCTTTGTAATTAATGGAAAACGTCAGTTTCTGCGCTCTGCATGCTGGGGTGGACAGCCGTCCTTCTTCTACGGCCGGAACAGCACGAGTAAATATGAGCATCTTCTGACTCAGGTGAAAGAAGCTAACATAAACAATCTGCGAATTTTCGGCTGGCACCCGCCAGAGATTCCGACCTTCTATAAGCTGTGCGACGAGCTCGGTATTACCGTATGGACGAACTTTACGTTCTCTACACAAGCATTTTCCAATGATCCCGCATTTGTAGAATCTGTAGAGAAGGAATGTATTGAAATTGTGAAGCTGCGGCGCAATCATCCCTCGAATATTTTTTGGATGGGCGGAGAAGAGGTTTTCTTCACAGACGCTCACATCGAAAGCGGTAACAAAGAGCTGATGGAGGCAATTGGGGTAGCCATTGAAGATTACACATCGACGCCTTACGGACTGGCATCCCCGCTCAGCAATGAGTTCGGCCAGAGCATGGGCTTCAAGCCTAAAGAGTCACAGCATGCGAATGACCATTACTACGGCGGCGGCCACAGTTTTATGGAGGAATATTATCCGGCTCTGGATTGCTCCATCATTCCTGAATTAACGGCTGCATCAGCCCCATCGATCGAGAGTCTCAAAAAATTCATTCCAGAAAATGAGCTATGGCCGATGGGACCCAGCTGGGGCTATCATTGGGCAGATATTCATATCCTTCAAGGACTGAATATCGAGGTGTTTGGAGACAAAAGAATGGATTCTCTGGAGCAGTTTGTAGAATCGACTCAGATTGCGCACGGAACGATTTTGCAATTTGCGCTTGAGCTGTACCGTCGACGGAAGCCGCGGATGAGCGGGGTATCTCTTTGTCACTTCATTACACACTGGCCAGACATCAAGTGGGGCCTGATTGACTATTACGGTCAGAAGAAGATTAGCTTTGATTATGTAAAGAGAAGCTACCAGCCGCTTCTACCAAGCTTGGCCTTCACTAAGAGAAGATGGAATTCGGGCGAAGCCTTCCAAGGCGAGCTGTGGATCGTTAATGATTATCATGAGGATTATCATGATGCGGTGCTGGAATGGACGTTAGCAGATGCTGGAGGCGAGGTTGTCAAGAGTGGGATTCTGCACGCTTCCGTGGCTTCCAACAGCTCCGCCCGATTCGGCGAGATTGACTGGAAGGTCCATGCAAATGCTGCAGGCCAGTTCACGATTACACTTACGCTGAAGCAAGGCGGCGTGGAATTAGCCAGCAATGAATATCTGCTGCTGATCGGTGATCAGGCAGAAGCAAAGCGTCAATGCCTCAAGCATCTCCAGGAGAGCAATACGCTGCGTGAAGAATACGGACATAGCTATTATCGATATAACCCGGAGCTCTGGGAACTAGAATAGTTGCGGGTAACATAGCTTGATCAACAAAATACGACCGCATTATCGCTAAGGAGGGATCCATTGCTTCCATTAGAAGGGATACTCGTTGTGGAGCATAGTATGGGGCTCGCAGGACCCTTTGCCGGCGTAAGACTCGCGGATCTTGGAGCCCGTGTCATCCGGATTGAGCAGGCAGAGGAAGGCTCACTGCCTCTGATCAGCTTGTATCGTAACAAGGAACGCTTTCTGTACAATGCTGCCTGTGACCAGGATACCCGCAAGCTGAACCAGCTGATTGCTGCAGCTGATATTTATTTAGACGGTCCTTCTCTTCAGGCGTTACCTTTCGGAGGGGCTTTCAGGGAGAAGTGGCGCTCCAATCATCCCCAGCTCATTCACGCTATGATTACGAGCTGCGGTGGCCGGGACATGGAAGACACCAAGGCCTATGATGACCTCTTTATTCAGGCCTTGACCGGTATGCCTTGGCTCAACGGGAATGCAGATGATCCACCAATTCCCTTTCCGCTGTCCACGGTAGAAATGTTTGCAAGCGCTAATCTCGTGCAGGGGATTCTGGCTGCGCTTGTACATCGTGCCCATACCCGCTTGGGGATGCTCGTTGAGGTTAGCCTGCTGGAATCTGCAATTGATGTTCAGTTCGAGGTGCTGACTACGCACTTGAATGATGGTGGACTGCAGCCGCAAAGAAGTGCTGTCAGCAATGCGCATGCTTACCTTGCAGCGCCTTACGGAGTGTATGAGACGAGTGACGGATATTTGGCGCTGGCCATGGGCTCTGTATTAGAGCTGGGAAAGCTGCTGCACTGCGATGCATTAGCGAAATATAAAGATCCTGCGAGCTGGTTTGTTCATCGGGACGAAATCAAGCTTAATCTGACGGAGCATCTCAAGAGCAGGCCCGCTTCGGCCTGGAAGAAGGATTTGGAAGCTGGCGGGTACTGGTGTGCTGAGGTGCAGACTACTCAGGAGCTTCTTCAACATGAAGGGTTTCGGGCTCTGCAGCATCTGCAGCAGATTGAGGTGGAGGATCAGGGCTTATTTGTAACTCCACACTGCCCGATAAAGATCGACAGCACTCACCTGAACAGTCGCCGCGGCATTCTCCGGGCCGGTGAGGATAATGCAGCCATTGAAGAGGAATTCAAGCTGATTTAGCTGCGTCACCGCAGAATACCATGAAGCGAGAGTGGAGTGTCATGATGCCAAGACCGTTAGAAGGCTTGCTTGTGCTGGATTTCAGTCAATTTCTTTCGGGCCCATACGCCGGGCTGCGATTAGCTGATTTAGGCGCGAGAGTCATTAAGATTGAACGCACCGACGGCGGAGATCTATGCAGAAGGCTGTACATATCCAACCTGGAGCTGGACGGTGACAGCACGCTGTTTCATTCCATTAATCGAAATAAGGAGAGCTACGCGGTGGACTTGAAGTCGGAAGCAGGCAAGATCAAGGTGCGCAAGCTATTGCAGCATGCGGACATCATGATCCAGAACTTTCGACCAGGTGTCATTGAAAAGCTGGGGTTCGGGTATGAAGAGGTCAAGCAGATCAACCCGCGGCTCATTTACGGCTCCATTAGTGGATACGGAAAAGAAACACCTCTGCGCAGCAGACCCGGACAGGATTTGCTGCTGCAGGCACTGACCGGACTTCCGTGGCTGCATGGCGGCAATCACCGGCGGCGGCCAATCCCGTTTGGCTTGGCAATAGCAGATATGATAAGCGGTGCACATCTGGTTCAGGGCATTCTGGCGGCTCTAGTAAGACGATCTGCTCAAGGTAAGGGTGCGCTGGTGGAGGTCAATATGCTGGAGTCTACGCTGGATGTGATGCAGGAGGTATGGGATGAGCTGTGGATGCCAGCCGCCCATGCTCATGCATCCTCGGGGCGGATTCAATTCAGGCGCACTGTCAAAGGGCTGTATCCAACAGCAACGGAATATATCGCTCTAAAAGATATGCCTTTAGAGGTGCTCGCGGCTGCACTTGATGTGGAGCTGGCATCCTCGATGAGCGGAGATGAAGCGGTCATCTTCATGCAAGAGAGGCTGTTGACACAGCCTGCAGACTACTGGGTGGATATCTTCATAAAGCATGGCATTGCCTGTGAGAAGCTGCTGAACTGGGAGCAGCTGCGGAGCCAAGACGTATTTCACAAGCTTCAGATGACGCAAAACATAAAGAGAGATCCTGACATCGACATGATCGCATTAGCGTGTCCTATTCGATTCAATGGGTATCGCCTCCAATACGCCAAAGGGGCTCCACGGATTGGAGAGCATAATACTTGGATCGAATCCGAAGCGTGTTCTCTGAATACAGCTGACCATCATCGTAATATTTGAGTAAAGAGAAGGTGCTGATATGCAATTAAAAGGAATGACCTGGTCTCACGAGCGAGGCCTAAACCCGCTGCTGGCCGCCTCCGAAGCATTCCGCAAGCTGGAGCCTGACGTTGAAATACAATGGGACGCCCGTTCTCTGGCGGACTTTGAGCTTTATCCGCTGGAGCTGCTGGCAGAAACCTATGATCTCATCATGATTGATCATCCCCATATCGGGACGGCTGTGGACAAAGAGCTCCTACTGCCCTTGAATGATCTCATGGAAGCCTCGTTTCTGCAGGATCAGGAGCTTCACTCCACGGGTCAAAGCTATGCCAGCTATACGTATGAAGGAAAGCAATGGGCGCTGCCTGTAGATGCAGCAGCTCAAGTGAGCGCTTACCGCCAGGACCTGCTGGATAAGGCAGGACTGGAGCCGGCTCGTAGCTGGGAGGATGTTCTCACCCTGGCCAGGACGCTGCCGAAGGGGCAGCAGATCGGTCTGCCGCTTGTGCCGGTACATGCCTACTCCACTTTTTTCACATTGTGTGCCCAGCTGTCAAACCGGGCGTACTGGAGTGAGGGGCTGGATCTTCCATTAGAGGTTGGCATACAGGCACTTGAGCTCATGGAAAGCTGGATGCCTTATGTACTCCAAGAGTCTCTCTATCAGGATCCCATCCAGATGCTGGACCGAATGGGGAGCAGTGAAGAGATCGCCTACATTCCGCTCATTTACGGCTACTCCAACTATGCAAGGGCAGGCTTCAGGCCATTTGTGACGAGCTTCGGAAATATTCCATCGGATCGCAGCAACCCTTGCGGCAGTATGATCGGCGGCGTAGGGCTTGCCATCTCTTCACAATGTCAGTATGCCGAGCTTGCGGCAAAATTTGCTGTCATGGTTGCGTCTGCGGATTTTCAGCGGACTTCATTTTTTCAACATGGAGGTCAGCCGGGCCACCGGATGGCATGGCTGGACCCGGAGGTGAACCGGCTGTCCGGCGATTTTTTCAAAAATACGCTGGATACCTTAACCCATGGCTCCATGCGCCCACGATATCCCGGATATATCGACTTTCAGGAGCAGGCCGGACATTTGATTCGTAATCGACTGATGAATGCATTGCCAGACCGAAGCAAAGTGATTCAAGACTTAAATGAAATGCAGCGCCAAAGCAGGGGAAATGATGCAAGAGTCAGGGGGGAGATGAGATGAAGCTGCTGGAAGGCATTGTTGTATTGGATTTCAGTCAATATCTTGCAGGTCCTGTATCTGCGCTGCGCCTGGCAGATTTGGGAGCCCGCGTTATTAAGATCGAGAGACCGAATGCAGGGGATGGCAGCCGTCAGTTAACCCTGTCGAATCTGCGGGTCGACGGTGAGAGCACGGTGTTTCAATCCATGAATCGGAACAAGGAAAGCTATGCCGCTAACCTCAAGGACCCAGACGATCTGGCCAAAATAAAGAAACTGATTCAGCAGGCGGATATCATGATTGAGAACTTTCGTCCCGGCTCGATGCACAAGCTTGGTCTCGATTATGAGTCGATGAAGGCATTAAATCCCGGTATTATTTACGGAAGCATTACCGGCTATGGCACAGAAGGTCCCTGGAAGAACAAGCCGGGGCAGGATCTGCTCGTACAGTCGATGTCCGGTCTGACCTGGCTGAATGGAGACGGAGATCAGCCGCCCGTTCCTTTTGGCCTCGCGACCATTGATCTTCATACAAGCTCCATGTTTGTTCAAGCCGTGCTCGGACTGTTGTACCAGCGCGAAAAGACCGGTGTCGGGGGGCAGGTGGAAATCAGCCTGATGGAGGCTGCCCTGGATTTCCAGTTTGAAGTGTTGAGCGCTTATATAAACAAGGAGCCCAGAGAGCTTCAAGGACGCAGTCAGTTCCGCAATGCCCATGCTTATTTAGGCGCACCGTACGGTATTTACGAAACACAGGATGGTCACCTTGCTCTGGCTATGGGCTCGATAATCGCTTTAGGTGAGCTGCTGGGGTGTGCAGATCTGCTGCAATACACCGACCAGACCTCCTGGTTTCATGAACGGGATGAAATCAAGCAGCGATTGAATGAGCATCTAAAGACGAGAACGACACAGCACTGGCTGGATATTCTGGAGCCGGCTGATTATTGGTGTGCGGAAGTGCTGGATTGGGAGCGGGCTCTCCAGCATGAGGGTATTCAAGCCCTGGACATGTTTCAGGAGGTCGTAAGGCCGAGCGGTGCTGTGTTTAAGACGACCCGATACCCCGCAAGAGTGAACGGCCATCTGCTCAAGCATGGCAAGGGCGCGCCTCCAATCGGCGAGGACACGTCTGCTATTAATAGAGATTTTGGTCTTGAGCGCGCAGCAGAAAACGCTGGCGGGAGCTAGGTCGATGGAGCATTCGGGGATCAGATATGAGCTGTCCAATCACATCGGAACGATTACTCTAGACAGACCCGGGAAGCTGAATACGGTCACCCGGGCGATGGGGATACGCCTTAACGAGCTTTGCCAAGAGATCAATCAGGACCAGAACGTCAGGGTCGTCGTGCTGACGGGGGAAGGGGAAAAGAGCTTCTCAGCGGGCAGCGATATTGAGGTGCTGGACGATTACGGAAGTCCCTGGGAGCTGAGCAATCGCGAGGATTATTGCATGGCCGTTCGCAGCATTCGCAAGCCAGTGATAGCGATGATCCGTGGATATGCTATTGGCGGAGGGCTGGAGCTTGCCTTGCATGCAGACATCCGGTACGCCTCCTTAAGTGCCAGGTTCGGCGCGGGGGAAATCAAGCTGGGCTGGATTGGAGGCAGCGGGAGCACACAGCTGCTTCCTCGAATTGTGGGTCCGGGAAAAGCAGCTGAAATGGTGCTGACAGGCAGGCTGCTAAGTGCCGCAGAGGCCTTGAGCTACGGCTTAGTGGAGCAGGTTGCAGAGCAAGGGGAGCTGCAGAAGCTGGTCTATGAAACGGCTGAAGCCATTGCCGCCCACAGTCCTATTGCGGTCCAGCATGCCAAGCTCGCGCTGCGCGCAGCGATGAACATGCCGCTGGATGCCGGATTGCAATATGAGAACAGTCTCTTCTCCTTCTGCTTTACCACAGAGGATGCACAGGAGGGCAAGGCGGCTTTTCAAGAGAAGAGGGCTCCAAAGTTTAAAGGGTGTTGAGTGCTGAGAAATGAAATGCTGGATATATTCATGAAATGAAGCCTGTGGTCCTATGGGACTGCAGGTTTTTTTAATGAGTCTAAAATATTGGGATACAGAATTTCATGTTCTTCCCGCGAGGAATCTAACCCCGATGACGACGTCGAAACGCTGTCGGAGACAAACCATAGGTTTTAGTAAATTTGAATGAGAAATAGTGAATGGACTCGTATCCAAGCTGCTCTGCGATGAGTGTAACTGAAAGATTGCTTTCTAGCAGCATAGAAACAGCTTTCCTCATCCTTACGTTAAAAGCATACCCCTGTGGCGTTGTACCTGTTTGCTGTCTAAATAATTTATGCAAATGCGACTTCTCTAAACCACTGATCTCTGACAGCATCCGATTGTCATATCGACGTTCCGGATAACGCTCCATCTCAGCGATGACCTTCCCGATTCGAGAATCTTCAATCGTCGGGTTTTGCAGGACGTTATACCATTTCAGCATCCATACAAGCAACATACTGTCAAGGAGTAAGCGTTTGAACACGGATTCCAATGGTTGGTTGCAGGTACGGTTCATGTCGATGATCATGTCTGATAAATAAGGGTAGCCATTAAGAGAATGAACCGTTGGTAGCGCATCTACTTGTGGGCATGGTTCTATAGCAGTGAGCAATTCTTTCTCCATCATCACCGGCAGAAAGGTGAAGCGCGGCATGGCGGGAAGCTGCGGCGTATTAGAGGCTTTCGGCCATAAATCAAAGTAAAAGTTATATGAAGGGGATTGTTGCTTCTTGTCAAAATGAAAGCTATGTATCTGGCCTGGTCGAATGAATACGAGCATACTCGATTTTACTGGAAAGGTCGTGTTCTCTACCTTAATAGAGCCTTGCTCTTGCAAAAAAAAGTGAAGACTATACAAATTACATTGTCTCTTGGCATCTGAAGGCGCCCCATGGTAATTGTAATAATCAGAGTAGCGTAAATGCGGTTGAACACTTGGGTCTATACTGGAGGTAAGTATGATTCTAATGCCAGGGCAGTCGTTGCCAGCATGGATCAACTTATGAAATTTGCAGTCATGGAATACAATAAGACTTTTGACGACATACAGGGGAATTGGGCTCAAGCTTATATTGAAGATTTGGCATCAAGGCACATCATTAACGGACAAGGCTCTGATCATTTATTTAAACCCGAGAGTGCGGTGACGAGAGCGGAGTTTACAGCAATGATGGCGCTTGCTTTAAATCTAGAAACAGAAGGCTACACAGGAACATTTATAGATAGCGCTAAAGGAAAATGGTATACACCTTATGTAGAGGCAGCAGCAAGAGCAGGTATTGTGCATGGAACCGGAAACGGAGAATTTGCTCCGGAGGCAGAGATTAACAGACAAGCATTAGCTAAAATGAGTGCTTTGGCATTCGCCAAGTATAGCGGAACAGAACTGTCTGATTTAGGAAAATTAAACAGGGTATATGCTGATCTCGATGCTATTGATGATTGGGCAGTTCCGTACGTTGAAGCAGTGACAAGGCTCGGATTAATGAATGGTGTGCCGGATGGAAGATTTCTGCCTAAGGAAAGTACGAAGAGAAACGAGGCCGCTGCAGTTATATATCTGCTTCTCGTGGAATTGGATTTGCTATAACGAAGACATTTTAAAGGGCTGTTCCAAAAATAGTTTTTTGAATGACGAGACAATTCCCTTTATGAAAAATTAAGCCAGAAATGAAGAAATGGTGATGTTGGGGAGGTTATCCCTGCATCGCCATTTCTGACTTTTGGTCTATTGCCGCCTTCTTAAGCAAATTATGGGCGAGCGAAAGCCATCCGACCTCAAGGCTTACTTTTGGCAGGCCTCGAAGCAAAAAGCGCCGGATTCCCCGGCAGCTGCTACGGCTGCCTTTCACTCAGGATATGCCAATTCTATCGATTACTCGTGAAGGAAGCAATAAGTCGAGATCTGAACATTGGATGTCGATATTGCTCCTTATCTATGAAGCTCTATCGCGATATGATGTGCGAAAGAGCAACTCCGTTCTTAATATGAATACGTTTCCAATATAAATTTAAGGAGGTGAATGTATGCTCATCGGAATCCCCGGCGTTTTGCCGCCAAAGCTGCTCAAGGTCATGTGTGAGATGGGACATGGGGATGAACTGGTGCTGGCCGATGCTCATTTTCCGGCTGCAAGCCATGCTCAGCGGTTAGTCAGATGTGACGGTCAAGGTACTGTAGAGTTGCTCGAAGCTATTTTGCAGCTGCTACCGCTGGACGACTATGTAGATCAGCCCGTAGCGGTCATGAGTGTTGTTCCAGGCGATCCTGTTGTACCCACCATATGGGATTCATACGCATCAGTCATAAAGCAGAAAACGGAATTAACAGTTTCCTTGGAAAAGATAGAGAGATTCAGCTTCTACGAGCGAAGTGCAAAGGCTTATGCTATTGCCACAACGGGAGAATGTGCACAATATGGGAATCTGATTTTGAAAAAAGGAATCGTTCGATAAAAGCAAAGCCGCAATGATGGAAAAAACAATAACGAACATGAAGGAGTAGATGGAACATAATGATGGACATAAAGCAGATCGATAAGGTCATAAACCAGGGGCCGTTTCAGGACAATTGGGAATCCTTAAGCAGCTATTCCATACCGCAATGGTACAAGAATGCCAAATTCGGTGTTTTTATTCACTGGGGAGTATACTCCGTTCCCGCTTACGGGAATGAATGGTATGCTCGGGAAATGTACTTGAAAGACAGTGCGAATCGGGAGAATAAACAGGTGGTGAGCATTTTTGATCATCACCTTCAGACTTACGGGCCGCAGCATGAATTCGGATATAAGGATTTCATTCCCCTGTTTAAAGCAGAGAAGTTTGACCCCATGGCATGGGCAGCACTGTTCAGCAAAGCGGGAGCACGATATGTAATGCCTGTTGCTGAGCATCATGATGGCTTCCAAATGTATAACAGCAAACTGTCACCATGGAATGCCGTGCAGATGGGACCGCAGCGGGACGTGATCGGGGAACTGAAGAACGCTGTAGAAGCTAAGGATATAAATTTTGCGGTCTCTTCACATCGGGCTGAGAACTGGTGGTTCTTTGACGGGGGCATGGCGTTTCAATCTGACGTACAGGATGACAGCTACCGGGGCTTATACGGACCGGCACAGCCGCGAGACCCGGAATGGACCATTCACGGGGAAGGGCCGGACGAGGCCTTCCTTACCGATTGGCTGCTTCGCACCTGTGAGCTTGTGGATCTCTACCAGCCCTCAATTGTATGGTTCGATTGGTGGATCATGAACGTCCGTTTCAAGCCGTATCTCAAAAAGTTTGCTGCGTATTACTACAACCGCGCTGCCCAATGGGGAAGTGAGGTTGCAATCAATTACAAGCTGGACGCCTTTATGCACGGGACGGCAGTCTTTGACATTGAGCGGGGGCAACTGAATGATATTCGGCCTCAGCTTTGGCAGACCGACACCTCGGTCGCGCGTAACTCCTGGTCGTACAGCGTGAACAATCAATATAAGGACCCCGCAGACATCGTATGTGATCTGATCGATATTGTAAGCAAGAACGGCTGCTTGTTATTAAATGTGGGACCCAAGGCAGATGGAACCATCCCGGAGGAGGATGAGTCGATTCTGCTCGCTATAGGTGAATGGCTGGCGGTGAACGGAGAAGGCATTTTTGATACTACGCATTGGAAAATCTATGGGGAGGGCCCCACACAGTCGGGCGAAGAGATGCATACGGAAGGGAATCGCAGTCCCTACACGGAAAAAGATATCCGCTTTACCTTCAAGGGAGGGACGTTATATGCCTATGTCTTGAAGCTGCCAAGCCATGGAAAAGTGGTCATATCATCCTTATCTCTGGATTCACGGCATTTTCGGAGCGTGATTAAAAACGTAGCCGTGCTGGGACAAGGAGGAGTGGCATGGCAGCTTTCTGAGGATGGTCTTGTGATCGACACCTCCAATATCCCACCCACCCCATATCCGGTAGGCTTTGCAATCACGATGGATTAACAGCTGCGGCCACGGAAGAGGTCCTTTTATGGTATGGAACCAGGCGCAGAGCATAAACAAAATCTGATTCAAAAGGCTTAAGGCGAGACCTCTCATCGAATTGGTGTTGTAGCGACTCCATCTTTCATGAGTAGGTCTTCCTTTTGCTATTAACACAAATTGTTTTTCTCTTCATATGTGCAACATTTAAATATATATCGATATTGACATATTACATTTTGGGTTAATGAATTGTGAATGTTAGATAATATGGAAAAATGGAAAAGTTGTACTGAAAGGAGAAGTTCAGGTTATGTGGATGGCGCTCATGTGGGGCAGTATTGCCGGATCCTCGGTTGTAATCGGGGCTTTGGCATCTTTGTTTATTCGGATTCCCAAGCAAGTTATCGGCTGGATTATGGCATTTGGAACAGGCACCCTGATTGGAGCGGCAGTTTATGAACTGCTCGAGAATGCGCTGGACCGTGGAGGAGCACTGGCTTCAGCTGTAGGCTTTACCGGGGGGGCTATTGTTTTTACGGCAATTGATCTATACATTTCAAAAAAAGGGGGGGCTAATCGGAAGCGATCCGGAAGCAGGGATAATAAGGGTCAGAACCAGCAGTCTCAAAGTGGACTCGGTATTTTTGTAGGTAGTGTGATGGATGCCATTCCGGAATCAATTATGCTCGGTGCCAGCCTTTTGACAGGGAATGGAGTCAGTATCGTTCTTGCCGTTTCCATTTTCCTCAGCAATATTTCAGAAGGGATATCCAGTACAGACGGCTTAGTCAAAAGTGGCTTTTCCCGCCGCAAAATCCTGTTGATGTGGGGCGCTGTGTTCCTGTGTGCCTCTCTATCCTCCATGGGAGGATTTTTGTTTCTCGAACAGCTCACAGATGAAATGGAGGCCGTCCTGGGAGCTTTTGCGGGAGGAGGTATCATTGCCATGATCTGCTCCACGATGATGCCTGAAGCATTTGAGGAGGGAGGCCCTGTGGTTGGTTTTATCGCTTCAATGGGATTGCTTGTCTCTCTGCTCCTCGACCTCTAATAAGAACCGCACCTGTCTCATTTCAGTATTGGTACGGTTTCTTATATAATAGTGTCAAACAGATCAAGGAAGGAAGAGCTGTATCATGAATGCACCGTATCCCATCGACCAATTCAAGAAATTCAAATATGACATTACGCGATTTCTAATGACGTATAAATTTGCACTCGATCACATGGAGACGAAAATTGATGTGCTGAAGGAGGAATTTCAGTCCCTCCATGACTACAATCCGATCGAGCATACCAAGTCCAGGCTCAAGACCCCGGAGAGCATCATGAACAAAATGTTCCGCAAAAACCACGAGCTCTCCTTCGACAGCATCAAGCATCACATCAAGGATATCGCCGGGCTCCGGATCACCTGCTCCTTCATCTCCGACATCTATCGTGTCCAGGAGCTGCTGTGCGGGCAAAGTGATCTGCGGGTGCTGGAGGTCAAGGATTATATCAAGAACCCGAAGCCTAATGGCTATCAGAGCCTGCATGTTCTGGTTGATGTTCCGGTCTATATGTCCGATGGTGAGCAGCGGGCCTGCGTAGAAATTCAGATTCGTACGATTGCGATGGATTTCTGGGCTTCCTTGGAGCATAAAATATTTTATAAATACAACAAAGAGGTGCCGGAGCGGCTGACCCAGGAACTGAAATGTGCCGCAGACGCCGCGAATGCACTGGATCTTCAGATGGAGCGGCTGCACCGTGAAATCCAGGAGATTAAGGATGCGGATGATGCGGCAGAGCAGGAGCTTCAGCGAATCGTCATCCAGAATCAGCAGTTTGCGCTTCCGAGCAACCTTCTCAAGCTGCTTGGCGGCGGGGGAGGAGACTAAGATCTTCTAGCAGCCTCGGCCGAGCTTGCCCCGAAACAGTCTCTTGCATTCAACAGAGGGAAAATCCTAAAAAATTTATGTTTTATTAAAAAACTAGCAGGATTCGACAATATGTTATCGAACTATTATACTAGGTCTATAAGATCATATTGTCGGTATACTTAGAATTTGTTGAATGAAAGAGGTGTTTCAATCGTATGAAGCCGGCCGGTGTTGTACGTAAAGTGGATCAGTTGGGGAGAATTGTGCTGCCAAAGTCTCTGCGTAAGAGATATCAGATGAATGAAGGAGACCCTGTCGAAATTCTGGTTCAGGGTGACCATATTATTCTGGAGCGCTACCGCCCGAAATGTGTATTCTGCGGCTCGATGGATGGAGTCAGCGAGTTCAAGGATCGTTATATCTGCTCTTCCTGCATGAATGAGATGACCCAGCTTCCGAAGCACGGTTAATAGAGCAGCCACGGCACCGCAGAAGCGGTGCTTTTTTATATATAAGGGCCTGAAATAACTGCTCCATGACATGAAAAAAAGCTTCCCCGATTGAGGAAGCCGCGCCTTACAGGCCGTTGGTTTTGTCTTCATTGTATGCGGCGGTCAGAATACCGACGGTATACAGTGCAAACACCAGCATGATAATCCAGAACGTTAATGAAAAGGACATTTAAGGCCACCTCCTGCTAAGCTACTCTCTATTATACCCAGCATGCCCCAAAAAAGAAATGGCAATATGCATGTAAGTTCATGCTACCTGTGTGCTATTTAAAAAAGAGAAAGTGTGTCGGTACCGGGCGAAGCTGTCCATCCGAAGGTCGGTTTACTACCCGGCCGTTCAGAATGAGGGAGGAGGAGCCTCCTCCATCCAGATTGTAAGCGTCCTTCACGCCGAGCTGCTCCAGCTTTCGTTGAAGCTCCTGCAGGGTTGCACCTGAATTTCCGGTTTCATTATATCCTTCCGTGACGAGAATCAGCAGCTGATCATCCTTGTAGTTGCCAATCACAGTGCGGGGCGCGCGCGTAGGATCGGTCTTCCACTTCGCCGGAATTGGCGTTTTCACCCCGTTTTTCATAAGGACAGGCACGAAGGTTGCGCCATATTTCGGCTTCAGTCGATCCAGCTCATCCCGGCTCTTGAACTTCCCGCCGATGAGCTTGCCGTCTTCATTCAAGCCGACAAAGGCAAGATCCTTGAAGCTGGGCTGAAATCCGGTAACATAGCTTCCGTTGATGAAGGTGGTGCTTAAAGGGTGGCGTCCGCCATTACCATCCGCATACCCGCCAGCATTAATGCCGGCCACCGCTCCATGATTTCGTACCGCCTGCAGGGTGGTGATGGCTTTGCCCGGCTGGCCGTTGCCGAGAACCATGGTCATGGCGTTCGGATCCTTCAGCTTGATCTTCAGTGCATGTCCCTGATAATAGCCCGGATTCACCTTATACAGCTCCAGCGTGATCCGTTCGGTATTCACCGTTTCGATGGGACGCCCCAGCTTGCTCGTAATCCGGCGGTTATAAATGTATTCCGGTAATCCGGCCTGAGACTCCGCCTGGGCCCGGATGCTGTTCATGGCAGAGGTGGTCTGACGATATAGCTGACCTGTTCTTTCAATAGAAGCAATCGTCTGATCGACTGTAGCACTGGCAAGCTCCAGCCCTCGACTGACGTTTCCGGTCTGCGTCTCCAGGCTCTGCTGCGGAGTATAGCTCGAAATATCCAGCTGCAGCCGCGGAGGCTCGCTCAAGAGCCAGATGCTCAGCCCGATCCCGATAAAAGGGGCCAGCACCAGCAGGAACAACCGGTTGACTTGCTTGGGTGTCATCTGAATCATAGATCTCATTTCAACAGCTCCAGCTTCTTCTCCAGCTTGGAGAGCTGCTGCCTGACATCATTCAGCTGTGTATACAGCTTGTTGCTATTGTCCGTCTCCCCGGTGGCCTGATCCTTCGTAAAGGTAAGCAGCTCATTAAACGACTGCACCTTGCTGTCAATCTCACTCATCTGTGCTGAAAGCTCTGCAAAACGGCTGTCGTACTGAGCTTTCAATGCTGCCATTTCTCGCTGTGTATCCTGTTGAAGCCCCAGCATCATCTCCTGCTGCAGATGATTACTGTAATAGTAGGCGGCAGCCACTCCCGCTCCGATCATGAATAGCCAAAACAACCAAAAGTAACGCGCTTTCGGGCTCTTTCTGGAAGCTTCGCGGGATGGATAGGGAGATTCATTCTCTGTTTGCAGTATTGGCATCTCTTCACCCCTTGTAATTCCTATCAATTTTTCCAATCATCATTCTATCACGCGTGCATATATTTCGCAAAGACGAACAAAAAATGACATTTGACGAAAAAGAGATTGCCTATAATAACAAGAATAGGATACAATCTGTATAGATTTGCTAGCAAAGAGAGATACATATAAGCCATTTGCCATGTTATAGATGCATGAACTGAGCCTAATGCCTTACTCTGCCTGCGCTGGATAGGATCTCTTCGTGTCTGATACGCCAAAGCGGCAAACAACCGGAATTCGTGCGAAGGCGGCTCGGAGATCTGCTGGTTTTAGGGCACACTACATTGTTTAACGAAAATTACCACGTGTTGAAACAGGAAACAGGGGGGTTAACATGAGTCAGGTTTGGAAGATCGCCATCATTGGAAGTCATCCTACGAGTATGCTGGGCACCAAGTTGATTCTGGAGGAACAAAAGGACTTGCAGGTGATCGGAATGATACAGAATGGCCAGGAGGGTGTGAAATTTGTCGAAGACCACAGGCCGAATCTCGTGCTGCTGGATTATCGTCTGGGCGAGCAATCCGCAGAGCAGGTGCTGGAGAAAATGAAGCAGGTGTCTCCACAAAGTCATGTCGTGATGATGACCGATCATGATGGCTTATCGCTTCTCCAGGGCCTGATCAGCCGGGGGGCAAGCGGGATGCTGTCCAAGCAGGCATCGCCCTTTCAGCTCATTCATTTGATTGCCGGCCTGCGCGAAGATGTCACTGCACTGCCTTTGGAGTGGGTCAAGCAGGCCATCTGGCCGCTCCCTGCCTCGCCGATCGCCGAGGGCAATCTGCCGTTAACTGAAACAGAGACCTTCATTATGGAACGAATCGTGCAGGGCATTACGTATGATAAAATCGCAGTTGAAATCGAGGTCAGCCGCCGTTCTATCGACAACTATCTGCGTAAAATTTACGTCAAGCTGGGTGTGAATACGAGAGCTCAAGCGATCGAGAAATACGCTCTTTACACCCGCAAGGGGCGACAGCAGTATGCCTAGGTGCTTCGCTGAGTTATAATCTGGATGGTCCAAGAATAGTCTTAGTGGGTGTGATATTCACGTATTCACGTATTCACGGATGAAGGAGGAGGCCTAGATGCAGTATTCCTTTGCTTCCCGTACACATTCTCTACTAACCTCCCCGCTGCGCAGTGTCCAGAAGCTTGCGAAGCGGGATTCTTTGATTTCTCTGGCGGAAGAGCTGCCAGCGGAGGAGCTGTTTCCGGTATCCGCCTTGGCGGAGGCCGCCGGCTCTGTGCTTTCCGCCGATCCCCGCTCCCTGCAATACGGGGAGGCGGAGGGCTACGGACCGCTGCGGCAGTGGCTCAGCGAGAGCTGGAGCCGGCGCAAGGGACTGCATATGGAGCCGGACCGCATTCTGCTGACGACGGGAACCCAGCAGGCGATGGATCTGCTGGTCCGCTCCTGCACGAACCCCGAAGACACCGTACTGGTCGAGAATCCGACATCGCCGGGCCTCCTGCAGGTGCTGCGCCTTCATGGTGTCCGCATGATCCCCGTTCCCGGCGACCATGACGGTGTGCTGCCGAAGCAGCTGGCCGAGCTGCTGCTTAAGCATCAGCCGAAGCTGTTCTTTGCGGCCCCGAACTTCAATAATCCGACAGGTGCCCTCTGGTCGCTGGAACGGCGCCTTGAGGTGCTCAAGGTCATCGCCGGAACTTCTCTGCTGGTCGTAGAGGATGATTCCCTCGGCGAGCTTTGCTTTCCCGGCAGTCCTGCGGCCCAGCCTCTTCCGCCGCTGGCGGCGCTGGAGGAAAGGCAGGGCGAGCAGGTGCTGTATGTCGGCTCCTTTAGTAAGACGGTGGCGCCGGCGCTGCGTACGGGCTGGGCAGCGGGGCCAAGCGAGGTCATCTCCATGATGACGGCTGTCAAGCTTATGGCAGACTGGCAGTCCAGCATGCTCATCCACCGGATGCTGCATCATTTGCTGTTATCCCGGCACTTCCATCTGGAGGAGCATCTCAGCGCTCTGAACCGGGAGTATGTCACCCGCCTGAAGCTGATGGATCAGCTCCTGCGGCGCAGTGCCTGGAGCGGTGCTTCCTATGAGCTGCCGAAGGGCGGCATGTTCCTGTGGGTCAGGCTGCCGGGCGGACTGAGCGGCGATGTCCTGCTCAAGGCTGCGGCCTTGAAGGGGGTCAGCTTCCTGCCGGGCTCCATGTGCTCGCCGGACGGAGAGAATCATGATTATATCCGCCTCAATTTCACCCATCCCGGCCGGGATGAGCTCATGCTCGGCATGAATCTGATCAGCGAAGCGCTGAGAGAGTTTACGGCCCGCAGCTAGAGATCAGAGAAATCAGAGAGATCAGGCCTTCGGGGCAGGGAGCACCGCAGCATACTTGTCCAGCGCCGCAAAGCCTTCGGAGGTCAGGACGTACCGGCCCCGGCCAGTCCGCTCAAACCACCCGTAATAATTGCGCTGCAATATAGCGGCGGCATTCCCGATGCCGCTCGCCTCTTTGGCCGCCGCCGGAGACGTCCCCTTCAGGCTGTCTGCCGCGTCCTCTGCATGGGCATTCAAGGCGGCAACGGCTTGCGCGACGCGCAGCGCCTTCTCGCGGTAGGCGGTAATCAGCTTGGCGCGCGTGACGCCGCCGGTGTTATAATCTCCGCTCCGCTCGTGAAACTCCAGCAGCAGCCGGTCCCGCTTGCGGACAGAGCCCCGCGGGGACGGAGGCTCCTCGGCAGGACGGCACAGCTTCTCGACAAAGGGCGGCTTTGTTTTGTAGAAGGTGACCGTCACGAGCCCCAGTCCCAGCCGCCGGCACAGAGCCGTAAGCTCGCCCCAGCGCTGGTTGACGGCCCCCTTCTTGGCGCGGGACTTTTCCACCGCCAAATACACAAACGGACTCATCTTCAGGCGTTCGACGCCCTGCAGCAGCAGAGCGAGGTTGAACGTTTTTTTCATTTCTACAATGAGCAGCTCCCCGCTGCCTTCCTTTATGCCCACCAGATCACAGTGGCGTACCTCACCCTTGACAGCATACCCTTCTTCCTCAAAAAAAGCCTTTAATGGAGCATACAGCTCGGCTTCGTGCTGAATCGCCATGGCTTCTCTCCTTTATGTCCATACATAGTCTGTTTAGGCCGCTTGTGCCGCGAAATATTTGTTCCATCAGTATAACATGCTGGGAACAGGTGCGGGTCTCCTTGCCGCAAATCCGGAGGCTCTAGGCGAAAAAAGAGCGGCTTTCCTATGAAATGAGGTCAACTATTCCGCGCCTGCCGCATAGGTATGTAATACACTTTTTTCGGTGGCTGAAGGCGTGAAGGAGTCTTGGGAAGCGAAAAGAACCAATCCTCAAAGTTTGAAGTCATAGGAGGTCATGGGATGGATATTTTTGAACGCATCGCATCGTATCAGGCAGAAAGCGACCGCTTGGCATGGAAAGGTACATTCAAAGATTATATAGAATTGTTGAAAACAAACCCGGCGCCGGCGAAAACCGCCCATGCGCGGGTCTATGACATGATTGAATCCTACGGCGTGGAGGAGAGCGGCGGACGCAAAAAATACAAGTTTTTTGAGCAGGAAATCTTCGGGCTGGACCGTGCGGTGGAAAAGCTTGTGGAGGAATATTTTCATTCTGCGGCCCGGCGACTGGACGTTAGAAAACGGATTCTTTTGCTGATGGGACCTGTCAGCGGCGGCAAATCGACACTCGTTACACTGCTGAAGCGAGGACTGGAGAAGTATTCCCGAACGCCCGGCGGTGCAGTATATGCGATTGCGGGCTGTCCCATGCACGAGGAGCCGCTGCATCTGATCCCGCTGGAGCTAAGGCCCGAGGTGGAGCAGGAGCTCGGCGTCAGAATTGAAGGCAATCTCTGTCCCTCCTGCCAGATGAGGCTAAGAACCGAATACGGCGGTGACATCCAGTCTGTGATGGTAGAGCGCGTGCTGATCTCGGAGGAAGGCCGCACCGGCATCGGCACATTCAGTCCTTCCGATCCCAAATCACAGGACATTGCCGATCTGACGGGCAGCATTGATTTCTCAACGATTACTGAATTCGGCTCGGAATCAGATCCCCGGGCGTACCGCTTTGATGGAGAGCTGAATAAGGCGAACCGCGGCCTGATGGAATTTCAGGAGATGCTGAAGTGTGACGAGAAGTTTCTGTGGAACCTGCTGTCCCTGACACAGGAGGGTAATTTCAAAGCCGGCCGCTTTGCACTGATCAGCGCGGATGAGCTCATCATTGCCCATACGAACGAGTCCGAGTACAAGGCCTTTATTGCGAACAAAAAGAACGAGGCGCTGCAGTCCCGAATGATCGTGATGCCGATCCCGTACAATCTGCGCGTCACCGATGAGGAAAAAATATATGAGAAGCTGATCGGCCAAAGTGATATGCGCCATATCCATGTGGCTCCCCATGCACTGCGGTCGGCTGCGATTTTTACCATTTTGACAAGATTAAAGGAAACGAAGAAGCAGGGCATGGACCTCATCAAGAAAATGCGTATGTATGACGGCGAGGAAATTGAGGGCTACAAGGAAGCAGATTTGAAGGAAATGCAGAATGAGTTCCTGGAGGAGGGGATGTCAGGCGTCGATCCGCGATATGTCATCAACCGGATCTCAAGCGCACTGATCAAGCAGGACCTTCAATGCATCAATGCGCTGGATATGCTCAGAGCGATCAAGGACGGTCTGGACCAGCATCCTTCCATTACCAAGGAGGAGCGGGAGAGGTACCTCAACTTTATTTCGGCAGCCCGCAAGGAGTATGACGAATTGGCCAAAAAAGAAGTGCAGAAGGCGTTTGTATACTCTTTTGAGGAGTCGGCCAAGACGCTGTTCGAGAACTATCTCGACAATATTGAAGCGTTCTGCAACTGGACCAAAATCCGCGATCCGCTGACCGATGAGGAGATGGATCCGGATGAGCGCCTGATGCGTTCCATCGAGGAACAGATCGGCGTGTCTGAAAATGCCAAGAAAGCATTCCGCGAGGAAATTATGATTCGAATCTCCGCGTATTCCCGCAAGGGCAAAAAATTCGACTATTCCAATCACGAGCGTCTGCGGGAAGCGATTGAGAAGAAGCTGTTTGCAGATCTGAAGGATATTGTCAAAATTACGACATCCACGAAAACTCCGGATGCCGTCCAGCTGAAGCGGATCAATGAGGTCAGTACTCGCCTGATTGATGAGCATGGCTACTGTCCGGTCTGTGCCAATGAGCTGCTGCGGTATGTCGGCAGTCTGCTGAACCGGTAAATTCATTTCCATAGCCATCTCCCTAACGGCCTCTCAAGAGGCCGTTTTTGGCATGTTCTGGTGCATATGTACGACCAATTAGGTCTTTAGGCTTGGGAAATTCAGGGTATCTTGGTCTATAATGAACCGGGGGACGAGGTAAAGAATGTAAGAGAAGGACTACCGGACTACAGCCTTAGGAGATGAGTGGATGATGATTAATGTTTCGCCGGAGAGACTTCAGCAATTGAGCTACATGGGTCTGCAGGAGAAGGAGCTCCAGCTTCTTACGGATCACAAGCAGGTATTTGAGAAGATTGTCAACGAGGTCGTGGACCGGCTGTATCAGCAGATGGCAAGCCGGCAGGAGCTGAAGGCGATTATTGAGCGCCACTCCAGTCTGGAGCGTCTGAAGGAAACGCAGCGTCAGTACTGGATGTCTCTGGCGGCAGGTATGATTGATGAGGCCTATATTAACAACCGGATTTTCGTGGGTCAGATTCATTCACGGATCGGGCTGACGACGGACTATTATCTCGGTTCATATATGATATATCTGGATATTGCAGCGGAGCTGCTTCAGCGGGAAGCGCCCGGAAGCTGGATGCAGGTCGTGCATGCACTTAGTAAAATGTTTAACCTGGATTCCCAGCTGGTGCTGGAAGCTTATGAATTAAAGGAGAAGGAGCATATTCAGCAGCTGGCGGACGAGCAGCAGCATATGCTGGAAACCATTACGGCGGCAGTTCAGGAGCTCAGCGCGATGATTGTGGAGCTGGATCAGAGTGCAGCGGTCATGGCAGATAATGCAGCCCGGGCCGCTGAAGCGCAGGACAAAGCCTATGAGCTGACGGGAGAGCTGAACCAGGAGGTCCGCCAGATTGACGAAATGGGCATCCTGATCCGGGAAATTGCCGATCAGAGCCATCTGGTGGGCTTGAATGCTGCGATTGAAGCGGCACATGCCGGGGAATTTGGACGAGGCTTTGAGGTGGTAGCCGGCGAGGTGCGCAAGCTGGCCAGTCACTCGCGCGGTGCGATGGAGCAGATCCAGGATAAGGTGAGCAGCATTATCGCCAAGCTGGAGCAGGTGGAGCAGGACTCGGAGCAGTCGGCGATGAATGCACGCCATCAGGCGGCCAGCTCGCAGGAGCTGTCCTCATTCGTCAAGATGATGGAGAAGCTGGCGAATGATCTGGAGGCGCTGCAGCGTACCGGTCAGCCGGATGAAGGCGAAGTGCGGACAGCGGCAGCAGCCGAGCCTGCAGTCGGGATTCTTTAAGAAGCGCAAGAAGCAGGGCTGATCTGCGGCAGATTTATTCTGACCGCGGATCAGCCCTGCTTCGTATGGATTTATAGAAATTTGCGGCTTACCTTTTTGCCATCGTATACCATGAGCAGCGGCTTCTCCTCGACCACCGTTTCCAGGTAAACGGTCTTTCCCCACAGCTGATATACATAGGGCAGTGTACGCTCTACATACTTCAAATCCAGCTCCTGTCCTTCGAACTGATGCAGCAGGTACAGCTCGCCATGGCCGAGGTAGTCTCCGTTCTTGACGACAAGGTAAGGAAAGCCGCCGTTAACGCGGGCGTAAACGAGCTGATCCCGGATGTTCTCCCAGGATTTATCGGTAATTTTCCACTCCGGGCCCTTTTTCTCAAACACATACAGATCCAGCTCCTTAACCAGATCCTTCGTCAAATAATTGCGGATGAAGGAGATATCGGCATCATTTTCGCGGACCTCGAACATCTTTTCCCTGCCGCTGCCGGGAACCCGGCCGAACCGTTCCCTTTCCTCCGGGGAGGGATGATCCCACCGCTTCTCAATATCCTCGAATATTTTCAGGCCCAGATAATACGGATTCAACGTATGCTTGGAAGGCTGGACGACGGAGGCATTCAGCTTGGCATATTCCACGGTTTCCTCCGCGGTCAGATCCAGCTCCCGCATGATTCGCTGGTGGAAGAAGCTGGCCCAGCCTTCATTCATAATCTTGGTTTCAATTTGTGCCCAGAAATAGAGCATTTCATCGCGCAGCATGGTCAGAATATCCCGCTGCCACGGCTCGAGAATGGATGAATACTCCTCAATAAACCATAGAAGATCCTTTTCCGGCCGGGGAGGGAATATCGGTGGCGCTTTTTTCTTCTCCGGCTCCTTGGAGTTCTCCAGCGACCACAGGTCGTCATAGGGTGAAGCGGCGGCAGCCTTTCCTTTAGAAGAGGCGCGCTGATGCATGGAAGAAACATAATCCTCCTTCGACATCCGGTAAGGCTTCACGATGGAAGGATCGACATGCTCCTGGATGGCGAGCACGGCATCAATAAACTGCTCCACGACCAAGGCTCCGTGCTGCTTCTCGTAGTCACTGATTCGTTCTGCAGTCGCGGTCATGCTCTCGACCATATTGCGATTGGTCTTGGAGAAGCGGGCATTGTTCTTGAAGAAATCGCAATGGGCCAGCACGTGCGCCACAATGAGCTTGTTCTGAACGAGGGAGTTGCTGTCCAGCAGAAACGCATAGCAGGGGTTGGAATTGATAACAAGCTCGTAAATTTTACTTAGGCCCAGGTCGTACTGGAGCTTCATTTTGTTAAACGTCTTTCCAAAGCTCCAATGAGAAAAGCGGGTAGGCATACCATAAGCTCCGAACGTATAAATAATGTCCGACGGACAAATCTCATAGCGCATGGGATAGAAATCCAGGCCAAGGCTTGCGGCGACCTCGGTAATTTCGGCAATAGCATACTCCAGCTTTTTCAGGTCCGTGGATGGCATTTTGTGTTCCTCCATTTCTTCGCAGGGCTATTGATATGTATATTCCGCCGCCGCCGGGAATAGTAGAAGAAGCCGCATAAGTAATGCTTGACAGGTTAAACGTAATGAATTATGATTCATTTCGGGTAGCAAGTGATAATGATAATCATTTACATAAAAAAGGGAGTGTCGAGATTGAAATTTCGGAAGTTTGTAGCGCCTATGGTAAGTATTGTGATGGCAGCAGGCCTGCTGGCAGGCTGCGGTGCTGAGAAAGAAGCAGAGGAGAGCACCGGAGGCGCAGCCGGCACGGCTGCGGAAACCGAGAAAGTGGTTCATGTTTACTCCTCCCGCAGCTATGATGTAGACAAGCTATTGTTCGAGAAGTTTAAAGAAGAAACCGGCATTGAGGTCAAGGTGATTGACGGCAAGGCGGAGGAATTAATTGAAAGATTGAAGCGCGAAGGTGAAAATACACAGGCAGATGTGTTCATGACCGTTGACGGCGGTGTGCTGAACACGGCCAAGCAGGCGGACATCCTGCAGCCAATTACGTCTGAAACCGTAAATCAGCAGGTGCCTCAAGAGCTGCGCGACCCTGAGAATCAATGGGTTGGCTTGTCCAGCCGTGCCCGTGTCATCGTCTATTCCAAGGATCGGGTGAAGCCGGAGCAGTTGTCCACTTATGAAGATCTCGCAGGTCCCGACTGGAAGGGAAAAGTGCTGGTTCGTCCATCCTCTAACCTGTACAATCAATCGCTGCTGGCTTCCTTTATCGAGCTGAACGGTGCGGAGCAGGCAGAGCAATGGTCCCAAGGTCTGGTGGCGAATATGGCCCGCACGCCGGAAGGCAATGACCGCGATCAGGCCAAAGCCGTTGTAGCAGGCGTTGGCGATGTAGCGATTATGAACACGTATTATATCGGCTTGCTGCTGAACTCTGCAGATCCGGAAGAAGTGAAGGTTGGGAATCAGGTTGGCGTATTCTTCCCGAACCAGGAGACGACCGGAACCCATATCAACGTCAGCGGTGCAGCCCTGACCAAGCATGCCAAGAACAAGGATTATGGAGTTCAGCTGATTGAATTCTTGACAGGTAAGGAAGCTCAAGGTATGATCTCGAAAGAGAATTACGAATTCCCAGTGAACCCGGAAGCTGAAGTTCCGGAGCTTCTCAAATCCTGGGGCAGCTTCAAGACTCAGGTGATTGAGCTTGGCAAGCTGGGTGAGCGTAACGCTGAAGCTGTAGAAATCATGAATAAGACAGGTTGGAAATAATACATGCTTTTTAGACAGATACGTTCGTATTTTATAAATAAGCTAAACGGCTGGTGGCTCATCAGCATGTTGGGGGCGGCAGTGATACTGCTGCCTATTTTGTTTGTATTTCTATCGATCTTTGAACCACCGAGTGAGCATTGGGCCCATATTAAGCAATACTTGATTAAGGATTACATGCTGGAGACGCTGATTCTGACTGGAATAACAGCGGTTACAACGATGCTGCTGGGCGTATCGCTGGCGTGGTTTGTGACCGTGTTTGATTTTCCGGGAAGATCCATTCTGCGCTGGGCGCTGGTGCTGCCTCTGGCGGTTCCGCCCTATATCGGGGCTTATACGTACAGTACGATGTTCAGCTACACCGGAGTGGTACAGGTTACGCTGCGGGATTTCGGACTTGAGCCCTCTCAGGAGTGGATCAGCCTGACCTCTATGCGCGGCGCCGTCGTCGTATTCACCTTATTTCTGTATCCCTATGTGTATCTCGTAACGCGAGCCTTTCTGGAGAGGCAAAGTGCGGCCTTTATTGAGAATGCAAGACTGCTGGGAAGAGGCAGCCTGTCGATTTTTTTTCGTGTCGTCATGCCGATTAGCCGCCCGGCGATTGTTGGGGGGGTGAGTCTGGTCGTCTTTGAAGTGCTTAGCGACTACGGGGTTACCCAGTACTTTGGACTTCAGACCGTTACAACGGCCATCTTCAAAACCTGGTTCGGGATGTATGATGTGAATTCAGCCATGAGGCTTGCCGCCTGGCTGATGGTCGTTCTGGCCGGCATATTCCTGCTGGAGCGCCTGCTGCGCCGCAGCCGCCGATTCAGCTCCAGCACCAGCAAGTCTAAACCGCTGCAGCCAGCGAAGCTGAGCCGGGTCAAGGGAATGGGTATTCTGCTATACGGGGCTGCTGTACTGGCGGCAGCGTTTGCTGTACCGATCGTGCAGCTTTCTGTCTGGGCAGGCTGGACGTTCCGGGATGTGTGGAATGATCAGTTCATGTATTATGTAGGAAGAACCTTATATACAGCGGCTGCCGCAACAGCCATCATCATGATATTGTCGCTTGTGGTCGGCAATGCCACCCGCTCACGGACCTGGGGGGCTGCACTGCTGTCCCGGCTGGTTATTGCCGGCTACTCTATTCCCGGTGCTATTATCGCAATCGGTGTGCTGGGCGTCTTCCTCCGTCTCGACCAGGCTTATATCAAGCTGCATGCTGCATTGGGAGGAACAGGAACCCCTGTGATCCTGAGTCTGACAGCCGGGATGCTTATCTTCGGGTATGTGGTCCGATTTATGGCGACAGGCTATAATGCCGTGGAGGTTGGCTTCGAGAAGACAGGCACGCGCTATACGGAAGCCTCACGATTGCTTGGCAGAAGCAGACTGGCGACCTTTTGGAGGATCGAGCTTCCTTTGATTCGAGGAGCTGTCCTCAGCGGCTGCATACTGACCTTTGTTGAAATCTGCAAGGAGCTGCCGCTGGCGCTGCTGCTGCGTCCGTTTGATTTTGAAACGTTATCTACGAAGACGTATCAATATGCCAATAATGAGCAGATTCATGAGGCCTCGGTGCCGGCACTGCTTATTATTAGCATCAGCTTTATCTCGGTATATGTACTTCACAATCTGGATAAGAGGTGGGAAGCATGAGTATTGTTGAGATTGAGCAGCTGACCTTCAGCTATGCTCGAGCGATAAAGCCGGTCATTCAGGAGCTGAGCCTGGCGGTGGAGCAGGGAGAAATCGTCGGCATCGTCGGCAGCAGCGGGAATGGAAAAAGCACGCTGCTGCGCCTGATCGCCGGCCTGGAGGCGCCGGACTCCGGCGTCATTCGGATCAACGGGGTTCAGGTGAATGGCGCTCACACCTTTGTACAGCCGGAGCACCGCGGGGTCGGCATGGTCAGTCAGGACTACGCCTTGTTTCCGCATATGAATGTAAGAAGCAATATCGCTTTTGGACTGCATAAGCAATCCCGCAAAGAACGGGCACAGCGGGTCGCCGAGCTCCTGGAGCTGATCCGGATGGAGGGCTTTGAGGATCGTTATCCCCATGAGCTGAGCGGCGGACAGCAGCAGCGGGTTGCACTGGCACGCACGATGGCCCCGCGGCCGAATGTGGTGCTTATGGATGAGCCGTTCAGCAGCCTGGATGCAGAGCTGAAGCACTCCATTCGGCGGGAGCTGCGGGACATCGTCAAAGCAGCCCAGATGACTTGCCTGTTTGTTACGCATGACCAGGCCGATGTGGAAGCGATGAGCGACCGCTACATCCGCTTGTGCAAGCCGCAGCTGGTAACTTTGTAACAGGTGATGCAGTCTTTTTTTCAAATATAGGATACGAGTTGGATACAAGCTCTCCAGGACTATGCGCTGGGGGGCTTTTGGCTTAGAAGAAATAGACGGGAACATTTTGGATATGGTATGCTTTACGAATATTGTCGAGGACAGGAAAAGTCAGTAAAAAGGAGCAATAGAATCCATGACAGGCAAGAAACCACAGCGAAGCACATTTCATAAACGGCTGGATCATATGATCGCCACGCTGAGAAATCAGATCGTAAGCGGTAATTATGCTCCGGGAGAGATGCTGCCGTCGATCGCCGAGCTTGGAGAGCAGTATGGACTGAGCAAGAATTCGGTCCGCAAGGGGCTGGAGCTGCTAAGCGAGGAAGAGCTGATTATGAAGCTGCCCAAGGTAGGAGCGCGGGTGCTGCACCCCGTCCCGGAGCGCCAGATCAAGATCAAGCTTGGCTGCTATAAGAATATAGCCAAGGAAGCGAAACTGGATGCTCTGCTGCAGGCTTTTCACGCTAAATATCCCCAGATTGAGGTGCAGAGCTTTCTTCTGCCGTATGATCCCTATCATACGACAGTGAAGGAGTTCATGGACAATGATTGGCTGGATGTCATGACGATGAATTACAGTGACTTCAAGCTGTTCAGCACAGACACCGAGTCGGAGTATCTGGAGGAGCTGGATTCCTTCCCGGGAACCTATAAATTTCTCTCAAAACTATTCACCTATAATGAACGGCTGCTGGCCGTTCCATGGATTTTCTCGCCGGTCATCCTGGCTTATAATCAATCTCATTTTACACAAAGCGGACTGACAGAGCCGAACAGCAGCTGGACCTGGGAGGATCTGAAAGCAGCGGCTGCCAAGCTGGCTGCCGATCATGGCGGCTTCGGATTCTATTATCATATGCCGTCGAGCAACCGATGGCCGATCATGCTGCTGCAGAACGGATTTGTAAACGGTGCGGAGAACGCAGAGACAGAGAAGGCGAAGTTCATAGCCAGCATTGAGCAGTGCCGGGACCTGATTGTTAACCAGAGCTACTCACCGCTTCATTTCTCCGAGAGCAATGCCGATGTGGAAGAGCTGTTTGCAAGAGGCAAAGCCTCCATGATTCTGTGTACCTATTACAGCCTCAATAAAATGCAATCGGCCGACGTCGATTATGACATTGCGCCGATCCCGAGAAGGGACACTCCCGCAACACTGCTGCTGACCACCGGGCTCGCGGTCAATGCAAGATCCAGGCACAAGCATGCAGCCAAGCTGCTGGTGGACTTTCTCCTCTCCGAGGAGGCGCAGCTCATGATCCGCAGGCAAACACTCTCGATTCCGAGTTTGGAGCGGGCTGCAGAATGGAAGGGCGTGGATGAGCTTCATCGGCCTTCCCGGTTTCATATGTATCGTGAAATTATCCCCACTTTCAAGCTGATGACAGATCTGGGTCTGCATCACCGCGATATTATTGCTATTCGGCGGGAGCTAATGCTATTCTGGGCCGGCATGGAGGAGGCGGAGGCCGTGTGGGAGCGGGTTCAGCGACTGCTGGAGTTGAGAAACCCGGTGAATAAATAGTTCAATTTATCCAAAAGAAAATAATAGTGTAGCTCCCTAACAGCACAGGCGAATGAGATAAGCCTGCTCCTCTGGAGGCCACTGAAGAACTACCATAATTAAGTTTCAAAAGACTTTAATATAAAAAAAGGGGCACCGAGCTCGCAATAAAAGCGATGATATGCTCCCCTTTGGTGTAGATCAGGTTGTCTTTCTCCGAATACGCGTGTCGCCCATCAGGGTTTTACAGTTACGCCAGCCGCGACGCTTTTTTGTCTTTAGGCACGATCAGGTCATACAAGGACGTGTACGGGCTGAATGAAAACGAAGGTTGATTCTGGAACAGAGGGCTTCCATTCTATCTTAACGGTTTTGCAGTAGATGACGAAGGAGCGATCGGAAGCCCCCTCTTCCTGCAGCGACCACGCCTTCGTTGGCGGATACACCATCTTTTGCGTTAACCTTATTTAACAACAAAAAAAGGTACTGCTCCCTTAATTATTTCGGGTGCAGTACCTTCTTCGATTTAGTCAGGACTTTTTCAGCGGCCCCCTCCGCTGCGGGAGCTTTTTTGTATGCCGAAATTGAAATACCAGAAGAGTCTATGCTCTGGTGCAAATATTTATGGTCATATTTTGGTCATTGTAAATACATTACATCAAGGTTGTGCAATCAAAAAACGGCTGTTATGATCATCATATGATCCAGTTGAGGGGACTGCAGCTCTCACGTACATACCTGGATCTGGGGATCCGGCGGTGCCTAAAGGCAGTCAGCACGGTCTAAGGATCTACCTTTGTAAGCGGATTCAAAGCTGGTGAACCCAAATACGAAGCGAGGAGATGAAGGAAGATGACGTTGCACAGAGCACTCCGCAGAAGCATGGCTGTCTTACTGACGGTCGCATTGACTCTGACTATGGTTCCATGGAACATGCCGGACAAGCAGGTGTATGGAGATTCCAGTCCACAGCTGCTTCCAGTGGGCTTGGAGAATGGAGACTTTGAGGGCGAGCCGAACGATAAAGGGCTTCCGATGGATTGGAGATATTGGATCAGCGGGGTTTCAGCTGGCGTTACGGTCAGTGATTCCGTGTATGCCACGGGGAATCAAAGCATTCATTTTGACGTTGATCAGCAGAATGTAGGTGTTGAAAGTAAGGCATTTGCTGTTCAAGAGGGCGAGATTCTGAATGTTACAGCCAGTGTATATGCAGAGCAGTTCAGCACGACGGGATCAGATGGCGGTATCGATATGTGGGTTCGCTATTTCAACTCCGATGTCATTACCAATGCCAACCGAATTCAGTACCAGGACGTCAAATTTAAAATTCCGGCAGCCGAGGTTGTTCAGGGGCAATGGGTGCAGCTAGGCGGAGATACACCGCCGGTTCCGGAAGGGGCGCAGTACGCGATTGTGTTCCTGTACTCGCATCGGGACAATACGTTCAAAGGCTATTACGATCATGTTCAGGCGTATAGATACCAGGTGAGCGCGGAGGAAACTACACCTCCCAATGCCGGGTTCGAGCAGCCGGTGAATGACGGTGTCATCCCGGGCTGGACAACGAGCCCGAATCCATTGAAGGCAAATACGATGGTAGAGGTGAGTCAGGTACAGGCAGCCAGTGGCAGCCACAGCCTTAGAATTACCGATGATAACAGTGAATCTGCGGTCTTGGTTTACAGTGACTATATGGATGTCGAGGCGGGCAAGTCATACGGGGCTTCTACCAATCTGTACATTGCCGAGGGCTCTGGGCGAATCTATATTAAATATTACGATGCATCAAACGATGAGGTCGGCTCCATGTCTCAGGGCGCAGAGGCCCCTGTACAATCCTGGAACCGGGTTACCGTTGAAGGCAAAGCCCCTGCCGGAGCGGTAAAAGCACGCATTTTGCTATATTCGGGATACAGCACGATTGATGTTGATGCTTATTATGATGACGTCACCTTTGAGGAAGTGACCGTGCTTACGATGACCACCGAGTTTGGTGAGCCTGTCTCTTTGGGAGATGCAACGGTAGTCGCAAAGACGAACGGCGGGGCGATCGGTAACGGTGAAATTTATTTTGGTGCGAGTGGCTCCCCCGCGCAGTTCTACGCACTTGACGCTATAACGGGGGATGTGAAATTCACAGCGGAGATTCCGTCTACTGACGTGATCTGGGCCGTTACGGTAGGGTCGGACGGAAACCCTTATGTTGCGGGGACGCAGTCCGGTATTATGTATCGTTATAATCGAGTGACGCAGGAGCTGGAAAGCCTGGGTGAAAATCCGTCGAACAAATGGATCTGGGATCTGGACGCCAGCGCAGACGGTAAAATTTACGGCTCCACGTATCCGGATTCCAAAGCATTCGAGTATGACATTTCGACCGGACAGTATAGTGACTACGGCACCTTGTATCCGGGACAAGAGTATGTGCGCGGCTCCGGTGTGACGGACAAATATTTCTATGCCGGCATTACGACAGAGGGCCATCTTATCCGGATTGACCGCCAAACCGGTGACAGGATCGAGATCAATACACCGATTACCGGAATCCGGGCAGGGATCTCCAGCATTGAGGTATATGATCAGAAGCTGTACCTCACTCATGGCACCTCTCTGCTCATTATGAATGAAGATGAGAACAATTATGACGCTGGCGGAGAGACCATTACCTATACTACAGTTAAACGTCTTCTTTACGAGGATCCGGAGGCATCCGATGGCAAAATCTCACCGCCATCTCCTCACAACAGTGACCTGATGTATTATCGCAATCAGCATACGTCTGAGTTGTGGACCTATAACCGGGCCACTAATGAAGCGGCAGCGGTCACGCCTCAAGTGATTCTGCCAGACAAGCGATTGATGGCGATGGATTGGGTGGAGCTGACCGAGGGTCCGAATGCAGGACGCAAGGTGCTGTCCATGCTTTCCAATGAAGTGGACCTGGCTATATTCGACCCTGTAAGCCATACGCTGGAAACGAACGTTCCGGATGTAGCGAAGAGCGGGATTGAGATCAATTCCTTCGAGCTGGGACCGGATAACAAGTTCTATATGGGCGGGTATCAGGGTGCTATGAGCATCTATGATACGAATAAAGGCTATTTTGAAAGACAAGAGAAGGAGCCGCATCAGATCTCCAGCACGGGCTTCCTGAATAACAAGGTGTATTTCGGACTCTACGGAGGGGCCAAGATCTGGCGCTATGATCTATCTCAGCCGTACAATCTGGGGGTAAACCCTGGCTTCTATCACGATATACCGGCAATGCAGAGCCGGACGATGACCTTTACAAGCGGAGATGACCGCCTGTTTATCGGCTTCGTGGCGGATTACGGACAGCTTGGAGGAGCACTGACGGTATACCACGAGCCAACCGATGAATGGAATACGTATCAGAATGTCATTCAGAATCAGAGCATTATTGGTCTTGCGTATCATAACGGGAAGCTGTATGGAGGCTCTTCCATCTGGGGCGGGCTTGGTATTGATCCAAGTGAAACCTCCGCAAAAATGTTTGAATGGGACGCGGCCACAGCGAGCAAAACAGCGGAGTTTATCCCGAATGTGCCTGGCTTTGAGCCTAAAATGATCGGAGAGCTCAGCATCGGTCCGGACGGCAATCTGTACGGGATCATGTGGGGCACGTCCTTGGAGTCGGAAAATTCCTCAGCCCTGTTTGTGATGGATCCGGAAAATAAGGATATCCTGCGTTACCGGATCTTAACGACCGGACAGAAGGCGAGCAACTGGCGTCCGTTCTTCCTGTACTGGGCTCCGGATGGTCTGCTGTATACAACCATTGGCAGACAGCTGATGGTGTTTGATCCGCAGACGCTGGCTTACAACAAGCTGATTACGCCGGATGTGCATGTGATGGCTTTGGGTCCGGACGGCAGCGTGTATTACAAAAAAGGCTCCGAGCTAATGAAGCTTCCGGTGCGGATGACCGGAGCATCGCTCAGCGCTGAATCGACTTCCGTTCCGGTAGGACAGTCTACGGAGCTGCCGGTCACCTTACAGCTGATGAACGGCCTTAATGGTAACTCCGATGGAACGGACATTACGTACCAGATTAGTGATGCTTCGATCGCTTCAATAGAAGACGGTGTGTTGACCGGTTTGAAGGAGGGCACGGTTACGATTTCTGCGTCTGTGCTCCAGGATACCGCTGCTGCTACTACGAACACGGTTGAAATTACGGTCACCGCAGCGGAGGAGCCGGCTCCTCCGGGGTCACCGAATCCTCCTGTAACGCCAAATCCGGCATCGCCTGCACCTGTAAGTCCGCAGACTCCGCAACCCCCGGTTAGAGAAGGGGAGCAGAGCTTTGGCTCTGCGGAGCTGCAGAAAAAGGATGCTGATCAAGGAGGCGTATCCATCTCTCTCAAGCAAGGAATGGATGCAGCAGTCTTGCCATATCAGGCCGATGAATGGCTGGATGGGAGTCATCTTCAAGTCCAATCGGAACATGGAACGTTACATGTACCCTTTTCTACATTTCAAGAGCTGAAGAAACTGTATCCGTCGGTAACAGACGCACAGATGATTGTCTCTTTGCAAGAGCCTGATGAGGAAGCACCGCGAACAGACAGTGACGTCTTAAAGGCAGGCTCTGAAGTATTGGAGGTTCATATGTACCTTCGGAGCTCAGCGGGAGAGGAGCTGCATATGAATACCTTTAGCGAACCGCTGAGACTGGAAATGCCGTACCTGAGTACTCAGGTAGATGAGGAATTGATCGGTATGTATAGGTATAACGATTCAAGCAGCACCTGGGTGTTTGTCGGTGGCGAGATCATGGAGGGACGCAGTGAGGCAGCGGCAGAGCTGGATCGTCCGGGAACCTACGCGATTCTTGAATATAACAAAACCTTCGAGGATGTGCCAGAGACGCATTGGGCTCACAGGACTCTGCAAATCTTGTCCGCCAAGCATATTGTAGAGGGCATGACCGAGGAGAGATTCGTTCCCCGGGCAGTAACAACGCGAGCAGAATTTACCGCGCTGCTGGTCAGAGCCTTGGGACTGGCTACGTCTGCAGGGGATACAGACTTTACAGACGTGCCGGACAATGCCTGGTATGCAGATGACATTGCGGCCGCAGTACAGGCAGGGCTGGTGCAAGGGATAACCGACAGCAGCTTTGCACCTTCTGAGCCGGTTACTCGGGAGCAAATCGCGGTATTGCTGGTAAGAGCCTATGAGTGGCTGTCTAATGAGGAAATGGCAGGGGGGAATCTCCTTTCTAACTATATGGACAGCACTCAGGTGTCACCTTGGGCTGGGGAGGACGTGAACAAAGCGATCTTATTGGGCCTGATGTCCGGACGGGGAGAATCCGTCTTCGATCCGGCATCGGCAGCCAATCGGGCAGAAACCGCTCAGTCGGTTCTGAACCTGCTAAAGCGCATGAAATAAACCCGGCAGAGCCCAAACCCAGTCAAGCACTCCCGCATACTGTGTATCAGCCTACTTTGACAAGGAGTGTTTGAAATGGGAATGTTCTCACCCTTTAGCCTGCCAGGGTTTCCGCCTGGACCGCAAGGACCCGGATTTGGACCTGGGCCCGGACCTGGACCTGGAGGACCCTTCGGTCCTCCAGGATTTGGACCCGGCCCCGGAGCACCTGGCCAGCCGCCAACAGCGCCGCCGCCAGCCGCTGTACCGCAGCAGTCTTCACCTTCGCTGATGGCGGTCGATCCGGGCGGGATCCGCGGCTGTCTTTACCGGAATACTTATATCTGGTTGAATAACGGCGAAAGCTTCTGGTATTACCCTACGTTTGTAGGCCGGAATTCAGCTGCCGGCTTCCGCTGGTCAGGCCGCTTCTGGTATTATTTCGGGATTGATTTACGCAGGATCAGCTCATATTCTTGTTTCTATTAATCTATCGGTTAATAGACAGAGAGATATTGATCAAGGAGGCTCCGGTGCATGACTGCCGGAGTTTTTTTGATTGTAAAAGGAATCTCAGTGGCTTATAATAATGAAAAACTTGTACAAAAAAAGTTGAACTTTTAAGGGGGTTTATAGATGCTGCAGTTTCCCAAGCCTGACGTGGAGCAGTTCTTCCAGACTTATATTATTCGCCATTTCGGTTTAAGCAGGGATGAGAGGCGATTGCTGTTCAGCAGTAATCTGAACGGAGCATTCAATCTTTGGGCGATGGACCTGGATGGAGGAGGCTCCTATCCGTATCCGCTTACATATAATGATCAGCAATGCCAATTTATGAAAGCCGATCCGCTGGAAAGGCATATTCTAACTTCATTTGACCGAGACGGCGATGAAAATTACCAGCTGTATGCCCTGCCTTGGAATGGTGGTGAGCCCCTGCCGTTGTTTGATGATGTGTCACCGGAGGATAAGCATTATTTCGCTCATCTCTCGGAGGACGGGACAAGGCTGTACTACAATACGTCGAAAGACAATCCATCCTGCCTGAACACTCGCAGATATCACCTGGATACGGGTCATGATGAGCTGCTGCTGGAAGGGAAGGATGTCACTACAGAGCTATCGGCTGTAAGCCCGGATGAAAGCAGCCTGGTATATACCCAATCCTATGCGAACACTTATTATGTCAGCTACTTGCTAAAGGATGGGCAGAGCACCTGCCTGACTCCGGACCCAGAGCAGGTGCATATGTCCGGGGATGCGATTTACCTTGACCATGAACGCTTGGTGTTTGTGACAGATTATAATGCAGAATATGCTTATGTTGCGGAATATAGCATACAGAAGGAGCAATTCCGTCCTCTGGTTCAGCTGGAGCGGGAGGCTGTCAGCCGAATAAAGTATGACAAGGGCTCCGGTATGCTGTACATTCTAACCGACAAGGGTGTTGAGGATCGGCTCTACAGCTATCAACTCCGTACCGGCAGGCTTGCTGCTATAGCACTTCCTGGAGATATCGTGGACCAGATCGTCGCGGCGCGCTCCGGTGCATTGTACGTGCTTGCGAGAGGTGCAGCAAAGCCTCATAATATTTATCGTTATCAAGATGAAGCCTGGACTATGCTGACCAAAAATGTTATTACCGGTCTGACGGATCATGAGCTCTCCTCTCCGGAAACCGTCACCTATTCTTCTTTTGATGGCATGCAAATCGAAGCCTTGCTCTACCGGGCGAAGGAAGAGAATAAGAATGGCAGAACAATTTTCTGGCCGCACGGGGGACCGCAGGCTGCAGAGCGGAAGCAGTTTCGTGCCATGTTTCAATATCTTTTAGCGAGAGGGTATCATATTTTCTGCCCTAATTTCCGCGGCAGCACCGGGTATGGCAGCTCCTTCGTCAAGCTGGTTGAGCAGGATTGGGGCGAAGGTCCTCGGAAGGATTGCCTTGCTGGAATGGAGTGGCTGTTTGAACAGGGGATCTCCGAACGGGAGAAGCTCTTTGTTATGGGAGGCAGCTATGGAGGATACATGACACTGCTGCTTGCCGGGCGCAATCCGGAATATTTTCGGGCTGCCGTGGATATCGTGGGCGTAAGCAATCTATTGACCTTCTATAATTCTGTACCGGAGCACTGGAAGCCGATGATGGAACGCTGGCTCGGGAATCCTGAACGTGACCGGGAACGATTTATCAAGGATTCCCCGATCACTTATTTGGATCAGATGACAAATCCTTTGCTCATTATCCAGGGTGCAAATGATCCCCGGGTCGTGAAGGAGGAGTCGGATCAGATCGTGGAAGCGCTGCGCGAGAAGGGGAGAGATGTAGAATACCTCGTCTTTGACGACGAAGGCCACGGCATTGCAAAAAAAGATAACGAAAAAATAGCATACGCCAGAATCGCAGATTTTCTCGACCGGCACAGCATCTCTTAACCTTGGTATACCATCAAAACAGGCTGTCTCCTCCTGCCCGCTTGGGCAAGGGAGACAGCCTGTTTTATTACTCCAGATCATATTTGGGATTCCACATACGGACTCCGTCGTCCTCCAGAATGCCCAGCACAACATCTGATACGTCATGATCTGACGTTAATTTTGCGGCGATGCGAGTCTTGGTTTGTGTGGCTTCACTCAGGGTCATGCCGGATCTCAGCTCAATATAAGCTTCCACATGATAGGTGCGGCCTTCCTGAATAATGTGCAGACGGCGAATGTCGGTCACATCCGGATTTCTAAGAATCAGACTCGATATTTTCTCCTCCACATCCCGGGGCGCCGACACACCAATCAATCCGACCATATTATCATAGCCTACCTTAAACGCAACGCCGATCATCAGGAAGCCGATAAGTATGGTGGCGACGCCGTCCAAAAGGCTGAAGCTGAAGAATTCCGCAAATACGATCGCAACAAGAGCGAATAAGGCGCCTGATGTAGCAACAATATCTTCATAAAACACTAGTCGGGTGGGAGGCGCTGCTCGGCCGACATTCCGGAAAGCAGACCGCACCAGACCGCCTTCAGTGAGATCGGCCTTGGTTTCCTTCACGATTTCCTTCATCGCTTTCAACAAAATGGAGCCGTCAATGACGACTGCAACAAGTAGTACGATCAGATTCAGTAAAAAATTGCTTGATTCTTCCGGGTATTGCAGCAGCTTGAAGCCCTTTAGAATCGTTTCATAAGCCATCACTGTAACGACGATAACAGCGACCATGCACACGAGGTTAATGACCCTTCCGAATCCTCCGGGAAATTTCTTCGTCGGTTTTTTCTCAGCGAGCACGCTTCCGACAAAGACGAAGCCCTGATTCACCGCGTCTGCGATGGAATGCATGGCAGACGCGAACATCGTTCCGTTGCCGCTAATCCCGGCGGCAATCGCTTTGATAATAGCCAGGCAGGTGTTGCCTAGTGCAGCAATGCCTGATGAGGTGTTGCCCTGTTTAATCATTTGACCAAGCTGGCTCAAGGTGATTCCTCCAATATATGTATTTTAGATGTCATGCTCCATTATACTTCAGGATTATGGCTTCCGTTGCATAATAAATCACGCATAACATCTTTTACACCAAAATACAATAAGGTAAGCAAACCAAGAACAGTCCCGGAGCATGAGCCTTGCCGGCTGTCCATCGGGAGCAGGGAGGAAACTTATGAAAACGCTCGCAGGCATGGGTGCACCACAGCGACAAAATGAGTGCAGTAAGGATTGGGGGCTGGTCATTTGTACCCGCTGTGGAGAAATGATCGATACGCTGCCGACAGATGGGGTAAAGATCTTTCACAGCTATTGCGGACGGGATGAGTGCAGGAAACATAGTTCAACATAAAGGCTTCAAGCTTCCAAATACAGCTCAATGAGATGGAATGACCGTATGGCTGATAGAGCCGTGCGGTTTTTTTACGGTCCCGATGATTATGCCGGGAAAAAATAGGTTAAAATATGTTGCATAATAAATATATATGACGTATTATATAATTAAATCAACAAACAGGATGATTAATTCAAATTTGAGGAGGAGCAATCATGAAAACAATGCTTAACGAGGGTACTGGGTCGCTGCAAGGGCAGCACAATCAGGATTTAGGGTTAGTGATCTGCTCCAAATGCGGAGAAATGGTGGATACCTTACCGACAAATGGAGTGAAAATCATCCACGGACTGTGCCAATCTCCGTCCTGCAGTCCTCAAACCGAGGCGTAATCAAGTCTCTGATAAAAAAGATGTATCAGGATGATTAATAATTTTCAGCTTTCAATATATTGCACATTCCTTATATATGACGTAATATATCGTTAATTATGAAATATGAAATGCATATTGATGACTGTAAGGCGCAGCTGCATTTCACGTGTTGAATGTTGAGGTCCGGTCCGGCTCATGGAGCCAGAGGGTCGGGTGCAGGAGGGATAGGACATCGAACTGACAGCGAGGCAAATGGAAATTGTGAATGTTGTGAAGAAGCATGCTCCCATTACAGGAGAGCAGATTGCAGAAATGCTCAATGTCAGCCGCGCGACGCTGCGAACGGATTTATCCAAGCTGGTTATTCTAGATTATATTGATGCGAAGCCGAAGGTCGGATATTTTCTCGGCAACCGGGGAGCGGCAGAGCGGGAGCAGAAGCTGAGCCTGCTGAAGATGAAGGTCGGAGACCTGCACAGTGTTCCCATTATTATTCGGGAGACGACAACGATACAGGAAGCGGTTGTGTCCCTGTTCCTTGAAAATGTAGGCAACCTGATCGTGACGGACGCGGAGGGTCATCTCGCCGGGATTGTCTCCCGGAAGGATCTGCTCAAGGTTACTCTGGGTAATCCATCCGCCTCGTCCATGCCGGTCAGTCTCATTATGACGCGCAGGGCGAATGTGACCACGGTTGAGCCGGAGGACACCGTACTGGATGCGGCCCGCAAGATTATTGCCCAGCAAATTGATAGCCTTCCCGTGGTTGTCAAATCCGAAAGTGACAATCCGGATGCCTGGAAAGTAGTGGGCCGGATCACCAAGACGAATATCATAAAAATGTTGCTCGACATGGTTTCAGAAGAGTAGTGGGAGGAATGGGATGTATCAGTCACCGGCTCATTTTATTGCAATATGCTCGGACTCCATCGGAGAGACGGCAGAAGCCGTCGTTCAGGCGGCGCTAAGGCAGTTTGAACTGAAGGGTGCCGAGATCAAGCGTTATATGAATGTGCGTGAAGAGGATGAAATTGTTCAGCTGATGAATGAAGTTTCCGCCAGAAATGGCGTTGTAGCTTATACGCTCGTGCAGCCGGAGCTGCGCGAGGTCATTCGGGAGGAAGCGGTGCGGCTGAATGTCAGAGCTGTCGATATTATGGGACCGATGGTTCAGGCCATTGCCGATACCTTCAATGATTACCCGAAACGGATGCCAGGATTGCTGCACCGGCTGGATGAAGGCTATTTCCGCCGGGTGGAAGCGATGGAATTTGCGGTTCAATATGATGACGGCAAGGATGTTGGGGCTATTTTGAAAGCAGATGTTATCTTGCTTGGAGTTTCCCGCATTTCCAAGACCCCTTTGTCCATGTTTCTGGCTCATAAAGGCTACAAGACCGTGAACTATCCCGTTGTACCAGAGCTGTCCACCCCTTCACAGCTGAAGGAGGTTAGCCCTGGCAAGATCTTCGGACTGACGATGGATGCGCGGCATCTGCTCAAGATCCGCACCGAACGGCTCAAGGTCATGGGGCTACCCAATGAGGTACAGTATACGGCGCTGGAGCGTATTCAGGAAGAGCTTCAATATGCGCATAATTTGTTTCAGCAGCTGAATTGTCCGGTCATTGACGTTACTGATAAAGCTATTGAGGAAACCGCAGGACTCATTATTCAATCATTATCGCAAGAAGGAAGCACGCCGAGCATATAAACAATTCTCCGGGAGGGATTTACGATGGAAAGTCCATTGGCATTGGATCTGGTAAGAGTGGCAGAGGAGGCGGCGCTGGCTTCAGCCCGCTGGACAGGCAGAGGGGACAAGAACAGCGCAGATGGCGCTGCAACGGCAGCCATGAGAACTCACTTTGACAAAGTGGTGATGGATGGGACCGTGGTAATTGGTGAGGGAGAAATGGATGAAGCCCCGATGCTGTTTATCGGAGAGCGGATCGGCAGCGGGAAAGGGCCGCAGATGGACATTGCGGTCGATCCTTTGGAAGGCACCGAGACGGTAGCTAACGGACTGAATAATGCGATATCGGTGATCGCCGCCGCGCCTAAAGGCAGCCTGCTTCATGCACCGGATATCTACATGCATAAGCTGGCGGTAGGACCTGCGCTGGCGGGTAAGCTCAGCCTGGAGGACCCGATCGAGGTGACGCTCGCCAAGGCATCCCAGATCTTGAACAGATCTCTTGCAGACATTACCGTGTCCATCCTGGACCGGGAACGCCATCAGGAGATGATTGCCGCGCTGCGTCAATCCGGTGTGAGAATCAAGCTCTTGAGTCATGGAGATGTCATGGGAGCTATCGAAACCTGCACAGACAGCGGAGTAGATCTGTATGTGGGATCTGGCGGAGCTCCGGAAGGAGTACTCGCAGCGGCAGCGTTAAGCTGTCTGGGAGGAGAGATTCAAGGAAAGCTAATTCCGGAAACAACGGAAGATCACATTCGCTGCCGGAGTATGGGGCTTCAGGATCCGAGACAGCTGCTTGGCATGGAGGATATGGTTGGCGGAAGCGGGGTACTGTTTACGGCAACCGGCGTGACCTCTGGAGACTTCTTGCCTGGTGTCAAGTTTCTGCCGGGCGGACGCGCGGAAACGCATTCTGTGATGATGTACTCTCGTACCCGGACCGTTCGCTACATCCGGAGCGTGCACACGCTGGAGTCATTGAACAGCCCGCTCTATGCTGCCGTTTCGTTCTAGCATCGTTAAGAAGGCTGCTGTCTGTGGATCATTCTGCAGGGAGCAGCCTTTTTGTGATGAGGTTTTGGCCGATGATTGGAATTCACATCCACAACCTAAAAAAGCCCGTAGCATGTGAGAATTCGTATCTCAAAGCAAGGGTTATCCAGATCTGGAAGATTTCATTTTGAAGGAATCCAAAATATTTGGCATTATACCAAATCATTTGGTTGTATTATAGTTTAAAAGCGTTACAATAGATAAGAGAAGCTGTTTATATGTATTCTGTTTGGTAGGAGTGAAATTTTGGTTACCCAGTCCCTAATAAACCAGATTGCCAGCTACACGGGGAAGCTGCTCAGAGACCGCTTTGGTAAAGGTCCTGAATCTGTGCATGTTTCCATCGGAGATGGCTGCATATCGCTGCACATCCGCAATTTTATCGGTCCCGTGGAGAAGTTCCTGCTCAGTAAGGAGGAAGAACAGGCATTTCGCTACACGCGAGAGCTCTTAATGAAATCTCTTCTACCTGAATTAACGCAATATCTGAAGAATGAAACAGGTATTGATGTAAAAGAGATGTATTACGACTGGGGCCTTCAAAATGCAACCGGAATTATTGTGGGTTTGTTTGAAAGCTCATCTCTAACCGAGTACACCTATGACGAGCAAGCCGAGGTTCACGAGCAAGTCGCAATCCTGACAGCAAGGGTGCAGAAGCTGCCGGAACGAATCCGTTCCTGGTGGGTTAATCCCAAGACATTGATTATCGTCCGTGAAGGCATTCTGATTCTGCTGGAGAAGGAGCTGCTGGAGCTCGGGTACGGGAACGTCCTGAGAACGACCAAGCGCAAGCTGGAGAAGAGAATGTTCGGTCAGGATATTCAGGTGAGCGAAATACTCGGGAAAGAACTATCGGATGTTTATGTGGATTGGGATTTTGACAAGGATAAAGGTATTGCGGCTTACGTTTTTAACTAACCTATTTAGATAACATAGAAAAATATTTGGTGGTAATGAATCGGACATGTACCGTACCATGAGCCGGACACAAGCCAAAAAAGGGCCTGACTGTGGTTTCTTTTTGGTTTTTTTGTGTTTAGGAGGAGGGTGAAGATTTGACACGAAGCGTGCTGTGTGTGGAGGATAACCGGCTGAACATGCAAGTGATGCGCCACGTTATCAAGAGGCTGCACGGGGTCATACTTCGAGAAGCAGTAACGGCGGAGCAGGGCATCGAGATCGCTCAGTCAGAGAGGATCGATTTGATTATCATGGATATCCAGCTGCCGGGAATGGACGGGTTTGAAGCGCTGGAGCGTCTGAAGGAGCATGAGAAGACTCGGGACATTCCGGTCATTGCTTTAAGCTCGTTTGCGGAGGCAAGAGACATTGAACGAGGGCTTGAAGCCGGCTTTGTAGAGTACGTAACCAAGCCGATTCGTGCAGTCCAGTTTATGAAGCTTTTGGAGGAACTGCTAGGCGTGAAGGAAGCCGGATTGAGCTAACCTGTGAATGAATTAATTCTGCATGATATAGAAGTAGATATGGCGATACCGGGAGAATGCTCTTGGGATCGCCTTTATGTATTTGGGGGGATTGCTTCACTCTAAAGGAGTCAATGCTTTAGATGGAGGCATTCAAAACAAATTTGAGGTTTTATTACGCATTTATGCCGTATTTAGATATCATCTGACAAGAAATGTGGTATATTCTCTGTGGTACTACTTCTGAGAGGATGAGGCTGCTTTGATTCAAAATAATCAAGTACTGGAGCAATTGATTTCTGAGGGCAGTGCTTACCGTTCACTATATATGAATCATCCCGATGCGATCTATATTATGGATACGAAGGGCGCTTATCTGGATGCGAATCCGTCCACGGAAAAGCTCACGGGATATTCAAGAGAAGAGTTTCTTCAATCATCTCCGAAGGACTTTCTCGCCGAGACGGCCCAGGATCACCGATCCAGTAAGATGAGGGAAGCATTGAAGGGGTCTCCACAAGATTATGAGACCGTGTTTAAACATAGAGACGGCAGCATCCGCAATGTGCATGTCACTTATGTACCGATTATCGTCCAGCAGGAAACGATCGGGGTTTATGGCATTGCCCGGGATGTGACCGAGGAGAAGCGAGCGCAGCTCCGACTGTGGGAAAGCGAGAACAAGTTAAAGATTATTGCGGAGCATTCCATGGATTTTATATCCCTGCATGAACCGAGCGCAGAGGCCAGATATACATATGCTTCACCCGCTTCGTTAAAGCTGCTTGGATATGAGCCGGAGGAGCTGATCGGCACTAGTGCGTATGAATTACAGCATCCGGATGACCGGATTCTGGTGGTGCAGTATTTGCAAAAGATTCTGGATCGGGATGGAATGTATACGGTTTCCTATCGTCTCAAACATAAGGATGGTCACTATGTGTGGGTGGAGAGCACGGGAAGATTTTTTTATGACCAGGCAGGTCAGGTGATGCAGATTGTAGCAGTGTCAAGGGATATCACCGAACAGCGGGAGGCCCGGTTAAAACTGGAGGAAAGTGAACAGCGATATAAATCCCTGGTGGAGTTTAATCCTTCCAGCGTATATTCCTTTGATCTGGATGGGAATTATCAGACTGCGAACAAGCAGTTGGAGGCTTTAACAGGCTATACCCATGCGGAGTTGGTATCTATGAGCTTTCACAAGCAGATCAAGGAAAGTGACTTGGCGCACACTCTTGCACATTTTAACCTAGCGAGAGAAGGGCATCCCCAATACTATGAATGCACCATTATCCGTAAAGATGGAGAAGAGCGCCGGATCCATGTCACGAACGTTCCCATTATCATCAACGGCAATATTGTTGGGGTCTACGGAATTGCGATGGATATTACAGAGCGGATTCACTATTTAAGGCAGTTAGAGGAGCTGAGCAGCCGTCACAGTCTTATTTTGAATTCAGTTATGGAGGGAATTTACGGTCTCGACAATGATGGTCAAGCGATCTTCGTCAATCCTGCCGGTGCCCGGATGCTCGGCTTTACGCCGGAGGAGTTCATGGGGTCAGCTCAGCACGATGTCATCCATCATACCCGGGCCGATGGTCTCCATCATGATATTGGGGAATGTCCAATTCATCAGACACTGAGAGACGGGCTGCCGCGGATCATTCATGAGGATGTATTCTGGCGTAAGGACGGCTCAAGCTTCCTCGTTAGCTATCATACCAATCCGATTTATGATCAGGGTGAACTGAAGGGTGCGGTTGTCGTGTTCAACGACATCACCACCGAGCGGGAGATTCTGAAGGCGAAGGAATCGGCCGAGCAGACGGCACGGGCCAAATCGGAGTTTATGGCGGTGATGAGCCATGAAATCCGTACCCCGATGAACGGAATGATCGGCATGGCAGATCTGTTAGTGGACAGCGGCTTGACGGAGGAGCAGCAGCAGTATGCAGAGGTGCTGAAGAGCAGCTCGGAATCGCTGCTGAGCATTTTGAATGATATTTTGGACTTCAGCAAGATTGAGGCTGGCAAAATGCAACTGGCCCCATCCGTATTTGAATTGAGTCCACTCGTTCACGACGTCGTCAGTCTGTTTCATAGTCAGGCAAGCGATAAGGGATTGGCGCTGGATATGGCGATGAAAGAAAATGTTCCTCAGATCATTCATGCAGATGCTCAACGGGTGAAGCAAATCCTCGTCAATCTGGTCGGGAATGCGGTAAAGTTTACAGAACAAGGAAGAATCAGTATTCATGTAGAGACGGTTTCTTATCAAAAGGACGACGTTGCGATCCTCAAATTTACAGTATCCGACACCGGAGTAGGGGTTCCCGAGGAGAAGCTGGATGAGCTCTTTAAATCCTTCTCCCAGCTGCATCCGGTCATGAACCGCAAATATGGAGGCACCGGTCTGGGCCTGGCCATCTGCAAGCAGTTGGTGGAATTGATGGGCGGATCTATCTTTGTGGACAGTAAGGAAGGGGAGGGCAGCACCTTTGAGTTTCTGCTGCCGGTTGAAACTGTAGAAGCATAACGAAGAGAGCAGCCTGTGAAGATCATCTTCACAGGCTGCTCTTATAATATCGGGCTTTAAATTTTCTTAGTATACATCAAGCCGACGGTCTGCGGTCCACAGTGGCTGCTGATGACGCAGCCTGCGGTGGATAAGACTACCTGACGCGCGCCAGTCTTCTCTTGGAGAGCCTGCTGGAGGAATTTCGCCTCAGACTCTGCCATTGTATGTACGACAATGATCAAATCATTATCCATGTCCCCGGCTTTGGCCAGAGCATTCGCGAGCATTTGCTCTAGAGCCTTTTCCTTCTTGCCTCTCACCTTATAGGCCGGTGTCATGACGCCGTCATCGACCTTAATCACCGGTCTGATCTTGAGCAGGCTTCCAATGAGGTTCTGCATGCCGGAGCAGCGTCCGCCCTTGTACAGATATTCCAGCGTATCAATAACAAATTCACATTCTACCTGGTTAATCGTGCTTGTCAGCATGTCCACAATCTGCGGCATGTCGGAGCCATTCTTCACAGCCTGCACAGCTTTCATGACCAATAGCCCAATTCCGCAGGAAAGATTGCGGGAGTCAATGACGGTGACCTGACCGGCTGGCAGCTCTTCAGCCGCTACCAATGCATTCTGGTAGGTGGAGGACAGCTCCGAGGAAAGGCTGATATACAGAATCTGATCTCCTTGCTCAATATAAGGAGTGAACGCAGCCATAAAATCTGAAGGAGACGGGGCTGCGGTCTTCGGGAGTGCGCCCGTCTGATCCACCTTGGCGTACAGCTCAATAGGGGTAATGTCGACGCCATCCCGCAAGGAATCCTCCCCGAAAACTACATATAAAGGTACTATGCCAATCTGATGCTCACTAATCCATTCCGGCGGCAGATCACAGGTGCTGTCGGCGAATATTTTAATTTGTCCAGACATAGATAATCTCCTCTTTATTAGCGCTCTGAAATTCATTCTTTATATTATATCAAGATCACGCTGTCATGCCTAGATAAAAACAGAGGCTGTCCTCTATGAGTAAATAAGAATCTACTACTATTGGGACAGCCCCCGGGAGGGCGCGCAGTCGGCTATTGACTTGGCACAGCTTCCAGGTAGGCCTGGATAAAGGTGAAGGCTTTCTGTTCATTCTCTGCGACAGGGCTGATGCCGGCATACATTTCATTCTTGGCTACGGGCAGCCCCTCTACCAGCGAGCTGTCTGTAATGTTGACCGCATACACCCTTTCCGCAGGATCTTCATCCAGCTGGCCTTTAATGTGCAGTCCGGGATCAGCGATGTCCTTCCAGTCCTGATTGATCTTCTCATCCAGCGGCTGGAATATTCCCTGATTGCCAACCCACTCATAGGAATTCTGATCTACGATATACAGATCAGGGCGCTCGGAGCTGATCATGAGCAGCGCTTTCTGCAGCAGCGCGGCGTCGGATGGGTTAGAGGAATTCAGTGGCGGAACGTAGGTCATATTGACCTCCACCCGCTTCCATTCTGGGAACTGCTCCAGAATGGCCTGCTCCAGCGGCTCGGTCTCTGTGCCGCCGTCCGGCATCATATACGTGCCGAGCAGCATGATGGAAAGATCGACTGGAGGCAGCTGGGCGAGACGCTCCTGCTCCGCGCGGTAGTTCAAAATGCTGATTACAATGTAAATGGCAAGCCCGAGCAAAGCTAAGGCGCCCAGCACATGATAGCGGTAGTAACGGAAGAAGTGCTCGGTTTTCTCAGCCGGGCCGGCGAGACCTCTGAACTTGCCGTATTTCTGGCGGCTGATTTCTTCCAGTGATTTGCGATCGTCTTCCTCGGTAATATATCGGTAGGCCCGGGTCGCTTCCGAGAACCTGGCTTCTACCGCCTCGGCTTTCTCCGGGCTTCTGCGCTGCTCGGAACGGGCCTGGCGCATGAGAAGGGTATAGCGCTCTTCGACTTCCTCCCGGCTAGCGGTTTCCGGAAGGCCAAGCTTCTCATAGGCTTCTTTCATCTGATCCATAACAGGTCACCTCTTCTGTACTGTGAACGTTTTCTTCTATTAGTATAAGTTTAAAACCGGTGGAGCACAAACGGAGAATGGCATCTAGCAGGGCTATATAAAAATCAGTCCCCGATCAATATTTGCCAAGAGACAAGCATATACATAGGTATTCCTGAAATGAAAGGCTGTGCAAGATGCAAATGTCTTGGGTCAAATATTGCATAATGGTATTGGGCAGCCTGTTCATCGCCATGGGAACCAATGCTTTTCTCGTGCCCAGCCATGTGCTGGATGGCGGCGTGATCGGCATTGCGCTGATCGTTAACTATTTGAGCGGCTTGCCAATCGGCTTTGTCATTATTGTGTGCAGTGTGCCGATGTTTCTCGCGGCCTGGCTTTTGAATCGGGATATTTTCTATAACAGCCTGACAGGGATGCTCATCTCTTCGCTCATGATTGATCTGCTGGCTCCGCTGCAGGCTTGGGCACCCTCCTATATTGGCGGCAGCACTGCTTTCAATGCGGCGGCGGGGGGAGCCTTCATCGGTGCCGGACTCGGCCTGATGCTTCGATTTGAGACAAGCACGGGCGGGACAGACCTGCTGGCACACTTTCTGACGCGATATGTGCCGCTGAATGTCGGGATCATTATTCTGATTATGGATCTGGCTATTATCGGCGCCGGCGGGGTGCTGTTAAGCGGCGGTACCTTTGTCCAGTCGCTGGTTACGATTTTGGCGGGTGCACTGGCTACGGGTCTGTGTACCCTTCATAAGCAGGTCTATAAATAAAGAAGCAGCGATCCGGCCCGATGAGCCGGAAATCGCCGCTTCTTCTAAAACAGAAAGCTATACGTATATGAAGCCGGAACGCCGTGCAGCTTACGCTTGCTTGGTTTTTTGGAAAGCTTCAATATAGGCTCTCGCTTTGTCCGAGATCATGGAGAAGTCACCCGTTTTGACAGCATCCTTCGTTAAATCGGAGCCGATGCCTACCGCAAACGCCCCGGCCTTGAACCATTCTCCCAAGTTGTCCAGGTTGACGCCGCCGGTTGGCATGATGTTGGCCTGTGGCAGTGGACCCCGCAGGGATGGGATGACCGAAGGAGAGTAGAGGTTGCCCGGGAACAGCTTCAATACGTCAACGCCAAGCTCCAGAGCCACAGTAATATCCGATACAGTTACGGCACCCGGCATCACCGGCACCCGGTAGCGGTTGCACAGCAGAATCGTTTCGCGGTGAACGCCTGGAGCCACGACGAACTCCGAGCCAGCCAGAATGGCTGCACGCGCGGTTTCAGGATCCAGGACGGTGCCGGCACCGATGATTGCGTAATTGTCTGCCGCAGGGTCAGCAGAGGAATAGGTCTTCGCCAGCTCGGTAATGGCTTCCAGAGCGAAAGGCACCGTCAATGTAATCTCGATCACCTTGATGCCGCCTTCAATGGCATGCTTGGCCATAGAAACGACTTCTTCCGGTGAATCGGCACGAAGAACGGCGACCACGCCGGCTTCGTGAATTTGCTGAATCAATTTTAGCTTTTTCATTAAGAGATACACTCCATTCTTCAATTTAGGTCATTCTTCAATTTAAGTAAGCGGATGCAATGAAATGGGTTCCGTGCGTTCTATCGCTCGATGTGAGCGGTAATGCCCTGTTCCTGCTCAACTTCTTCCCAGGTCGGAAGCGCTTCCCAGTCGCCCACAGCTTCTACAACCATAGAGCCTGTCAGGGCAGCCAGCTGAAGTGCTTCTTCAGGGGAGTGTCCTTTCGAGATGCCTGCGAGGAAGCCGGCACAGAAGCCGTCTCCGGCGCCTACGGTATCTACCACGTGCTTAACCTTGCGGAAAGGAACTGTATTAAGGCGGTCCGGCTCAACGATCACATTGCTGTCGTTATAGCTCTTCACGACCGTTACGGCGTTCAGCTTGCGCAGCTGTTCGAAAATTTCCTGCTCGCTTTCCGTCTGATACAAAAGCTTGCACTCATCGTAGCCTGGCAGGAAGTAGTCGCAGTGATTCGCCAGCTCTAGCAGCACGGGTCTCGCCTGCTCGATGCTCCACAGCTTGAGGCGCAGGTTCGGATCGAAGCTGATCTTCGTGCCGTGCTCCTTGCAGAGTGCGATGACGCGGCGGACTGTGTCCAGGCAGCTCTGGCTCAGTGCGGGCGTAATGCCGGTAATATGGACGATACGGCTGTTGGCAATATAAGCGGGATCCACAAGCTTCGGTGTCATTCTGCTTGCGGCAGAGCCGGCGCGGTAATAATAAACCGAAGACTTGCCCCGGACTTGCTCCCGCAGCATTAGGCCGGTCGGTGCATCTGTCGTATAGTGGACCCTGGAGACGTCAACGCCTTCTCCGCGAAGCGTTTTCACAATACCTTTACCTAAAGGATCGCGGCCCAGCTGGCTGAACCAGCCTACCTGACAGCCCAGTCTTGCGAGGCCAATTGCAAGATTGCTTTCGGCTCCTCCGAAGGACTGGCTCATAGTGCCGCCTTGGCCGATTCCCCGAGGTCCTTCTGGATAAAGCATCCCCATCGACTCACCGAACGTGATGACATCGAAGCGGCGTTCATTAAATGTCATGAATGCAAGCTCCTCTCCAATATGTAGTTTTTCTTTTAACTTTACCTGTCTGAGGCCAATAACTCAATAAAAAACGCTTTCTCCATAAGAAAAAGTTATAAATATTATTTTTTTGGTGAAGCTTTTTCGACGGGCAGAATAGGTGCAGACCGTTTTCCTTATACTACAGGTTATGACTGACATGGAAAGGAGCCTCTTTGGCATGCCGATGTGGCTGGAAGTATCTGTACGCACATTAAGCTCGCTGGTGATTTTATTTCTGCTTACCAAGCTGCTGGGCAAGCGGCAGGCATCGCAGCTGTCTTTTTTTGAATATATTACAGGCATTACGATTGGCAGCTTGGCGGCCTACATTTCGCTCGACCTTGAAGGAAACTGGTATCTGGGTATTGTGGCCCTGGTGGTATGGGTTATTCTCTCTTTAGGCATCGAAATGCTTCAGATCAAGAGCAAGCGAATCCGGGATTTTATTGATTTTAAAGCCCGTGTGCTCGTTCGAAACGGAAAAATTCAGGAGGCTGCACTCAAGAAAGAAAAAATGAGCTCGGATGAGCTGATGGAGCAGCTCCGGAATAAAAGTGTGTTCGACCTGGCAGACGTTGAATTCGCGATTATGGAATCCAGCGGTGAAGTGAATGTGATGCTCGCTCCGGACAAGCAGCCTCTGACACCCGGAGATCTAAATCTGCGCACTCAGAAGCTGAAGGAGCCCCAAATAGTGATCATGGACGGGCAGTTGATGAAAGAGCCGCTGCAGGCAGCGGGCCGCAGCGAGCAGTGGCTTCAGTCTCAGCTGGAGCCTGCCCAATTAAAATATAAGGACGTATATCTGGGACAGGTCGGGAGTGACGGGTGTTTGCATCTGGATCTATATAATGACGCTCGGCCCTTGCCGGCGCCAAGCCGGTCCCGGACGCTGTATGCAGCGCTGAAGCAATGCGAGGCTGATTTAGAATTGATGAGTCTTACCGCTGAGTCTGAGCACGAGAAGAACCAGTTTCACGACCTGACCGGACGCTTGAATCAGCTGCTTACTGAGGCGAGGCCGTTGCTAAAATCCAGAAAGCAAGGATAGATCGGCATTGGACTGGCTTGACGATCTGGATGGGAAAGAAAATCAGGGGACAGGTCTCTTTTTCGTGTGGTATAGTAAATATCAGTGATATACGTGATATACGAAAAAAGGCAGGATAACCATGAACAAAAAAACAGGAAAGCTATTTGAGCAGGTGAAGGAGCAGGTCATTGGCATCATTCTGGAGCAGGGCTTAAAGCCACATGACCTCATTCCGTCCGAGGGTGAGCTTGCGGCAAAATTCGGGGTCAGCCGTATGACCGGAAAGCTGGCTTTGCAGGCGCTGCAGGACGAGGGGCTGGTCTACCGCATGCCAAGGCGGGGGACCTTCCTCGCGGATGTGGACCGGTCTCAGCTGGAGCAGGCAGCAGGGAGCACAGAGGGAGCTTATAACCAGGAGGAGCTCGCGGCAGGAAGGCAGATCGCGCTGATCGTTCCAGGCATGGATGATTATATTGGCAGGCTCGTGGTGTCTATTGACCGCGCAGCTCACCGGCAAGGGATTGCTATCGTGCTTCGTATCGCAGGTACGGAGGAAGAGGAGATGGCAGCCGTAGAGGCATTTGCCGCCCGGAGGGACATCATGGGCATTCTGCTCTTTCCGGTGGACCGGAAAATCTGCGGTGACCATCTGCTTCGGCTGAAGCTGCAAAAATATCCCGTCGTCATTCTGGATCGTCAATTTAATGAGATTGATTTCGATAGTGTGAGCCATGACCATTACCAGGGCTCTTATAATATGACAGCGCATCTGCTCTCTCTCGGTCACCGGGAAATCGGATTTATCGCGGGTCAGCTGCATCAGGTGCGGAGTCGGGAAGAGCGGTATCAGGGCTATCTGGATGCACTCCTGGCCGGCAAGGTCGACATTCAGCAGGAGCGGATCTTGATCCGGGAGGAGCCTGGCATCCTTTATGAGGGGGATCTGGAGCGGGTGAAGCTCATTGGCGATTTTTTAAAAAGGGCGAGCGGCCTCACCGCACTGGTATGCTGTGATGATTACCTGGCCATGTCCGCGATGAATGCGGCGCTCCGGCTCGGTTATCGGGTTCCGGAGGACCTGTCGGTCACCGGCTTCTCCGACCACAGCATGCTGGAGTATGCGCCGGTGCCGATGACGACCGTGGCCCAGCCGCTGGATGATTTTGGTGCCGAAGCGCTGAAGCTGCTGCTCCATAGGCGGCAGGAGCCGGAAGCCAAAGCTCAGTCCATCCGGCTGCAGACGAATCTGGTGCTCAGAGACTCTGTAAGTCGACCTCATTAAAGCAGGTAGTGCAGTATTTCTTAAGAATTAGGATTTATATCTTCTAGCCAGCGAACGGTAAAATATTGCCGGGCGTTGGCTTTTTTATTTTTATGATGATCTTTTATTTCAATATCACATAATATCTGATATATTTATACCTGTGATATTAATCTGATATATAAACTGATTTATTGATATAGAAAAGGAGATCTTAACATGCCATACGAACCGTTTAATCTGGATCGACTCCGGGAAATGAAGGATATGATTGAGCAGCACATTTATGTTGAAAGAGCATCGTTGACCGTTAATGCTTGGGTAACGAAGGAGCCGGTTGCTTTTGAGGACCGCATGAGCGGTAAGCCGGTTCAGGATTTAAAGCCGGGCTCCAAGTGGGGAGAGCTGTGGGATTGTGCATGGTTTCATTTTGAGGGGACTGTTCCCGCCGAGTCTGCCGGTCAAAAGGTCGTTCTGCTGATTGACGTTAACGGTGAGCTGTGCCTGGTGGATGAGGAAGGAACGCCGAGACAGGGCCTGACCAATGTGAACTCTGAGTTTGAAACTGCGCTGGGCAAGCCCGGCAAACGCGTAGTGCTGATCGCAGAGCAGGCTCAAGGCGGCGAGGCTATTGATGTATGGGGCGACGCTGGCTGTAATGATTTGTTCGGGCGGTATCGTAGCGGGACGCTGAAGGAAGCGGTCATTGCAACGTGCCGGGAGCAGGTGCGCGGGCTGTATTATGACGTCGAGGTGCTGCTGGAGCTGGGCAGGCTGCTGCCGGAGGACTCCTCGCGCCGGGCTCAGATGTTGCAGGCGCTCTACGAGGCTTCGCTGATCTTCTCCGAGCATTTCACCGATGAAGAGGTAGCCCGGGCCCGTGACCTGCTGGCTCCGCAGCTGGCGAAGAAAGGCGGAGACCCGACGCTTACGGTCAGCGCGGTGGGCCATGCGCATATGGATTTGGCTTGGCTATGGCCGATTCGGGAGACGATCCGCAAGGGGGCAAGAACGTTTGCTACCGTGCTGAGAATGATGGAGCGCTATCCCGATTATGTATTTGGAGCGAGCCAGCCGCAGCTCTATCAATGGATTAAAGAGCATTATCCGAAGCTGTATGAAGAGATTAAAGAACGAATTCAGGAAGGCCGCTGGGAGCTTCAGGGTGCGATGTGGGTTGAGCCCGACTCTAATGTTTCAGGCGGGGAAGCCTTGATTCGTCAGATATTGTACGGACAGCGTTTCTACCAGGAAGAGTTCGGACAGACGGTTAAATCGCTGTGGGTGCCGGATATTTTCGGATATACGGCCAGCTTGCCGCAGCTGCTTAAGAAATCGGGCATTCAGTATATGGTTACGCAGAAGCTGTCCTGGAACCAATATAATGACTATCCGCATCACACCTTTTTCTGGGAGGGTATTGACGGCAGCAAGGTGCTGACGCATCTTCCTCCGGAGGATACTTACAACTCTCCGGCCGCGCCGCGTTCCTTGATCAAGATCGATAAAGAGTATCACGACAAAAATGTATCGGACCGGGCGCTCATGCTGTTTGGCATTGGAGACGGCGGCGGCGGACCGGGTGAAGAGCATCTGGAGCGCCTGGAGCGGGAGCGGAATCTGCTGGGGCTGCCTCCGGTTGTGCAGGAGCCGTCTGCGGTCTTTCTGGAGCGATTGAATGAGCAGAGAGATCGTTATAAGACCTGGCGCGGGGAGCTGTACCTGGAAAAGCATCAGGGAACGCTGACGACGCAAGGGAAGAACAAGCGGTATAACCGCTTGATGGAGAAGGCGCTGCGGGAGCTGGAGTTCGCCGCCGTGCTTGCGAAGCAGCTATGCGGAATTCCTTATCCGCAGCAGGAGCTGGAGCAGATCTGGAAAGAAACCTTGCTATACCAGTTCCATGACATTCTTCCCGGCTCCTCGATCAAGAGAGTATACGATGAGTCTGTCGCCAGATACGAAGTGCTGCTGGATCAGACCGAGTCGCTGATTGCGGAGCGCTACGAAGCCATTGCTGCACATGCTTCCGGCGGTGCTATGGGAAAAGTGGTGTTATTTAACTCCCTGCCATGGGAGCGGAAGGAATGGCTTAGCATTGGCGGGAAGTGGCAGCAGGTTCAAGTGCCGTCGATGGGATACAGTGTGGTTGCCCCTTGTGAGGAAGCGCCTCAAACGGCACTGTCCGCATCCACTCAGACGCTGGAGAATGAACTGCTGAAGGCAGAGTTCTCTGCTGACGGCACGATCGTCTCCATCCTTGACAAGCGCCATGGCCGCGAGCTGCTTCGGGCCGGAGAGCCGGCTAACGTGCTGACGCTCTATGACGACCGGGGCGGAGATGCATGGGATTTCCGGGGCGACTATCGCAGCCGTCCGAGCAGCCAGCTGCGTGTCACCTCGGTTCAAGCTGGTGTAGACGGGGCTAAAGCTTATGTAGAGCAGACTTACGTATTCGGGAACTCCCAGCTGATTCAGACCATTTCTCTGACGGCTGGAAGCGAGCGTCTGGATTTTGACACCAAGGTGCATTGGCAGGAGAATCAAAAAATGCTGCGCGCTGCTTTCCCGCTCGATGTACGCGCCGGAGAGGTGACCAGTGAGATTCAGTTCGGCTACTTGAAGCGTCCGCTGCATCGCAACACCTCCTGGGATTTTGCCCGGGATGAAATTTGTGCACATCACTGGATCGATCTGTCGGAAAGTGGCTACGGTGTTTCTATACTCAATGACAGCAAATACGGCTACCGTGCCGATGAATACGGACTGGATATCAACCTGCTGCGGAGTCCAGGCTACCCGGATGAAACCGCGGACCGCGGGGACCATGAGTTCACATATGCGTTGTTCCCGCATGAAGGGGATGTTGCCACTGCTGCCGTATACAAGGCGGGCTATGAGCTGAATGTTCCGCTCCGTGCCGTATCTGCTGCAGTTCAAACGCAGCAGGGTCCGGAGGGTGCGCCGGCTTCCTTCTCTGTCTTTGAGGTCAATCACAGTCAGGTGATGATCGAGGCTGTAAAGCAGGCAGAGGACAGCGAAGCCGTCATAGTCAGGCTGTACGAGACCTCGGGCAGCCGGGCGGTCGGCAAGCTGAAGGTCCATCTTCCAGCCGCCTCGGCAACGGAAGTGAATCTCATGGAGCAGAAGCTGGCTGATGCAGCCATAACAGAGAACAGCGTGGACTTCACGCTGAAGCCGTTTGAGATCAAAACGTATCAATTTGATTTGAAATAATGTCCACATTTTTACCCTTTTTCCTGCCAACTCCGGTATGATAGACCTATGAATCGGGTTACAGGAAGGATATGTGTGATAATGAATAAACTGATCGGCTCCTTGATGGCCTCAATCCTGCTCTCGACCGTTATTCATTCGGGAGGAAGCGTGAATGGAGCGGCTCATAGAGAGCAGCCCTACACGATGGATTATTATATAGATCACCAGATGGTAAGCGTGGAGGTTGCTCCTGCAGTTCAGCAGGGGGAGCTGTACGTTCCTGTTTATATAATGAAGGACTGGCGGGGAATCTCTCTGCAGTGGAACCACAATGCCAAGGAATTGAGCATGACAGCAGACGGTCAGCGCTATGTAGTGAAGAGCGGCAGCGCGAGAGTTTCCCTTCCGGATGGCAGCTACTTCACCTTAAAGTCTCCGGTATATATTGATCACCATCGAATGATGGTTCCACTATCTTTGTTTGAACAGATTTCCGGCGGAAAGGCGAGTGTCAGCGAGGATCCTAAAGCGCTTGTCATTGACAGCCGCGGCAAGCGTCCGCTTGCTTTCGGGGAAGCAGACAAGAGCATTGCAATATACGGAGAGCAGGAGCAGGAAGGCCGCTATCAAGCGCTGACCCTGGACATGAACGGGAACCAGCATACGTATCCTTGGGCGACGCCCGTCTCCTGGAAATCATCGCCGCAGCTGCTGGATATGGATGTGAACGGAGATGGAAGCTCCGAGATCGTTGTGCTGCTGAATCAGGGCTCGGGTACGGGTGTGCATGCCCAGGACGTTCATGTCATCAGGGCGGATTTTTCAGAGGTGTCCGTGGAGTCCTTCCAGGACATCCTGAAGGAACAGGTAAGTTCCAGTATTCAGCATCAGGAGGGGGTCCTGCTGTTGTCTGTGCAGGTGGATGGCAAGGAAACCCTGCTTGCCCTTCCGGATGAGGAAGGAAGCCGCACGAACTTTACCCATGTTGGATTCGGGGCGGTGGTATACCATGCTGTAGAGGATGGCAGGCTGGTGCTCCGCCTTGCGGGAAGTATTTCTCCGAGTGAATTCATTGGGGAGTTGGAAGTGGTCTATGGCTGGTCAGAAGGCAGGCTGGCTGCAGAACGAATTTCCTTTAGGCCATACGATGAATATATGCAATATATGAAATAATGGACGCTTAACCTTAAGCCGCCTCCGGAGGAGAGATATACACCCTTCTACGGAGGCGGCTTTTTAATCCAGCCTATGCTTGCTCAGCAGGCAGACTGGTGCCAGCGGAGGGACTTTCGCTGGAGGAAGGGCTCTGCTGGCTAGAGTTATTTCCGGAATTAGAATCGGATGCTGCGCTGGAAGAGCCGGGCTTGGATATTCCGCCCCGAAGCTTCAATACGATCCAGTAAATGACAGGAATGCAGTCTACGAGCAGCCAGAAAACAACGGCGACCATGGAATCGAAATTTTCCTGATACAATGCCGGGTTCTGTGCGAATTGATAAGCGGCCACGCTGGCGGTGCCGCCCAGCAGAGTGATGAACGGTTTTTCCATTTCAGAGTCATGGATGGACAGCAGCCTTGTCATGATCCGGGCCCCGACCTGCAGCAGAAATGCGCTGTGAATAAACATGGAGGTGGCCCACAGTCCGATAATGAGCGGGTCGGCATTGCCGAGGACGCCGGTAATGGAGCTGCGCATGAGCTCAATCAAGGGATACTGGATCTCGCTAGACAGCTTCAGCCCCAGGTTCAGCAGAATCAGCATCCATTCCAGCAGCACGGACAAGGTTAGAAGCAGAAGGGCACAGCTCAGATTGCGAAACGCTCGCCGGTCCATCTGGATTAATGGGGCCAGAACCAGGAACACGAACCATTCCCCGATAAAGGATAAGGTGATAAAAATCCCTTTAGCTGCATCGCCGTAATAGGTATGTGTAATCAGTCCGGGCAGCCAGTTAAAGTGGGCGTCGCCAGCGAACGTGGATAGCACCAGCACCAGCGTCGCGAGTGTAAGGAAGAACAGTCCATCCGCCATATAAATCAACGGCACCAGACCCCAGCGGGCTGTGATGATAATAACGGGGCCGAGAATGAGCTGGATGACCCATTGTGGTGTGGCTCGCATATAGTTCGTGCCGTAGAATAGCGTGTAGCTTTCAATGTCAATGGCTACGTAGATGATGACCCATAATATAATGATCACCAGAAACAGGCGGTGAGGCCACTTCCCGACAATCTTCTCGCCGAAATTCAGCCAGGAATCCTGGGGAGAAGCTTTTCCGACGGCCATGGTGCACCACAGGATCAGGAGGCTCAGTATCAGCGCGCCAAGCACGGAGATCCAGCCCAGATAGCCGGCCACGGTCAGCAGGGTTGGCAGCAAATAAGCCGTTGGCTGGGTGTTCAGGTATATGAAGGCGAACCGGAATAGCTGCCAGGGAGTTTGGCGCATCAATGCTTCATCCTTTCCTGCTACATGAGATTGACCCATCCCAGCACCAGATTGAGCAGGTCGAAGGGATTGGGCCACCATTCAAGCTGGGAGGCTGCGGCATTCCAGCCGAACAGCGGAATCATAAACCACAGCATCTTAGTAACGCTTCGTTTTCTCTGCGGGCTGCCAGAGCTTCTTCTCAGTAAATACCAGTCCAGCAGCGCGAGTGAGCAAAAGATCATACAGTACATGCCGCAGTCCCTCTCCTTCAGGTGATGACCGATCTAGCTGCATTCTGGCTTGATTTCCTTCATTGCAAATCTCCAAATTGGGTATCAAAAGAAGGCTGCGGCTACATATCAGTATTCCGAATTTTAATATGCAGCTTGACCTGAAACTCAATATCATTTTTATAGTGGTTTCCCCAATCCTCTCTCCATTTATCCCAAAGCTGGGGATATTTAGATTCAAGTAGCTGGCCTACGCCGAGCACATCAGCCCCGGCCTCCTGGGATACCCGCAGAGAGGCTGTCAAATCCTCATGAAGCTGATCCTTCAGCTCCTGGATGATCAGCTTGTTCGTCTCTGTAGCTTCTCTTTGCTGGTCGTCCTCCAGAGAGAGCACATCCCCCGTACCATCGAGCTTCAGCTGAACGACGGGACCTGACGGGGTCATCGTGATCTGCTGGCTGGATTTGCTGTTCGTCATCAGTACGCTGGCCTTGCTCTTGCCTCCATCCCAGGTTGCATAATAAACCGGTCTGTAGATCGGTGTATTGCGCCGGCCAATTGCCCAAGAGGTGACCTTGGATTGTTCCTCATTGAGAGTGGCTTTGGCTTGAAGGTCATTGAACAGCTGGATATTACCAACACTGACCCAATTTCTTGTTCCTTTGGCATCTTTGACATTCAGCTGGCTCAGCGCGAAGCCGGTGCCTTCCAGATAGGCGGACAGGCATTCTTTCAAGGTTGTGCCCAGCAGATTATTCTGGACCGCAAAGCGCATCAGCACGGTGGATGGCAGGGATTCAAATACGGGCTCCAGCTCTGCCACATCCTTAGCCTGGGTGGTGGAGGACATAATAAAGGTGCTGAAATCAAGCGTACGCTCCCGCAGCACCCAGTTGAACAGTTCCTCCATGCCGTCTTCAGCCATTGTGCTCCCGACCACGATGACGCGTGTATGGCTGAAATCAAGCTTGCGGGTCATTTGGCGCTGTAATTTGCCCACGGCAAGAGGGAGGGTCTTTCCGGAGCTGTCAGCCAGGGAGAAAGGATCTCCTTGTCCCCCGGAGCTGCCCGCCTGCTCGCCAGAGCTGAGGCGGTTAGGCAATGGGCTCGCGATCGTGACCTTGTACTCCCCGGTATCCTTGTCCATATCGACGAATAAGGACAGCACAAACACCTGGTCATTGATCTCAATCTTGGCCATGCAGCCACACAGAGGCAGGAGGCAGAAGAACAGCAGCCATGCTTTGAAAATGCGCTTCATTTGGATGTCTGCCTCCTTTTATCCTGGGCATGGTAAGCGTCGGGGCGCTTTTTCTTCTGAGGTGACGGAGCGCGGTAGATCATATCCTTCCAATCCGAGAACACGAGCGGCGCCAGCGGCTGCAGGTACGGTGTACCGAAGGTGTTCAGGGAGCACATTCTGGAGTAGATCACGAAGCTGGCTGCGAGAACGCCCAGCAGCCCCAGCGTACCACCGAGAATGAGCAGCACGAAGCGCAGGAGCCGCAGCGAGATGCCGAGCTCATAATGCGGCACGATAAAGGTCGCGATCCCGGTAATCGAGACGACAATGACCATTGGTGCCGACACGACGCCGGCGGCTACCGCGGCCTGGCCGATGACGATAGCCCCGATAATGGAAATCGTCTGTCCGACCGGCTTGGGAATGCGGGCGCCAGCCTCCCGTAATGCCTCGAACGTTAACTCCATCAATAACGCTTCAATTAATGCTGTAAATGGAATATTCTCTCTTGCCGAGGCGATGGTTAACAGCAATTCTGTCGGTATAATTTCAGGCTGAAAGGTCGTGATCGACACATACAACGAGGGCAGCACGACAGAGATGACGGCGAACAGCAGCCGGACCAGCCGGATCCAGCTGGCATAGATAAAGCTTAAATAATAATCCTCCGAGGATTGAAGCAGGCTGAAGAAGGTAACGGGCACGATCTGTGCGGAAGGCGTCCCTTCCAGCAGAATGCCGGCCCTGCCTTCGAGAATAGCGGATGCAACAGAATCCGGGCGCTCGGTATACTGAAACTGGGGAAAGCTTGTCTTGCGGCTGATTTGAAAATATTCTGACACATTGCTGATGCCGAACACCCCGTCGGTGTCAATCTGCTGGAATTGCGCCTCCAGCGTCTGGAGCAGCTTGGGATCACATAAACCCTCAATATAGACGACGTACAGCGGCGTCTTCGTATAACGCCCAAGCTGAAACTGTACGATCTTCAGATCGGGATGGCGGATTTTATGGCGAATGAGTGACAGATTGACGTCTACATCCTCGATAAAGGACTCCCGCGGTCCGATCACAACCTGCTCATTCTGAGATTCCTGGACGGCACGTTTATGGTATTTCGGAATGCTAAACAGGAACGCTTCGGGCAGGCCTTCGACCACCAGAACTACATGGCCGGAGGCCACGGCTTCGGCGGCACTGGCCGGATCACTGTTTTTGCTGGCAGGCCATGAGAAAAAAGAGCTGTCCTTCAGGCATTCCTGCAGAGACAGGGCATCGCCCTGGTTGAGACGCAGGAGAGGCTGGACGATGCTGTCCTGCAGTAATGCCACGTTAACGATAGAGCGGACATAAATAAAGGTGCACTGCACCTGCTGAATCTGGACCGGGAAATAGGTGACATCATCATTATTGTGAAGACAGGATCGGAGGTCAGAGAGCAGGCTGCTGGATGACATAAATAATCATTCCCCCTTGAAAACCTCATTATGGAAAGCTTAGGTTTTTATAGGATGCCGGGAAGCGGCGGGGGTTATGCATGGCGTGATAGGCTATTGATGCAGCCTCTGGGCAGATCAGGGTTGCCCGGGGGAGTCTACTAGGGTACAATACGGGGAAGAAACGATGGATTGGCTCTGAGGTCCATTCGACGTATACAAGGAGGGTGCCGTTCATGATGAGCAAGAAACCCATTGGCTGCCCGTCCACCTACAAAAGCTTCAGTCTGGCCCTGCAGGCGCTCACGACCTTGGCCGTTCATGCAGGAACTTGCTCCAGCAGCGATCTTGCAGCGAGCCTCAAAGCAGATCCTACCTTGTTAAGGCGGATTCTGAAAGCATTATCCCTGGAGGGGATGATTGAATCCCGGGAGGGAAGGGACGGAGGTTACCGTTTCGTACGAAGTGCGGATCACATTACCCTCGCCGAGGTATACAGCTGCCTGCATATCCACCGCGCCGTAACTGACAGCATGCTGGATGCCGCGAAGGAGCATTGCGGAGGTGCAGCGCTGAAGGCGGTATTTTCCGAGGTGCTGGATGAGATTGAACAGAGCACGTTGAAGGTGCTGAGCTCGTATACCGTAGGGGACATGGTGCGTAAAGCAGAGACAGGTTGACAACAAATTTCATCATGGTATATACTGTGCAAAAAAGAACACAGATAAGCACGTCTTAAACTGTGCATAATCATACACAATTAGAGGAGTGGAGAATATGTCTACTGCAACATCCCAGGATTTCTTTAAGGTGATCAAGGAACGTCATTCGGTACGCAAGTACGACCCGAGCGTTAAAATTTCCCGAGAGGAAATGACTGAAATTTTGGCCGATGCATCCCTGGCACCGTCTTCCAGCAATCTGCAGCCTTGGCGCTTTCTCATTATTGACGACCAGGAGCTGAAGGAGAAGCTGCACCCGATTGCTTTTAACCAGGAGCATGTCCTGACCTCTTCGGCGGTGATCGCTGTGCTGGGCGACATGAAATGGTATGAGCAGGGCGAGAAGATTTATACGATGGCACAGGAAGCAGGTCTGATGACCGAAGAGGTGAAGGAGCGCTTTGTGAACAACGCCCTTAACCTGTACTCCGGCCTGAGCGAGGAGATGAAGAGCAGCATTGTGGATGTGGATTCCGGTCTGATTTCGATGCAGCTGATGCTGTCTGCCCGCGCACGCGGCTATGACACGGTTCCTATGGGAGGATATAATAAGCAGCAATTCGTTGAAGCCTTTGGCATTCCGGCCCAATACCGCAGTGTTATGCTGATTGCGATCGGCAAGGCTACAGAGCCGGCACGGGCAACAAATCGTCTGCCGTTGAATGACATGGTGTCCTGGAATTCCTTCGATCTGTAATCATAGATTCCGAGCTAATAACCAAAAAAGCTGTCCCCAAAGATCATGAGATCTAGAGGGGCAGCTTTTTTTTCGTAATCGTTTCGTTTGTACATGCTTCAGGAGGCTCCATCCACTTGTCTCATATGCTGCACGTAACGAACCAGCTCCAGCTTTTGCCGCTCAATGTCCTGAATGCGCCGGGCAAGCTCGGAGAAGAACACTTCAATCTGGTCCCGCAGCACGTTCGCAGATTGTCCCTTCCAGTCGCTCAGAGAAGCATACAGCACCCGGGCTTCCTGCTCATCTCGATGGAGCCGGCTGATCAGCGCCGATAATTCCCGCTCGGTCTGGAGCAGCTCATCCAGCTCTAGCCGTATTTCATAATTCATTTCAAGATCCCTCCTCAGGCCCGGTGAGGCGGCTGACACGCAATGATGAATTGCGTTAACCGCTCCGGTCCGTCTGCTCGAACACATCTGCTTTATGCTTGATGTAGCTTACGATGTCTCCTGTATGCTGCACATGCCACTGGCTCATAGAAACGACAGACTGATCCAGCTGCTGTAGAATCGGGGTGAGCCGGGTACTATGGCTTGTGAACATATACCGGTTCATCCGCTGGCGGATGCCCTGCAGCTCGTGCTGGCATTGCAGCGCATTGCTGTTCCAGCGCTCTGCCACACTTCGCAGCTCTGCCGGAGTGACTTCAATGCTTCCGGCTCTGGCACCTGCTGCAAGCCCTGCCAGTGAGCCCCCGGCCAGCCCGGCCAATGCGGACAGGGAGCCGCCGAGACTATGAGCCGTGTCGGCAAGCCTGTCAAAGATGCTGCCGCCGGAAGCCAAACGGGGCGGTGACACCTCTTCACCGGTCACGGGATCAAAAATTTGGTTGGCAAGGGTACCGTTCTCATCAAATTGATATCGGTCCAACTGATGATAGTTCGGTCCGCTGAAGGAATTCTTGGCCTTGTCAATCAGACTTACGCCGTCGTTCGCGGCCTCATAGCTGGAGTCAATGTAATAGGTGGAGCCGACATGCCGGTCATAGCCGCCCAAGGCTCCGCTTCCTACGACATCACCAGGATGCACGTAGTTAATAATCTGACCGTCAAAATGACCGTTCTCCGCTTTACTTCGCATATCACCGGTCAGGTTCGGAACGACCGACGGGGCACTGAACGTGACCGCATTCATACCGGTATATGCCGCAGCGTATTGCGCGTTCCCGCCGCCAAGGGAATGACCGGTCAATGTAAAGTGGTAATCACCGTATTTGTTCTTCATCTCCTTGGCGTAATCCTCGGCCTGGTAGAACTGGTTGCTCTCCGGCAGCACATTGACATTCTTGTCGACAAATTTGACGACGTTATCCTTAAGATGATCGATATGATCGAGCCCCGTAAATTCCTTGAAGCTGTTAATCGGTCCGTTCAGAGGATTGGCGGCCTCTATGCGGCTGCCGATCTCTCCGGCGCCGATGACGCCATCCTGTATCAAATCCGGTACGAGATGCTGTGCGGACGCACTGCCTTCGGTTCCGCGGTAGGCAATGACGGCTTCGCCCGAGCCCTTATGAATGAACGTGACGGCATCAAAGCCGGAGCGGGAATAGCTTTTGAAATCCTCAGCGACCTCCCAGCCGGGGAGATCCTCCAGTGTCTCGCCTTTCTTCAAGTCAAGGTAGGCGGCCTCAGACATTTTGCGGTACGTTTCGTCATCGACATGTGAGCTCATGACGTCTCCCTCCTTACTTATAAGATGTGCCTGCACGGGGCGACTTCATCTTGTCGCCTGCTTTTCGCGCAGAAGCTATTTGCCTTCTACGGCCTTTTTCAGCTCCGGGCTCAGCACGAAGTTGGAGGTTTCCTGCGTGTTATAGTTCACGGAAATCTTAAAGCTTTGCTCCGGCTTCCCGGTGACATGTCCTTCCAGATTCACTTTATCAGCGACGGTGGAGGGCATGAGCTTGGCATCAGTAATTTCAACATCGAGGTTGTATTGATCCTTGAGATAGCGAATGGCGGAGCTTTCGGCTTGCTGTCTGGTTTCGCTGCTGATTTCTTCAGCAGACATTTCATTGCCGCTCTGTGGAGCGGAAGCTGGTCTCTCCATGTCCTGGCACCCTCCTAGCAGTAAAATAAGCAGCAGTGATCCTGCTGCGTAATGCAATGACTTCTTCATCTATTCTTGTCCTCCACTCCTTAATATAGGTTGGCTTTGAGGCAGCCTCTTGCTGATCGCGCTACAGATGACAGCCATTCAAGCAGTAAACAAGACATGAATTCGCTATTATCATAATCCAGGATTTGGGACGATTCAACTGTTTGCGAGGTTTCGGGATCAACTTTGGTGCCTGAGAGGCAGGGAGCTTGGGTCTTTAGCCTTGATGGATTTGGATCTGGGTCTAGGTTCTAGGTTTCCCTCAATATAGATGACAGTCATATTACTTTGACAGACATAGTTCTGTGTGTTACATTACACTGCGAGAAGAGGAGGTAGGTGTGATTGAGCGTCCCCATACATAACAGTGATCTGATCCGAGGCAGCATTGATATGTTGATCCTGAACCTGCTTTCGGAAAAAGATAACTACGGTTATCAGATTATTAAAGAAATGCTAGTGCGCAGTAATCATCAGTTTGAATTGAAGGAACCGACGTTATATTCCAGCCTGAAGAGACTGGAGAAGCAGTCCTTGATTATCTCCTATTGGGGAGAGGAATCTCAGGGAGGACGGCGCAAGTATTATCGCCTGACCGGAGATGGGGAGAAGAGGCTGAGTCAGAGCCGGGAAGAGTGGGTGGCTGCCAGGGACGTTATTGATTTGTTAATCGGAAAGCCGAAGGGGGAAGCGGATTATGAATAAGTCCAAGGAGCTGGAGCGCTTTGTAGAGCAGCTGTTTGCAGGTCAGCGCAGCACGCCAGCGGTGGAGGAGCTGAAATATGAGATTTTGACCAATCTGGAGGACAAGGTACGTGATTACGTTGAGCAGGGCATGAGTGATGCTGAGGCGATAGCGGCTGCGACACGGGATTTGGACTCTATTGAGCCTTTCCTGGAGGAGGATGGACGTCAGCCTACAAATCTCAGCTCCTTGGCTCGTGATCTGCTGCAGCATGGACTTCTATTGCTGCTGCTGGCATGCATTGTGACCTTGCCGGCCCGGTTAAGCTACTCCGGAAGCATGCTTCACAACGTCCTGCTTCTGCTGGCGGGAATACTTGGGGCGGGGTATGTCGTGTACGCCATTTTGGCGCCGAGAAGGAGCGCAATCATTGTGAACATACCGGTTAAGCTGCTGTCTACTATCAGCCGGTGGACCTGGCTGCTGTGGGGAGCGTGGCTGGCGGTCGTAACAGGCTTCGCCCTGCTGCTGCGGTTTGGCAGTGACCTGTGGTTTGGGCGAGGGCTTTCCTTCAGCGGTCCTTATGAGCTGTATGCACTGGCAATGGAGCTGCTGGCGCCGCTGGCCGCCATCTGCATTCCGCTCCTGGTGGGCAGAGCCCGGCGGCGGGTTTCCTTGTATGAGGTGAGCAGACCATGAGGAGGAAGGATTACTGGATTGCAGCCCTGTTTGTCATCGCCTTAGCAGGTTTTTTTTACATGGAAGGAGAAGTAAAGCCATCCAGGGCGCTTGATGCTGCACGGTATGAGCAGGCTCAGCAGGATCCACTTACGCACAATATTCATGCTGCCTTGCAGCAGCGGGGGCAGTATATGGGGAGCGTCTCCACCCTTACCCGCCTGAATCAGGAGCTGCCTTACCGGGATCTGGAGTATACGTATCAGCTGTATCCGGAGAAATTGACCGCCCAGCTTCACTTCAAGCGTCCCTCTGACGAGGTAGAGCAAGGTTTCTTTCGAAGAATGATCATGTACAATGCTACCGCCAATCTCGGACTGGTCGATAACATGGAGGCGATGGATTTTCATTTCCCGGATGCCGTCTATAGCGTACAGCGAAGCCAGCTCATGTCCTGGTACGGCCTGCATTCACATGCCGAGCTGACGCAGATTGAGGTGTGGAAGGCTGTTGTGCAGGAGCAGGTGCGGCGTCCGGACAGGGTGGATGCTTTTTACGAGCAAGTGGTAGAGATATCCGTTCCATAGAGGCGAAAGGCTGATTGGATTATTTTTGTGCAAAAGGTTTAGCCGGGCCTGAAAAATTGATAGAATGAAATAGACTCGCTTAAGATCAGGTCCTAATTCATGCTGGATCACGAACGACCATTACGAGGTAAAGAGGGGAAATGAAGGATGATCATTAAACCGAGAACGCGCGGTTTTATTTGTACCACGGCACATCCTGCGGGATGTGCGCGTCAGGTCGAGGAGCAGGTGAATTACATTCAGGCCCAGCCGAAATGGGAAGGACCAGCCAATGTGCTGGTGATCGGCGCCTCTACAGGCTACGGGCTGGCTGCGCGGATTACAGCGGCTTTTGGTGCCGGCGCGAGCACAATCGGAGTATACCGTCCGAGCCAGGGAACCGAGAAGCGCACCGCTTCGGCAGGCTGGTACAATTCGGCTGCGTTTGAGGCCATGGCGAAGGAAGCCGGGCTGAAATCGCTCAGTGTAACGGGGGATGCCTTCACGGATGAGACGAAGCAGAAGACGGTACAGGCTATTGCGGAGGAATTGGGCCAGGTCGATCTCGTGGTGTACAGCGTCGCTTCGGCGCGCCGTACGGATCCCGTGACGGGAGAAACGGCGAATTCCGTGCTGAAGCCGATCGGCAAGCCGTTCACGAACAAAACAGTGAATTTCCATACCGGAGAAGTGAGTGAAATTACGCTGGAGCCAGCTAGCGATCAGGAAATTCAGGATACCGTAACGGTGATGGGCGGCAGTGACTGGGAGCTGTGGATCAAGGCGTTGCGTGACGGCGGCGTGCTGGCCGACCATGCCACAACCATCGCCTACTCCTACATCGGATCAGAGATTACCATGGCGGTGTATCGTGACGGCTCAATCGGGCAGGCAAAGGATCATCTGGAGGAAACGGCGCATCGGTTGAACGAGGAGCTGTCCAGCGGCGGCGGCCGTGCCTTTGTATCGGTCAGCAAGGCGCTGGTAACGCAGTCCAGCTCTGCGATCCCGATTGTACCGCTATACGTATCAGCACTGTATAAGGTGATGAAAGAGAAAGGGATTCACGAGAACTGCATTGAGCAGAGCTACCGCTTGTTTGCAGAACGGCTGTACAGCGGCAAAGAGGTGCCGGTCGATGAGAAGGGCCGCATCCGGATTGATGACTGGGAGCTTCGTGACGACGTCCAGCAGGAGGTTGCACAGCTGTGGGAAGCTGTGACCAGCGAGAATGTGGAGGACATTACCGATCTTGCGGGCTACCGCAAGGAGTTCTTCCAGCTGTTCGGCTTTGAAAGTGACGGTGTGGACTATGACGGAGATGCCAATCCTGTGGTGCCTATTGAGAACGTGCGCTAGACAACCATAGAGGATGAGATCACAAAAGCGGGTTTCTTCATGAGAGGCCCGCTTTCTATTTAATCTGGCTTTGGAGCTAAAGGGAGAGGGAATGCGCAATGAAACAGTTAAGCCTTGGACTGGACATTGGCGGTACCAATACCGTCATCGGCTTGTTTAATGAGAGCGATGAGTTAATATCCAAATCAGCGATGAGAACAGAGCATCAGCAGGGAATATCGGATTATGTGAAGCGGCTGAATCAGGAGATTCGGAGCCTGCTGGAGCAGCAGAAGCCGTATACACTTGCCGGCATCGGTGCAGGTGTCCCGGGACATCTGCACGCGGAGACAGGAACCGTGCTGCGGGCGCCAAATCTGGGATGGTATGATGTCAAGCTGGGATCGCTCCTGGAAGAGCACTGGAGAGTGCCGGTGGCCATCGACAATGATGTGCGGATGTACGCCTGGGGAGAATACACCGCGGGTGCAGCGCGCGGCTGCCAGAACTTCATCTGCGTAACGCTCGGTACGGGCCTGGCCGCAGGAGTAGTGATGAACGGTGGGCTGATTCGGGGCGCACACGGCTATGCCGGAGAGATCGGACACGACCCCGTCGAAGGAAACGATTTGCCATGCAAATGCGGGAAGACCGGCTGCCTGGAGACGGTGGCTTCGGCAACCGGGATTGCGCGTCTTGCTGAAGCGGCCATGATCCGGGGGGAGAGAAGCATACTGCAGGATCAGGCAGCTGCCATCTCGGCCAAGGACGTATGTATTGCCGCTGAGCAGGGGGATGCTCTCGCTCTGGAGGTGTTTGAGACCATCGGGTCGGTGCTGGGAAGAAAGCTTGCCACGATGACCTATCTGCTGGACCCAGAGCTCATCGTGGTCGGCGGCGGTGCCGCCAACGCCGGTGAGATGCTGCTGGCTCCTATACGCCGCACGCTGCATAGTCTTTATCCTAAAGCCCATCAGCCGGACGTGGTTCAAGGACAGCTGGGCGATTCGGCCGGGCTGTACGGAGCGGCACTGAGCCTGGCAAGAGTGCGGGGGGAGGGAAACCAGGCATGAAGACGCTATGGAAAAATGCAGATATCATACGGCCAGGCCAAAGGCTGTCCGGGGGACAGCTGCTTATTGACAGCAATGGAGTCATTGAGGCCATCGGAGCCCGGATTGAATGTCCATCGGAGCCGCTGCATGTCCGGGACGGAGAAGGCTTAACGCTTGTGCCGGGCTTTATTGATGTGCATGTTCACGGCGGCGACGGCTGCAATGTCATGGATGCGCGGGAGGAAAGCCTGGAGAGAATGAGCGTCTTTCATGCGGCTCACGGTACGACAGGCTTTCTGGCCACGACGAATACCTCCAGCCAGGAGCACATCGTGTCGGCTCTGTCCTGCGCCGCAGGTGTTATCCAAAAGGGCACGGGCGGTGCTGACATTCTTGGAATTCATCTGGAAGGGCCCTTCATCAGCCTGAAGCGCAAGGGAGCCCAGCTGGCTGACGATGTGCGCAATCCTTCACCGGAGCAGATTGAAGAGCTGCTTCAGGCAGCCGAGAATCGGATCAAGCTTGTCACGCTGGCGCCAGAGCTGGAGGGAGGCATGGACGCCGTGGAGCAGTTCCTGGCTGCAGGAGTTACGGTCTCCGCCGGCCATTCCGACGCTACCTTCAAGCAGATGGAGGCAGCCGTCGCGCTGGGCGTCAATCACACGACGCATCACTTTAACGGGATGAGCCCGCTGCATCACCGGGAACCGGGACTTGCCGGAGCAGGACTGATGCTTCCGCAGCTTACCGTCGAGCTCATTGCGGACGGGTATCATGTTCATCCGGCAGTCGTGAAGATGATGTATGATCTCAAGTCCTCCGACGGCATCTGTGCCATCACAGACGCGGTAACCAGCTGCGGCCTCCCGGACGGGGATTACGGGCATAAGGTGATGAAAGATGGACTAGTCTTTTTAAAAGGGACGGATACATTGGCCGGAAGCTCGCTCACCATGATCCAGGCCGTGCGAAATGTGCTGGCGTTTACCGGCCTTGCACTAGAGGACATCATCTCTTCCTTTACTTCGGTGCCGGCAAGGCAGATCGGCGTCGATGGCTTCAAGGGCTCGCTAGCGCCCGGAAAGGATGCCGATTTCGTGGTGCTGGATGCCGGGCTGAATGTGGTCTCCACCTGGGTCCGGGGAAAAGCGGTGTATGAGGCGGGAATGTAATTTTTCCCATTGTCATTCGTGGCGGTGTTGTCTATAATCAACTTAATTAATTTAATTCCAATCCGGAAAGTTGGTTTATAGATGAAGGAGATTCCCGTTCCATATGTAAGAAGCAATCAGGCAGGGATTGTGCTTATGGTTTCCATCTTTCTCGTTACGCAGTCTGCAACGGTGATTGCCGCTTTGCTGGCGATTCAGGCGGCAGGTCTGATCTTTGGTGTCCGGGGTAATCTGTTTATCCGGCTGACCCGCACGTTTCTGTCCGGGCGGGTTCGCCGCTCCGGAACAGAGGCTGCCGAGCTCCAGCGCTTTAACAATACGATTGCTGTCAGCCTGCTGGGGCTATCCTTACTGAGCCTTCTGTTAGGCTGGACTTGGGCAGGGAACGTGCTGGCCGGCATGACAGGAGCGGCAGCGCTGGCTGCGCTGCTGGGATATTGCATCGGCTGCACCGTCTATTTCCAGTACAAGCAGTTTCGGGCACGCCGGCTTCAGCGGGGATAAGGTTCCGCTGGGCTTATAAGGCAGACGACTCGCTCACCTGCAGCACAGCTCAAAAGGACTGTCCCGCCGGATCACAGATCCAGCAGGACAGCCCTTTTTTACATGCTCTCATGCTCCGGGACACCTCGATAATCTCCGGGGGAGGAAATTACTTCGTGGATGCCGCGGCGTTTCTCAGCTGCTCATTCAGCTTCATTGCATCGACGATACGGCCAAAGCCGCTTCCTTTTTTCACATCTTTCATACCATAAATTGGTGGAACCATTCTGCTCACCTCCCTTCCTGTACGGATATGGTTTCACCTCAATAAAACCTTAAATCATGCAGCAGCCCCTGTAGATCTGCAGCATATACATTTTCTGTGCGCCCACGGCGCTGTGTCACATCAACCAGCCTGGCAAATTTGCGGTATAGTCGGTTTACATATGGATTGTCCGCAGCTGCGAAGAAATACATAGACTTTACTTCCTTGTTATTCTCTAGGATGCACTTGATCAAATCCTGAAGTCCGTAATAGAACACGCTGGTACTGCGATACTTCTCTTCCAAAATGGCCGCATCCACAAACACAGTCCCTTTCTCTTCCTCCGTACGGTACTGTACAAAGCCGATCAGATGCTCCTGAGCATCGTGATAGGTTATAAACTGAAAATCATTCAGCGTCGTTAAGATGTGGAATAGCCCGTCCTGGAGAGAATAGCTTCTGTCAAAATCCCGGGTATGCTTGATATAAAACTGCGTTAAACCTGCATAATCCCGGTCCGTGGAGCAATGCCTTACTATAGCTCTCATCCTTGCCTCGCGCCTCCTTTCTTCTCTTGAAGCGGAAAGTTCACTAGACGGTAAAGCCTTGCTTCCTGTCCCGGAGGATCGCCGTACCCAAAAGATAGTCAAAAATTCCTTCGACCGTAACCCGGTATCCTTCCATATCACCGCTTGGTGCCCCTTCGCCCTTCAATGGGACCGCAAACTTGGAGAACAGTCTCTGGCTCCTGACATCTCCGGGCACCCAGAATTGAATGTCTGTTACCTCTTCCTCCTGATCATGCAGATGCTCCGCCAGAAACCGGAGGCCCTCCACAAACCAGCGGCTGACACGATAGGCTTTATCCAAATAGGCGGCTTGAATCTGGATCATATGACGGTCCTGATAATCGTGCTCCCCGGTTCCGTGAATATAACTGAATGCTCCGCATATCTGATCCTCCTCGTCATAGCACAGCACGGCTGTACCTGCCATGAGAAGGGGACTGGCGAGGTAGCCCAGGGCTGCGGAGAAGCTATATTTTAAATTCAAATCCTCATAGCGGCTTAGCAAAAAGTCGATATAATGGTGCTGGGATCTTTCGGTACAGCAGACCGTGAAATAACCATTCATGATGGACCCCCCTACTATTTTCCTAGCTTTTCATTCTTCATTCCCGGTTGTAGCTTTCCTGTAATCCATAATACCTATGGATGTTTAAGTTTTGTTTAAGTAATGGCAAAAAATGATGCTTTCTGTCAACATCGATGAGAGTCCCTGATATAATATAACTAATTTAGTTTCTGTAACCGGAGGTTACCTGCTATGAGGCTTGTCCAGTTCGAGCGAAAGGACAAACGGCGGCTTTTCATGTACGGCCTCGCTGCTGTAATGTTGGGCGCTATTATCATTCTTGCCGCACAATTAAATCCAAAGTTCAAAGACATCGAAAGCCCGGACACTTTAACGATCATCGCGGCACCGAAGCAGGGCTATGCCGACTTGTCGGCATGGAACCCCGGCAGTCAAGGGACTCTTTTGCTGGATGGGGAATGGGAATTTTATTGGGATCAGCTGCTGGAGCCGGCGGACTTTGCTTCGAATGAGCCTTCCAATCTGGATCCGCTATGGGTTCAGGTGCCAATGCCGTGGACGGAATACATCATGAATGGACAACCTCTGCCTCACGAAGGCTATGCTACATACCGACTGCGAGTGCTGCTGCCCCAAGCCTGGACCGCCCCCCGCCAGACGCTCGGCATTTACCCGAAGAGCATTGCTTCGGCATATGAGATCTGGATTAATGGCTCGCTGAGGGGCGGCAACGGAACGGTGGGAACCGAGCGGGAGGACACCCATCCCAAAAGCTATCCCGATACGATTTATTTCGAACCTGTAACGGGCTGGAATGATATTGTGATTCAGGTTGCGAACTTTCATCAGCGCAACAGCGGAATCTGGCAGGGAATGGAGCTTGGTACCTCGGAGTCGATCTCCAGGCTGCGGACGTCCCGGGTGGCGGCCCAAATTTTTGTGATCGGGATTTTTTTCATGATGTCAATGTATTATTTCTTTGTGTATTTTAACCGGAGAAAAGAGGTTTCTGTGCTCCTGTTTGGCGGTCTCTGTCTATCCGTGGGTATCCGGACCATCGTATTGGGCGAATCCACAGCACTCTACTTTCTGCCGGGACTGTCTTGGGAGTGGGCGGTCAAGGCGGAGTACATCTCGATTTCAATGGTCGCGCTCACGCTTGTTTTCTTCGTGAACCGGGAGTATCCGCAGGAGTCAGTGTCCTGGGCGCCTCGTACAGCGGGGATTGTGCTTGCCGGCTTTATCCTGTTCTTTCTGCTGACCCCTGCCCGGATCTACACCCACTATTTGTCGCTGTTTATTTGGGGGCTGCTGTTTCCGGTTCTGATGTACACGCTGTTTGTTTATATCCTCTCTGCCTTGAGGCGCAGAAGAGGCTCACTCACGACGGCGCTCGGATTTCTGTTCTTTACGCTATTTGCACTCAATGACATGCTGTTTTACACCGGCCTGCTGGCAACCGATGATCTGCTGTCCATCGGTCTGCTAGGCTTTCTGATCACGCAGGCGTTGAATTTATCCGCGCGATTCTCCCGGGCGATTGCGGAGAAGGAGCAGCTGGCCGAACAGCTTTGGCAAAGTAACCGTTCCCTGGAGCGGACGGTGGCAGAGAGGACGTATTCTCTGCAGCAGAGTAATGCCAGTCTTCAAGAGGCCAATCACAAGATGGCAGATTTGGAGAAATTCCGCGTCCGGCTGCTGTCCAACATCTCGCATGAGCTTGGCACTCCGATTACGTCGATCAAGGGCTTTGCCAAGGCGCTGCGGGATGGAATCATAACGGCTGATGCGCCTAAATATGCCAACCGGATTTATGAGCGCTCTATTCTAATGGAGCGGATGATCCATGATCTCATCGAGCTGAGCAAGCTGGAGACAAATCAGATCACGTTCCAGATGGAGGAGCTTGCCCCCGTTGTTTTTTTCAAGGAGCTGTTTCAGAAGTATGAGTGGGAGATCGAAGACAAAGGCATTCAATGCGTTATCCTCGTTCCGGCAGAGCCTGCGCTGCCCTGGGTTCTTTCGGGTGATCCGCTCCGCCTGGAGCAGGTGCTGTCCAATCTGATTTCCAATGCACTCAGGTTTACCGAGCCGGGGGGCTGTATTACACTGCGTCTTGTGCTGGGTGGCATCGAAGGAAACAGGCCTGCGGCGCTGGTGACTGTAGAGGATACCGGGATCGGAATTGAGCCGGAGCTTCATCAGCACATTTTTGAACGGTTCGCCCAGGCGAGACAGCCTTCATCCAAAGCTCAAGGCTCCGGATTGGGGCTGGCGATCTGCAGAGAGATTGTTCATTACCATCATGGAGAAATCAAGGTCAGGAGCGATCCGGGAAAAGGCAGTGCTTTTTGCTTGGAGCTGCCATTGAAGCTTGCACAACAAGGGGAGGTACACAGTAAATAATGAGCTATGTGGAACAGAAGCAGATCCTCATTGTGGAGGATGATGCGGACATATCCGACCTGGTGTCTATTTACTTACGCAATCAGCAATTCAGCACCAGGATCGCATCCACACTTACCGAAGCATCCATTTGGCTGCAATCTTCAAGCTTTCATCTCATCATTTGCGATATTATGCTGCCAGATGGCAATGGGACGGAATGGGTCAGGGAGTGGAAGAGCAGCAGAGACATTCCAGTAATATTTCTAAGCAGCCGTAACGAGACCGAGGATATTGTTGAAGGGCTGGAGCTGAGTGAGGACTATATTACTAAACCGTTTGATCCGGATGTTATGGTAGCGAGAGTGAGGGCAAGATTAAGAAGGCCCGGCATTCCGCAAGGGAATACAGAGCCAACTGAAAAAGTATGGAGTGATGGACGCCTGCAGATTTTCTTCGAACGCTGGGAGGTGCGGCTGCAGGGGGAGGTATTGAATCTGCCGACGAAAGAGCTGCAGCTTCTGCTGCAGCTGGCGGCTCATCCCGGAAGGGTGTTCAGTGTCGAGCAGCTGTTCGATTCCATCTGGGGGCTTGAAAGCGGCAGCGATCACCGAACCGTGATGGTGCATATTCATCATCTTCGCCGCAGAATTGAAGAGAGCGAAGTCCGATACATTGAAACGGTAAGGGGGATCGGCTACCGATTTCTGAAGCGCTGAGCCGCCTGGGCTTACGTTGCGATGATCTCGTCCGCCGTGTGCGATTTCAGCTCCTCGTAGGCAGCAAGCAGCTGCTTGTGCACAGGGTGATCCGGATGGATACCCATATGCTCATGGATCACCTTCGAGACGCCATGCTCTGCAATCCGCTGCTGCAGCGCTACCGCTTCCTTATCGGCAGGGTCATGGAACATCAGGGCTGCTGCAATCGCAGCTTGAAGTCCTGGTGTTTCAATACCGGCATCATAGGCCTGCAGAAGAGGTCGAACGAGACGATCGTTCGGTGAGAGCTTGCGCAGCGGTGAACGTCCGACGCGAGTCACCTTATCACTGAGATGCGGATTGGCGAAACGCGCCAGAATGGCATCTATATATTGCTGATGCTGCTTTGCGTTGAAGCCGTGCTTGGTCGTAATCAGCTGTCCGGTTTCGTTCATCACCTGGCGGACCTGTGACACAAGGTGGGGATCTTTCATGGCCTGGCGGATCGTGGTGAAGCCCTGAAGAGAGCCCAGATACGCGGCGCAGCAATGCCCAGTGTTCACGGTAAACATTTTGCGCTCGATGTAGGGCTCCAGCGAGTCCACATAATGCACGCCCTTGATCTCCTGGAAGCCCTCCAGCAGGGCAGGACGGTGAATAACCCATTCAAAGAAGGGCTCAACCGTTACCTGCAGCGGGTCCTGATGCTTCTGCAGCGGGACAATCCGGTCAACAGCAGCGTTAGGAAAAGAGATACATGTATCGGCTTGCTGGCGTTCCGCTTCACTTAATAGTGGATACACATGCTTCTTCAGCCGGGTGCTTCCGGCGATCGCATTCTCACAGGCGACAATGTGCAGGGGCTGAGACACTTTCTGCTGCAGCCTCAGTGAGATGCCTTGCGCTATGGAACGGGCGATATCCTTCAGGGCATTGACGCCCACAGCGGTTGTAATGATTGCGGCCGAAGCGATCTCGGCAGCAACTTGCTCTTCTTCATGAATGCTAATCGCGGTAACATTGCTGACCAGTGTAGTATCCTGCTCGTCGTTGGCCAGCGTGATCGGGTACTCCTGCCGCTTCTGCAGCAGGGCAATCTGTTTCTGATTTCTGGCGACAAAACAAACCTCATAATCCGAGGCGGACAACATATGGCCGATAAACCCGCGGCCGATATTGCCCGCACCAAAGTGTACGGCTTTCATCTATGAATTCCCCCTTGAATGATCAGATCTGTTGGATGTCAATGTCATTTATACGGTGTTAGCGAGCGGCTTGGTTAGTAAATCGTTGAATTCCAGCTCAGTCAGGCAAGAAAGGCGCTGGTGCGGCATATCAAACTCCAGTGTACCGGTAATCGTGTTCGGGATGACGACACAATGTATGCCGGCCGCTGCTGCTGCTCGGGCTCCATTGGGTGAATCCTCAATAGCCACAGCTTCATCGGCAGTCACACCCAAGCCTTCAAGAGCTTGTGTATACAGCTCAGGATCCGGCTTTACATTAGCGACATCGTCTGCCGTGCGAATCACCTCGAAATAGTCAAGCAAGCCCAGCTGCTCCAGATGCTGCTCTACCCAAGAGCGGGTCGAGCTTGTCGCGAGTCCGATTTTCAGTCCCTGCTCCTTGGCCTGCTCTAAATAATGAAGAATGCCGGGACGTACCTGCTCCTGATTCATCAGGGCAGCATGCTTCAGCTGAATGGCTTCGCGGAAAGCCTCCTTGTCGAGCGGCAGGTTCAGCTCCGTCATTAAATATTCGTAAGGATTAAAGGTCTTAAGGCTGGTGCCGATGCATTGGGAATACATTTCCAATGTCAGCTCCACACCGTGCTTCTGGTAGGCATCGCGGAATGCGCTGTACCACGCTGTCTCCGTATCAATAATCGTTCCGTCAAAGTCAAAAATCATCGCTTTAATCATCCGATAACCCTCCTGTTCAAATTTCGTATCTGTTTGTTCCCTCGTACTCATTTGTCTCTGTTAGATTAGGTGACGTATTCGATGTGAAAAATCATGTAAAAGTGATGAAAACGCTCCGTGCAACTACTAAAACCGTAACATAGGACAAAGAAAAGGGTCAACCGTGTGACAAATCATAACACAAGAAAACAAGCTATATAAAGCGCTTACAATACAAATGGATGAAAACCGCAAACTCCCTAGTACTTCTAAGGATGTAAGCGGTTATATTCTGCCAAATGGAAGTCCTTCTCAAAAAAAATGAAAAAAATTACGCTCTCCCTTGCTTGCCGGCATGAATCGTGCCGGGATGAGGGAATTCGACATGGAGAAGACGGGAAGAGTCATCCTCATTCAATTGGGCCCATTGCAGCGTTGCTACTTCGGCCGCGATGGTGGTACACTGAGTGCCAAAAGCATGAGCTAAAGACAGGGTGTGGTCATCATCTGGAAGCTTCGCCGTTTTTATTCCAATCATTTAAAGAGGAAGATGTTTAACAAAATCGTCGTGCTGTACTCTACTGTAATGATCGTGCTGTTCGGGGTGGCGGCAGTGCTGGTGTATCAGTATCAGACCCAGCGTATTTTACAGGAGCATACGGAGGCCAACCTGAAATCGGCACAAGTGCTCAGCGTGTATCTGACCCGTCAGTACGAAGGCGTCCTTGGTATGTTTCAGCAGATTTACGGAGATGCGACGCTAAGTGATGAATTGATCTATTTCCTGAACAACGAATACGAGAATTATTTAAATTACCGGCTCGATCTCTATTACAAGAACGGCGAGCAGCGGCTCCGTTCCTTTACAACTTTGCTCAAAAATTACCTGGAGCAGGATCATGGTATCCGCGAGGTGTCCATATCCAGCAGCGTGAACCACTTCGTCATGCACTTCAGCCGCACGAATCAGGAGCTTATGAATGAAAACGCTTCCGGTCAATCGCGGATCAGTCATCAGCAGCGTAATCCGCAGGGCTGGAGCTTTAACCGGGAAGAGGATGTCTATGTGTACTCACGGGAGCTTCGGGATCCATGGACATTGAAGCAGGCAGGGGGCATCAGCGTGAAGTTTGACCACCGGCATATTGAGGCATGGCTCGATAGCCAGGCCTCGGTAAAAGGCAGGCTGCTGGTAATGACCTCGCAGGGTGGCGTTTTGTATGATTCGAAAGGCGTGTATGGTGGTCAGTTGTATCCGTACGGGCTGAGCCGAAGCCCCGGGGACGAATGGGTGATGCTGGATGAGCCGTCTAAAGTTATATGAACGCGAAAAACCGAACTCGATGCACCGATTTGGCGTATCATGACCAAACCTAATAAATAACACGATAATAACACAATATGTTATGTTTACTATCTAGCGTACTCTATAAAATTACTAAATCCGCTCCTCGAATCTACTAACCCCTACTAATTCTTTCGAAATCACCCATAACTGATACTTATATGTTACATAATATAACATTGATTTAATAAAATACTTGACGTATGAAAATTTTCGGTGATAGAATCACTTCAAAACCGCTTGAAGGAGTTGGAGCACCATGATTAACATCCGGAATACGTCAGTGTCCGAGAAGAAACAGTCCGCGAAAGATCCGGGAGACCCCAGAAAGAGGAAGAGAAGCAAGAGCAAGAAGCCGGTTTTTGCGGCAACTCTGGCACTCAGTATGCTTTTTGCAGGAGTTGTCCCGTTCAACAGTGTACACGCGTTAACTAAGGTTACATCAACGAGCGGTACAGAGTGGGAGGTTCACGATTCCTACGCACCTAACCTCGACACAGGCAGTATTCGCAGAGCGGTCAATACGCCAATTCAGGGCTTCGGCAATATTTTTGTTCAGGTTTCGACTTCACCGGAGCCTCGGATGAATGGTCAAATGATGAGAGGCTTTGGGCTGGTATATGACGGTGAGGATGAATTTGCAACAACTCAAGCGGTAAATCTGGGGGATGTACATATTACACGTGATATTTTCTTCAACAGTGCAAACAACCGTGTGCGTTATTTTGATACTTTTACGAATACAACAAGCTCTCCGGTAACCGTTGATGTCTCGTTCGGGGGCTCGCTGGGTTATGGAACGGGCGACTACCAAGGCGCGGTAAAAATGACTTCCAGTGGAGATGCTTCCATCCAATCCGACGATGCATGGGCGTTAATTGCAAATTCCAGGTCATCTGATCGACCGATTGGCGTAGTGCTGGGATCCGCCGCTCCGTTTGCAGGAGCACTGCAGGGGACGGGGAATCAGCAGCAGGATCCATTTACGGTTTCTTTAGCCACATACGGCAATGATTCCAACTTCTATGGCTTCATCCACAGCTTGACGATCGAGCCCGGCGAGACTCAGTCGCTTGCACGATTTGTCGTGGCAGGGGAGACGGGAACAGACGGGTTAACTCAAGCTGCGGATTCACTGAATCAACTGGTGATGAATCCGGATCTGACTGAGTTGACCGCTGAAGAGGTATGTACCATCAGTAACTGGGACCTGTCGAGCTTGGACCAGTTTGATGCATCAGCCTGTGCAGCGCCTACACGACTGAACATTCCTGCCGCGCCGGCCTCAGCACCGCTGGTGACAACCTCCAACTACGATGTGTTCAACAAAAGCATTGTTCAAATGCAGCGAGACATGGAACTTGGCGTCACCACCTCGGAGGCTATAACTCGTGCATATCTGGACCGCATTGCGGCTTATGATATGGGTCAGCTCGGCTTCCATTCCTTCCTCCATGTGTCGGAAACGGCAATTCAGCAGGCCATTGAAGCAGATCAGGCTCGCCGTGGGGGTCAGCGGGGAGGACTGCTAGGCATACCGATTGCGGTCAAGGACATTTATGACACGAAGGATATGCCGACTACCGGCGGGTCCAGAGCACTGGAAGGCTGGCAGCCAAGCTCTGATGCCTATCAGGTTCAAAAGCTGAGAGAAGCGGGAGCTGTAATCATTGGTAAGACGAATACATCTGAATTTGCAAATAGTGGCAGCTTTAGTGAAAGCGGCTGGATGCAAACCTGGAATGCACTTTATCCTTCCAAAACCTCATTCGGCTCTAGCGGTGGTTCTGCAGTAGCTGTTGGAGCAGGTTTTGCAGCCGCTGCGATGGGCACACAAACTGGCGTTTCCTTGTACGCGCCTACGGTTGGAGCAAGCCTGACCACATTCCGCGGGACAGATGGAATGGCAAGCGTGAGTGGCGTGATGCCGCTGACCTGGGGACAGGATTATGCAGGCCCGATGGCCCGTACAGTTACAGATCTTGCTTATTTGCTTAATGCTACAACAGGCACGGATCCCTCAGATATACTGACTGTAGAAGCAGATGCCAAAAGACCGGCAGACTGGACTGCAGCCCTGAATATCAATGCCCTTCAAGGGAAACGAATTGGCTATATTCCATCATCGTTTAACTCTTCTTTTGCAGATGATGGCACAGGTCAGGCAATCATGGATCAATTCAAGCATTTGGAAGATGCAGGAGCTATTATGGTTGAAATGGCCACCCCACCTGGAGGAGGACAAAGACCTCCGGGCAATGCAGGTGCAGAAGGCTGGGCAAGGTACCTAGAGCCTCATGCCAACTTCCCTTATGCTTCAGGGGATGAGCTGCTCGCTTCCGAAAAAGTACTGCTGTATAACCAAAGAACCTATCAAGAAAGATCACGAATGACAGAGACTCAAGTACAGGATTATATTGATTACAGAACGAATTACAAAACTATTATCGCAGGCTGGATGGACGAATATGAGGTAGACAGTGTGGTTTACGCCGGTTTTATTAGCGATATGTATAACAATGATGCTCAAACGGCGCAGTTGAGTGCCGACCGAGGAACCGGAGTGCTGACATCCAGTGTCGGTCTGCCGACGGTAGTAGTTCCTGTAGGCACAAGTCCTAATGGATACTCCATCTCCATGCAGCTGGTTGGTAAAGCATGGGATGATGCCAATGTACTCGCTATGGGATATGCGCTGGAGCAGCAAAGCATGGCTCAAAGTGTAACCACGTTTGCCCCTGCTTTGAGCTACGTGCCGCCAACGACAACACCAGGAAATGGCGGAGGTGAAACGCCAACCACGCCACCAGGAAACGGTAGTGGCGGTGAAGCACCAACTACACCGTCACCAACTACACCACCTGCAAATGGAGGCGGTACGGAGACTCCGACAACTCCGGAATTACCAGGAGGAGAACCAGAAGTGCCGGTTACGCCGACACCGGAGCTGAAAACTTTTGCAGACACACAGGGACACTGGGCAAACAGCAGCATTCAGTTCCTGATCCAAAGAGGGCTGATCTCCGGCTATCCGGATGAAACTTTCCGGCCCAACCTCAGCATTACCCGTGCCGAAGCATTAAAAGTGTTGGTTATGGAGCTGGGACTGAATCAGCAAGGGGGCAGCTTCAAAGACGTACCGAGCACTCACTGGGCCGCCGGTTATATCGGTGCAGCTCAGCAAGCTGGCCTGATGACGGGGTATACAGACGGCACATTCCGTCCGAATGATCAATTGAACCGTGCAGAAATGGCGGCGTTGGTAGTTAGAGCCTTCCAGCTTGGCGGTAATAGTTCGACGTCCTTCCCGGACGTTCAAGCCGACTCCTGGTCAGCTGGTTACATTCATGCACTTTCTGCCAACAACATTGTAACAGGCTACACAGACGGCACCTTCCGCCCTGCAAAAGCAATTACTAGAGCCGAATTTGCCACCATGGTCACTAGAGTCTTACAGCGCTAACCTATGTAACCGGTACTTGGAGCTTTCCAGGTGCCGGTTTTTGGTGTGTTGTAATCGACGCTGTGGGCGGATGCGGAGCAAACGAACGCGAAAAACCGAGCTCGTTGCAGCCACAGGCCGCGCACGCGCCAAACGAACGCGAAAAACCGAGCTCGTTGCAGCCGCAAGCCGCGCACGCGCCCAACGAACGCGAAAAACCGAGCTCGTTGCGCCCGCAGGCCGCCCCCGCGCCAAACGAACGCGAAAAACCGAATTGGATGCGCCCGTAGGCCGCCCCCGCGCCGAACGAACGCGAAAAACCGAGCTCGATGGAGCCACAGACACCACGTCGCGGATTCAAAAAAATAATACCCATTTACAAGTTGGCTCAGTTGTATTAAGCTCTAAATACGCTAATGTTAATTCATGTGTGATGGATGCTGAGAGCATAGATACAACGAGGCAAAGCATGCCCCGTCTTTTTTCTCGAGAGAGAGAAAGGGCGGGGCTTTTTACATGTTTATGGGCATAACCAATAAAGCGAGGGATGAAGTGTGGGATATGAGGCGGAGCATGATGAGTGGTTGAACGATCATCTCAAACGTAGAAAGGGGGAGCGGCTAGACGCCCTAAAAAGAGGGCATGGCTACGGGAATCGTCTGTTTGTCGAACGAGTTTGGTGGCCGCTTGCGGGGCATTTTGACGGACTTCATCCCGAGTATGAGGTTCGGGACTGGCGCGGCAGGTCCTATTATGTAGATCTGTTATGGGAAATTGGCGGCTCGCGAATTGCTATAGAGGTCATGGACTACGGCTCACACGGCACGGATCGTACAAAATATCGAATGGATTTAAATCGTGGACTGTTTCTTCAATCTCAAGACTGCACGGTGCTTTATGTCTCGCTGGATCAGTTAAAGGAAGATGCATCGTTTTTGCAGACAACCCTTCGAGCGATTTTGTTTCCCTACCTGTTTGCTTGGCAGCCCGCCAAAGCATTGCCAGAGCAACGGATGTATTCCAAAATAGAGCGCGATCTCATGCGAGCAGCCATTCGTCACGACCGGGTGCTTCGTCCGTACGTTGCCGCGAGGGATTGGAGCTGCACACCACCACCGTGATCAAATATTGCAAATTGCTGGTGGATAAAGGTAAATTGAGATCATTAGGCAAAGGGATATCCGGGAGGGTAACCTCCTATGAATATATCGGTGTGATTCAGCATCCGGATCTCGTTTGAGCCTCAGCCCACACAGCAAAATCATTAAAAAACCCCCTCAACGGCAATTTCTTGCAGAAGAGAGGGAGGGGATTAGTTGACGCTTCCCTTATACATGTTGCCGGAAGGGCTGCGGGTATTGTTTGAAGCTGTTGCCGTAGCGCCGGTGTCAGCATTGACCACGTAAGGCGTAGCATTATCCAGATACAAGGTGTTCCCGGTGAAGCTCGCATTTTGTCCCCATCCGCTGACGCGCTCGTGCACCTGGAAGGCGTCTACAATCTTGCTGTTGCCGTTTCGGTAGCCGACGTTATTTTTGATAACATCATTATTGCCCTTTACATCAATAAAGCTGTCTGCATAATTGGCACCGGCGATGCCTGTCCCGTTAAAAGTACAGTTCTCAACCGTAGTTCCAGAAGAGCCTTCCTTGATATCAACATGCTCGGCCCGGACATTAGGACCGAAAGTAACGGATGAAATCCTGTTGTTATTCGTCTCTTTAATGTAGCTGCCCCACTTACCAACGTCCGAACCGACATAAACGCCTTCGCCATACTCAGGGTTCAGCTTTCCGGTATCGGATACAGTCGAATTCTTAATGGTATTATTAGAGCTGCCGTCCCGGTAATGCACGCCTTCCTCGCCAATGCTGTACACATCCACATATTCTATCCATGTGTGGTTGGCATGATCGAGCATGATGCCTTTTTTGGCATTGGTCACCTTCACGTTGCGGATATCGTAATGATCTCCGGTAATATACAGCGCATAGCCGCTGGAGGTCGTGCCACCGTTAATAATGGGTTTGTTGGTGGAGCTTGCGCCTTTAATGGTGATTTTGGCAGAGGCTGTGCCGTTCTTCGCGGCGACGAAGTTACCTGTAAACGTAACCCCTGCAGCAAGAGTGATCACATCGCCAGGCTGTGCATTCGCAAGGGCTGAGGTGAGGCATGATGCCGTACTGCATGTGACCGATGCGGCCTGAGAGACCGTTGGAGCGGTAAACAAGGTGAGCGAGAGCATCACTGCATAGAGTACAGACTTTCGTAATGGGGGTAAAGCGCGTTGAAGATTAAACATGACATCACTTCCCTTTCTGAGTAAAATAATGTGGTGCGGTTACCCAATCCGTGAATGCAACCCTCCTAATCCCCTTGTATTAAAGCGCTTACAATTATGAATTATAAGGAATACGTTCGTTACTTCTTGTATAAATTTTATGTCTTCTTGTTCATTTTCTATATGGGGGACCCAATTTCCCATCTCCTTATTGCACGTATAAACAGAGGTCGTTATAATAAAACTAAAGAAGGAGCCGTGCGCGAACACGACTCCTTGGAACGATAGACCGCTTCAAAGGCGGTCGGCTTCGGTGAAACGATCAGTAATAGACCGCTACCTTGCAGGGGGGCGGTCTATTTCTTTTGGTTCAATGCAGTGACAATGGCGACGACCAGCGTAAGCAGCGCTACAATGAGCGCACCAAAACTAATCATCAATGTCAGTGCATCCTTAACCTCCATGAGCATCCCTCCCTTCTATAGAGAGGTAGCCGACTCCAAAGGATTCCAAAACTGATTTTGGACCGATAATCGATTACAAATCTAACGCTGTATTATAATTTATTGTTGAACCGGAACGAAGGTAACACTAAAACTTAGTTCCGGTTTCTGTCTTTATCGATGATGTATACAGCTACGCTTTAGTCTTAATCTTAAAGCTGGGGTGATCTGGTGATGAAAAGTAACTTACAATGGGTTAAGTATACTGCGTCCTGCTTAGCCATAATTTTAGGGATCTTACTGTTTTACTGTATTTATCTGATTGTTAACTTGAAAGGGGATATTAAGGACTACAATCAATACTTCTTAAACCGTTCAGACAGTATAACTATTTTAGTTCAGGAAGAATTGAAAAATAACAGTGACTTGCTCGTGTCGATAGAAAAGAATAAAAGCTTAACGGAATTTAATTCTAGCCAATTGAGTAATAGCTTTCTAAATATATCCAAAGCCTATGCTGAATTGCTCCAGATAGAGAGCATAGTCGCCAAGAATCACCAGGGTAATATGAATAACCTATCCAGTAAAATTGCTCAGGATATTAGTTTGTATTTCCAACAGCATCAAAATCAATCGTATTCTGACGAAATCATAAAGAAAATAATTAGTGTAAACGATGAATGGGTTATTATATTTAATAATACGAATTCAAAGAACCAACTTACACTCAAGTTATCCTCATCTGCTAAAATACTTTCACCAAATCCTACTGTGAAGGTGTAAATGTCATGTTTTTTGGCCTTGTTCGTATTTTTTACGGTCCGAAGACAGCGCGCAAACGTTTACAGAGCGCGAGAGTTGACTCCGTGTTGGCTCAAGAGCCTCTGAGCCCAGCACAAAGAAGTACATCGCCACTTGGGCAATGTACTTCGAGTCATACACTATTCTCTATCTTATCGGTTTTACTCGTCCCCCACCGCAACAGGATTCTCCCTATACGAAATCCAATCGCTCCAGCTTCCCGGATACAGCTTCACGTGGGTGAAGCCGGATTCCAGGAGGGCCAGGACGTTGGGGCAGGCGGAGACGCCGGAGCCGCAGTAGATGATAAGCTCCTGGTCCTTCGGGAGCTCCTGGAAGTGGTTGGACCACTCCTCCGGGCTCTTCCAGGAGCCCTGCTGCGTGAGCAGGTCTTTCCAGAAGTAGTTGACGGCTCCGGGAATGTGGCCGGCTGCTGCATCAATGGGCTCTTCCAGGCCGAGATAACGGCTCGGCTCGCGGGAGTCGATCAGGGTGGCGCTGCCGGTGAAGGAGGCCTTACGGACATGCTCCACGTCAGCCACCATCTCGCCCTGAAGCTCCACGTCATAGGTCGCCGGTATGACGACCGGCAGATCGGCCGTGACCGGGTACCCGGCCTGACTCCAGGCGGTAAAGCCTTCCTCCAGCACATAGGTCTGTTGATGACCTGTGAATCGCAGCATCCACCAGAGGCGGCTTGCGACCATGCCGTTCTGGTCATCGTAAATGACGACGCGGCTGTCACGGCTTATTCCGGCCTGGCCGAATACCTTCGCCATGTGCTCCGCATCTGGCAGAGGGTGTCTGCCGCCGTGGTCTGTCACCGGAGCAGACAAATTCCTTTCCAGGTCCAGATAAACGGCCCGTGGAATATGGGACTCCTCGTAAGCATGCTGGCCAGCATCGGCCTTCCCCAGTGCAAATCGACAATCCACAATGACGAGATCCGGCTCATACAGCCGGGCAAGGAGCCATTGCTTCTTTACTCTGAAGCTCATTAGGAGCACCACCCTTCACTTTGATATGGAAGCATGTATGTTAACCCGCTTGTCCAAGCTGTCCCATGAATTGCTGCAGCTGAGTTGAGCATTTGGCAAGCGTTGTGGCCGCTACATCATGCTTGGCTGCGAGCTCATTCTGCGTTGCCGGGATATCGAGCGCCTTCGTGCACAGCTGGTCCAGCGCGGCCTTGAAGCCGCCCGCTTTGCGGAACTTCGGAGCTTCCTTGCGGCAAAAGCCGTTCCAGATGATCAACGCGTTATAGAGATAGAACAGCTTCTCCGGCTCATTATATTCGTAATCGTGGAACAGCTGAGGGAACAATTCTTCAGCCAGCTCCCGATAGGAATTCTGGTCCCACTTCATCTGACCGATCCGGGCTGTTAGCTCATCCAGGCTGGAAGGAGCGTTGAGCATGGCCAGCTTCTCTTCCTGTGAAGGTTCGACATGACGCCGGGGTCCACCTGAACGGCGATCTTTCTCCATACAGCATTTTTTATATTTTTTGCCGCTGCCGCAGTGACAGGCATCATTTCTACCTATCTTTTCCAAAAACATTCACTCCTCGGATTGGGGTTAAGAGTTAGTTAGTAAATCTATATGTCTATCATAAAAGATTATGCGAGGTTTGACCACATGTTTAAGGGAGCTGGCAGTAAAATATACCTACTTACGGGCTGAATCCCGTCACCCTTCTTCACATAAACACCTGATTCCTCAAGGATTTTTTTGAAAAAGGAGGGGAGAGAGGCGGAGGAATGCCAGGCCTGGGAAACTATGATAAAATGGTAGACATTGGTCGTTTGAGCATTCGCCACTGGTGAATTGAATACAATTGGATTGGAGCGGTGAAGATGGATTTCGAGATGAACAGCATACAAAAGAGCCTGCAGCAGATGCAAGCCCCGGATGCAGAGCAGCTGGAGCAAAGAGCGAAAGAGCTCGAAAGCAACCGGAGTGTGCCGATTGAGCAAATTCTGAATCCGGACTTCATGGGCCGGCATACACGGTTTGCTTCTATTGAAGCCTTTTTCGAGGATGGAAGGTTTGTCGTCGAGAAGGATGAGGACTTTGAGGCTCTGCCGCAAACAGCGCTGGATCAGCATGCAAGGGCGGTGACGCCGTTCGATTCCTTTCAGGAGATGGTGGACAAGGCCGTAGGAGAATACATCATGCGCAGCCTGGGCTTTTGAGCAGCGGGCTTTGCTGCTTGGCATAAAGCTTGTGATTTTTATAGATATTCGTGAAGATATTTATACCTCCCCTTCCTGGACACGCCTTATATTCAAGACATTATCCTCTTCAACGGCATCTCATTTCACCAGCGAAGCTAAGTGTTTAGCGCCTGACTGAAGCACTTGGCTCCTCTGGAAAAAGGTGCTCTTTTCCGTTTCTACTTCAGCCTTTACAATGGACATTATAAAGTGCTTCGCAACGGGCACCATCGGACAGATCGACAGGAAGGGGGCAGGGATGTGCGAGGCTTCATGTCTTCGGTGAGCCGTTATATCGGCAAATCGCTTTATCGCAAAATTTTACTGTCTTACCTGCTTATTGTCCTGTGTATCGTATTCGTGCTCGTTTTTGATTTCTACTTCCGGACCGCAGAGGACTTGAGGACTCAGGCCGTAGATCATCAGGTTCGCATGACACAGCAGGCCGCTTCGACGCTGAATGCCAATCTGACGAACGTCAAAAGCTTTGCCTGGAACTATTTCGGGGATTTTGACTTTCATCAGTTTGTGATGGGTATGGGGACCGATCCGGAAGGGCAAAGCTCGTATCGCGGCAAAATCTCCAACTTTGTGTACAATCATCCCATTGTGACCAATGTCGTGATCCTGCAGCAGGATGGCTTCTCTCTCCGGGTGGGTGGACTGGTATCCACGACCATTGCCCAGAATGAGATGCAGCGTCTGACTGACGCCGCGATGGAGGCGGAAGGCAAAGGGCTGTGGCTGCCTACGGATATGTATAATCCGAATACGTCGGGGGAGCCGCCGGGCTATACGCTGTCCTATGTGCAGGCGATCCGCAACATTTCCTTAACTTCCCCGGGCCGGGTCATCGGGGTGATGGTGTTTACGCTATCTCCAGAAGCGCTTGCGCAGTGGCTCAGTGAGAGTGAGTCGTCCGTAGGCAGCCGCACGTATCTCGTGGATAAGCAGCAGGGGACCATTGTCTATTCGCGGGAGATGAAGGAGCGCGGTGCAGTGATTTTGCCGGCGGAGGAAATCGCGCTGCAGCAAGGCCAGCTGAAGGGACACTATTTCAGAGAGCAGGACTCCGGCGGCCAGCTGATTGTCTTTGAGAATCTGGGCCAGACGGGCTGGGCGGTCGTCTCGGAAATTCCGTCCCGGCAGCTGACGCTGTCCATTGATGATTTTACGACGAGGACGATCTGGATCGGGGCCTTTACGCTGCTCATCTCTATGCTGCTGGCGGGATTCATATCCTCTCGCACGATTAATCCGCTCAAGCTGCTCAGCAAGGGAATGAAATCCATCGAGAAGGGAAATTACTCCGTGGTGCTTCCGGTTCGTACCGAGGATGAGGTTGGATATTTAAGCGCTTCCTTTAACCGGATGACCCGGGAAATTAATCGCTTGATCAGCAAGGTGTACGAGGCTGAAATTGTGAAAAAGAATGCGGAGATCAAATCGCTGCAATCCCAGATCAACCCTCATTTTTTGTACAACACCTTGGGTGTCATTGACAGCATTGCCTCCCTGCAGGGAGATGACCGGGTTTCCTTTATTAGCAGGTCGCTCGCCAAGATGTTTCGCTATAACATCAGCGGGGACGATATTTCAAGCCTGGATGCCGAGTTCGAGCAGATTCGACTGTACCTGGCCATTCAGAAGATCCGCTTTGACCACCGCCTGGATTATTCCATCTATCTGGAGCCCGGTCTGGAGCAGGTGCCGATCCCGAAGCTGCTGTTTCAGCCGCTGGTGGAGAACAGTGTGAATCATGGCATCAGCCGCAGCCTGGAAGGGGGTATCGTCCGTCTGGAAGCTATTTCCGGCGGAGAGGACGAGGTGCAGGTCAAAATATGGAACAATGGTCTTCCCATTGATGCCGAGCGGCAGGAGTGGCTGAACGGTCTTTTGCAGGACGCCAGCCAGGAGGATGGCGGGGCACCAAGAGGTGCTTCCTCCTCCATAGGTTTAAGCAATGTGCAGTCCCGCATTCAGATGCTGTACGGACGTCAATGCGGCATTACGTTTAGCAGTGATTCGGAATACGGGACAACGTTTACCTTGACGATCAAGACCTGTTTGCCGGATCAGGAGGGATGAGAGTATGAACATCATGGTATTGGATGACGAGCCGATCATACGCCAGGGCATTATTCACAAGATTGCCCAGACCGGTCTGCCGGTCACGGTGATTGCGGAAGCGGGAGACGGTGTACAGGGGCTTCAGCTGATGAAAAGTGTCAAGCCGGACCTGATCCTGACAGATATTCACATGCCGGGCATCGACGGACTGGAATTTATTCGGCAGGCCCGGCTGCTCGACAGCGAGGTCCAGGTCGTCATTATTACGGGCTTCGATAACTTTGACTATGCGAAGCAGGCGATCAAGTACGGGGTAGCCAATTACATGGTGAAGCCGCTGGAGGAAGAGGAGCTGTACGCCACGCTGTCGAGTCTGCTGGAGCGCAAGGAAGCGGAACACCAGACGGTGCAGATGATCCAGGAGCTTCGAAACGTAGCGGAGACCAGCCAGGAGGCGTTCCGACAACAGGCGCTGACGCAGTTTCTGCAGGAGGAGGATTTCGTGGCAGCCACCGCGGAGCTGGAGGAGCTTGCGAGGCATGGAGCCTATTTTACAGCCGTTGTCATTCAGCTGGAGTCGTTCAAGGTGCCGCATCAGTCCTTCGGGTCCCAGGAGGAGAGTCTGCTCTGGTTTGCAATCAAGAATATTGTCACAGAGCGGTTTCTTTCCAACAGCATCCAGGGCATTCTGGTGCATCACTCGCTGCGGCGCTTTGAGCTGGTTTACGTTCTGGGTCTGCGAAAAGGACAGGATAAAGCGGGCGTAACCTCTGCGCTGGAATCCATCTCTTTCGGTATTCGCAAGTATTTGCGCCTTGAAGCGACCATTGGTGTAGGGCCTTATCAGGAGCAGATTACGCGCGTGCAGGAAAGCTACCGGGAGGCGAAGCAGATCGCTCGTAATTCGATTTTGCACGGAAGCAGCCGAATCTATCAGACCCCGACGATCACCTCTACCGGGAAGGAGGCTCAGCGCAAATCCTTTATCAGTCATGAGGATATCAGGCTGCTGGAGGACTGGCTGGGCAAATGGGAAAGAGACAAAATCCATAAATGGATTGAACGCCGCCTGGGCGCCATTGTGCAGGAGCCGTCCTCCAGCTATGTGATGGTCGAGTGGTTCTGTGTGGATCTGTACCTGTTCCTGAACAAATACTGGCTGGTCCATACGGAAAACTCTAAGTGGGCGATCGGGGAGCTGACGGATCTGCAGCGCGAGCTGGAGCAGACGACGGCGTGGCAGGACATTGTAGATATGATGAACAAGCTCGTTACGAATATGATCGGGCTGCTCTCCCACACCAGCAATCTGGATGGCAAGGAGATTATGGAGGCGGTGCGTGTGTATTTGGAGCAGCATTATGCCGAGCCGATTCAGCTTTCGGTCATTGCAGAGCGTTTTTTCATCCATCCGAATTATTTCTCCAAGCGGTTTAAGGAGAAGTACGGTGAATCCTTTGTCGATTACTTGAATGGATTGCGGATGAAGGAGGCCGCCCGGCTGCTGGTGGAAACAGACCTCAAAATCCGGGAAATCAGCGAGCGGGTGGGATTTGAGGATGCTGCCTACTTCGGCAGTGTGTTCCGCAAGCGGTTCAAGATGACACCGGGACAATACCGGGAGCAGAGCTCCGATCAGACCTAAGGGGGAAACGGCATGAAGAAGGGCTCCGTTTTGAAAAAAATGCTGCTCCTGGCGCTCGCTCTTCCTCTGCTTGCCTCCTGTACAGGCAGCAAGCCCTTGAAGCTGGAGGGCGGCGTGACAGAGCAGGTGGTCGAGATTGTCGTCTGGGATAAGCCATTTGCAGGCTCGGCGGACAAGCCGTACTATGACTTGATGTTTCAAGAGTTCGAGAGGCTGTATCCCCATATTCGGGTCATTCACATGGAAGCCGCCTACCAGAAGGAACGTGAGCAGTTTATGACGGCAGTGGCCGGCGGTGAGCAGCCGGATTTGTATAATGCTGCCTTTCCGGATATGGAAACGTATATCGACCAGGGCATTCCAGCAGATATCACAGAGCTGTGGGAGGCGTATCCGGACCGTGTTCATTACTCGCCGATTGCTATGGATACGGCCTCCCAGCAGGGCAGGGTGTACGGCATTCCGAACCTGATGTATGTGACTGCTCTTGCCTATAATAAGCGGATCTTTCAGGAGCAGCAGCTTCAGCCGGAGGAGGTGCTGCAGGACTGGGATACCTTCGCCAAGGCGGCCCGGGACCTGAAGGATGCTTCAAAGGATCGTTACGGCTATGCCATTCTGGGCACAGAGTGGGCCGACTGGTTCTATGAGTATTATGTGTGGCAGGCCGGAGGCGATCTGACCCGGCGGCATGCGGACGGAAGTGTGGAGCTAACGTTTAATTCCGAGGCGGCGGTCAGAGCACTGGAATACTACCAGGATCTGAGATTTCAATATGAAGTGACACAGCCCGACGTGCTTCAGAGCCTGGATGACAGCAAAAAGGATTTTTACTTCGGTCGTGCCGCGACAATGATTGTGGCCTCGAACTGGTTTGGAGAGATGCGGGAGTCGGGGGTACATCTGGAGGATATCGGAATTGCTATGTTTCCTGCGGGGCCTGCCGGCGTATCGCTGTCCCAGGTTGGCGGGGGCATCTGGATCTTCAATCCGAAGGCTTCCAAGGAGAAGCAGCAGGCCGCCTTCACGTATGCGACCTTCATGACCTCCAAGTATGCCCACGAGGAAATGCTGCGCTTTCAGCAGGAGCAGGGGAAGCTGCCTAATCTGCTGTCCTACCGGGATGATGTGAACCCGGCAATCTATGCTGAGGGTATGCCGGGGGAGCTGGTCCGCAACATTCAGCAGGCGGCTGAGCAGAGCCGGCTGGAGTATTTTTTGAAATCAAGATTGAGCCCGTATGTCTCAAAGGCCGTGCAGGAAGCATTGCTGCACGAGGAGGCAGATCCTTACGAGCTGCTGACAAGAGCGCAGGAGAAGGCGGAGAAGGAAGTGGTTCAGCAGTATAATGAAGACATCCGGTGAGCGTGAGCGCCGCCCGAACAGGAGATGATTCCTGGACGGGCGGCGCTTTCTTATTTCGCGGTATTTTGCGAGAATGATTAAGATTTTCGTAGCCGCTGCTTAATATATTCGTACGTGCCTCCTTCCGGTGTTCTTTACAATTGAAAGAGTAAAGACATCTCATGAATGGGGGATTCAACGATGAAGAGAAAGATCAGATCTAAAGCGCTTCTTACCCTGACGCTGCTGACATCCATGTTCGTATCGGCATGCTCCGGCAATGGCACGGGCACTACTGGAAGCGATTCCAGCAGCGGGGAGGCTGGTCAAGAGGCAACGCCGCAGGCATCGGGCGAGGTTGTCGAGATTGTAGCATGGGATATGCCGCAGGACGGTGATCCTGCCAAGCCATACTGGGAGCAGGTTTTCAAGGATTTTGCCGAGAAGAATCCCAACATTAAGGTCGAGCATGTAATGCAAACACTGACTAAGGAAAGAGAGCAGTTCATGACAGCCGTGGTTGGCGGGAAGCAGCCGGATTTGTACGCGAACGCGTTCCCGGATATGGAGTCCTATATTGATCAAGGCATTGCTGCCGATATTACAGAACTGTGGAATAACTACGCAGAGAAGGACCAAATTTTGCCTTCAGCTATGCAGGCCGCAACCCGCGATGGCAAAATTTACGGGATTCCGAATCTGATGTACGTCACGGGCCTGGCTTACAACAAGCAGATGTTTGCTGATGCAGGCCTGGATCCGGCCGAAGCATTAAAGGATTGGGAATCGTTCGGTGAAGCGGCTCAGAAGCTGTCTGATCCTTCCAAGAATCAATATGGATATGCACTGCTTGGAATGGACTGGGCAGACTGGTTCTTTGAATATTACGTCTGGCAGGCGGGCGGTGATTTGACAGAGCGGCAGGAGGATGGAAGTGTCAAGCTGACCTTTACCTCCGAGCCGGCGGTGCAGGCACTGCAGTATTATCAGGATCTGAAATTCAAATATAATGCAACTCAGAAAAATGTCGTGCAAAGCCTGGACGAAAACTCCGATGATTTCTATCAGAATCGTGCGGCTTCCATGATTGCGGCGTCCAACTGGTTTGGCGGTATGGTATCTGCCGGTATGGATATTGAGAACATTGGATTCTCTGCGCTTCCACCGGGACCTGGAGGGTCCTCTCCTGCACAGGTAGGCGGTGCGGTCATGATCTTTAACCCGAAAGCGACTCCGGAGAAGCAGCAAGCGGCGTTCACGTACGCGACTTACATCGTATCGAAGGAAGTTCAGGACGGTTTGCTGCAGTATCAGATGGATAACGGTATTTTCCCGAACCTGCTGAATGTACGGAGTGATGTAGATGCTTCCCAGTTCGTTGAAGGGATGCCGGAAGAGCTGATCCAGAATGTCCAGAATGCTGCTCAGGAAGGGCGTCTGGAGTACTTCCTGAAGGCTCGCTTGAGCCCTTATGTGGTCAAGGCTGTACAGCAGGTGCTGATGGATGAGAGTGCTGACCCAATGAAGGTTATGCAGGAGGCTCAGGATTTGGCTCAACGCGAAGTCGTCGACAAGTACAACAAAGAAATCAAAAAATAATAGCGCCAGGGATTCCCCCTTTCGGGGGAATCCTGAACGCCGTTTTGGGGATGAGGGAGACTTATGCTGCGTAAATTAAACATTCGCTGGGTGCCTGTGCTGTTCTTGCTGCCTTCCATCATATGCTATGTGCTGTTTAAATATTATCCGCTGGTAAACATGGCGTACTTGAGCTTGTTTGACTATAACATTGTAAACCCGCCGGGCAAATTTGTGGGGCTCGCTAACTATGCCGAGTTCTTGAAATCCACGACCTTCTGGCAGGCGATGTCGAACACCTTCGTGTTCTTCGTGCTGTACCTGGGGCTTACGTTCTGGATTCCGATTGTTCAGGCTTTGTTTCTGATGGATATTCGCAAGGGGAATGCGTTCTTCCGGTTTATGTATCAGCTGCCGGTTATTATGCCGCTTGTCGGCGGAGTGCTGGTCTGGAAATGGATGTACAATCCGGATTTCGGATTGCTGAATTACTGGCTTGAATTCTTCGGACTGGGTCCTTATCTATGGCTGAATGATGCCAGCATGACCAAGCTTGCTATTGTATTGCCTGCGGTGTTTGCGGGCAACGGGATTTCACTGCTGCTGTATTACTCGGCCTTGAAATCGGTTCCTACGGAAATTCTGGAAGCGGCCAAAATGGACGGCGCCGGGCCCTGGAGAAGAATGTGGACGATGCTGCTGCCAAGCATCCGGTTCATTATTATTATCCAGTTCATTGCGTTCATGTCCAGTGTACTGCTTGCTTACGATAATATTTATATTATGACACAGGGCGGGCCGGCCGGAAGCACAACGGTCGTATCCATGCTCGTCGTCAATTCCGCCTTTCAGCAGTCCCGGTTTGGCATCTCCGGTGCCATTTCCGTATTTATGTTCTTCGTGATTGCACTGCTGACCATTGTACAGAATAAAATTTCCGCAGAAAAGGATTGATCTTATGGAACCGACCACAATCAAGGAAAAAGGAGGGCGGTCGCTGAGAATTACGGCGTATGTCGTCACGATCACCTTCGTCATCTTTGCACTGATTCCGACGCTGTGGATGTTTGCCTCCTCTCTGAAAACGGAGAAGGATATTAACTCCTATCCACCCAAATGGCTGCCGAGTATTCCTCAGTCGATCGACGTCACCATTGATTATACAGGCACTAGCGAAAATGATCCGGAATTCTATGAGAAGGATGCCATGCGGGCCATGTGGTATCCGTGGATGAAGAACATTCGCGAGAGCATCGGGGATGTTCAGGTAACGGGCATTAAGGACGGCAAGGTTATCTATACTGCTGAGACGGTATCCTCCATGTTTCTTGTCGGTCAGCCCAAGGTTGTGCCGACCACGATTTTCAATGAGACGATGATGGACCGGAAGCTGCCTGTGATTCGGGAGCAGAAGCTGTCAGAATTTCAATGGAAGGGGGAGGACGGGGGAGCGGCCGAAGCTACGGCGGCCATTGCTGGAACTGATCTGGCGAATCGATTCTCGGCCTTTTATCAGTCCAATGAGCTGGTGAAGGGACAAGTGGTGTCGATTCAAGAGGACGACAGCTGGATTCGTGTATTCAGCAGCTATCTGGCCTTGAACAAAGTCGCACAGGATACAGCAGGGCCTCTCGGATTTGCACAGTATTTCCTGAACAGCACGATTATTACGGTGTCCAGCGTGCTTGTCCAGCTTGTGCTCGGTGGATTGGCCGGATATGCTCTGGCCCACTTGATCGAAAGCAAGAAGTGGAAGTTTATCTGGGTGATGTTCTTTCTGGCGACGATCATGATCCCGGATATCTCGTTGCTGCTGCCACTGTATCTGCTGATGAAGGATTTAGGCCTCGTCAATTCTCTGCTTGCCGTCATCTTGCCGCATACAGCCTGGGGGATTGTCATCTTCCTTTTTAAAGGATTTTTCGAGCAGATCTCGAAAGAGCTGCTGCAGGCTGCCAGAGTCGATGGAGCCACAGAATGGAGAACCTTCATTCAAATTGTAACGCCACTCTCGATTCCCATCTTTACAACGGTGGCAGTTATGACCTTTATTCCAGTGTGGAACGAATTTCTGTGGCCGCTCGTCGTGAATAGCTCTCCGAAATACTGGACGTTTACCGTTGCGCTGAACGATCTTCAGAACCAGCCTAGCGTGCTGCAGAACATGCTGATGGCGAGCGCTCTGGTGTCCATGATTCCGCTGCTGCTGATCTTTCTGTTCGCGCAGAAATACATCGAGAAGGGAGTTTCCTTCTCCGGAGTGAAAGGCTGATTGCCTAAGCATAAAGGACGTTTCTCAAGGTCGAAGGATCTTATGGGGAACGTCCTCTTGTTGGTTGAATAGGAGCATCCGGTGAACCGGCATGCATCACATGTCACGGAGCCAGGCGCTGTACGAAAGCGGGGAATGAAAGAACTCCTCCTCCGCTGTAGGCATGGCTATAGCAGGCGGCAGAATTTACGATACTCTCCAGGAGGCATACCCTCCCATTTATGAAAAATACGTACGAAATAATGAACATCCTTATAGCCCACGGCATAGCCGATGGCTTCAATCGTGTCGCTGGTTTCCCGCAGCAGGCGCTTGGCTTCAGCGTGGCGGATTTGCTGGACGAATTTATTGGGGCTCCGTCCCGTGCACTTCTTAAATAACCGTCCCATATAATCCACATTAATATTCAGCAGGTCGGCCATTTTCTCGTTACACCAGTGTTCGGCGACATCCTGTTCGATGGCTGTGGCCAGACGTGTGATCGCCAGCTGCATGCCGGCGCTGGCTCCTGCCCGATGATGCTGGTGAATAGCTCTCGACATCTGAGCGAACAGCTGCAGCAGCAGGCCCTGGCAGCACATCATATAGCCGGCTGGACGCTGGGTGAATTCATGGATAATCGTGCTCAGCAGGCTATACATCTCGGGAGTCGCATGCAGGCTGCCGGGGGAGAGCCACTCCTGAAACTCAGGGCTCTGCGGCATGCTGCAGTAGTGAACCGGTTCATCGGGATCTCCGTACACGATAATGTCTTCATCCTTGGCGATCAGCAGCTCATTGTAGAAATCAAAGTGGACTCCAATAAACAGGGCGTCAGGCTGGGAGAGAACCTGTACCCGGTGCTTGAGCTCTGCGGGCAGCAGGAAGAATTGACCGGATTGAACGAGAAAGGGCTCTCTTCCTTGTATTTCAACCAACACCTCTCCGTGCTCCAGCAGCAATATTTCAAAATCGCGGATCCGCCTCTGTATGACTCGTTCCTTGGCTTGACGATGCTGCTGTGCCCAGTGCACAACAGGATTTAACGGGGGTTGAATGGCCGCTTGCAAATGAGATCGCCTCCTAAGATGTATAAGTCGGTAATGTCCAATATCTAGCCTCGATTGTTCAAATACAGTGGTTTGAAACCATGATAACATAAGGATTATCAAGAGTTAAATCATTTATGAAGGAGTGAAGAAGCATGTCGGATTTGAGTAATCTTCCAGAGCTGTCCAGCGAATATTCCCTGAGTCAAGAACAAATCAAGCAATTTCAAGAGAAGGGACATCTGAAGCTGGCGGGTGTGGCAAGCCAAGAGGAAGTCGCTGTATATAGAGAGTTGATTGGTGAGAAAGTGAAGGAGCTGAACTACCACGACAAGCCCGTGGAAGAGCGGGATACGTATGGCAAAGCCTTCATTCAGATTTCGAATATTTGGGAGAAATCAGCGGAGATTCAGCGCTTTGTGTTTGCCCGCCGGTTTGCGAAGATCGCAGCCGACCTGCTCGGTGTCGATGGCGTACGGGTTTATCATGACCAGGCCCTGTTCAAGGAGCCGGGTGGGGGCATTACACCTTGGCATCAGGATCAAATATACTGGCCGGTGGATACAGATAATTTTGTGACCATGTGGATGCCGCTTGTACCGGTATCTCAAGATGTAGGCTCCATGAATTTTGCCAGCGGCTCTCATAAGTATGGATATATTAGCAAGCTTGCTATTTCTGATGAGTCCCAGAAGACACTGGGTCAGTACATTGAGGCAAAAGGGCTGGAGGTCGAGAACTACGGCGCACTGGAAGCAGGAGATGCAACCTGGCATTATGGCTGGACACTGCATAGCGCACCGGGTAATCCGACGAGCACGATGAGAGAAGTGATGACGATCATTTACTATGCCGATGATGCCAAGGTGCTGGAGCCGGATTCCAATGCCCGCAAGTCTGATCTGAAGCGCTGGCTGCCAGAGCTGTCGCCAGGGGATCTGGCGGCAAGCAAGCTGAACCCGGTTGTATATAAGAAAGGCATGTAATGAAATAAATGAAACTGCTCTTGATTAGATGGTGGTTTAGTGACTTCCGTTCTAAGGAAGAGCGGTTTTTTTATGTGACCTGTTTCTTGGAAAAAGAACAGATCGGGATTGACGGCTAAGGGCTCGCAGAGTATAATTTACTTAACTATAAAAACGAAACTAGTTCCAATTAAATTTATTTTAATTAATTTTATTGGTAAATCGTTTCATTAATAAGTAGAGGAGTAAGGGATCATGAAAAAAGAAAGCGCTGCAACGATTAGAGCTCGGCAATATACCAAAAACGCCGACTGGTTTTGTGATTTTGCGTATGAGCCTATCACCGGCCTAGAATACGAGGAAGGAGTTCACCGGAGAGACCCCAGCAGTGTAATCAAGGTTCAGGATCAGTACTATGTCTGGTATACCAGATCCGTAGGCGAAGCGGTTGGCTTCGGGACCGGAGATCCGGAGGCGAAGGTGTTTCCATGGGATCAGTCTGAGGTCTGGTATGCTGTCTCCCCGGACGGGACCCATTGGAAAGAGCAGGGACTGGCCGTTGGACGCGGACCGAAGGGCTCCTTTGATGACCGGAGTGTATTCACACCAGAAATTTTGCATCACGGGGACAAGTTCTATCTCGTGTATCAAGTGATCGAGGGTCAGTATTTGCTCCGCAAATACGAGAATATCGCAATGGCGGTGGCAGAGTCGCCGGAAGGACCATGGCGGAAGCTGGATGCGCCGATTCTGCGCCCGGCCATGAACGGTGAATGGTTCGGAGACGATGACAATCGTCTGACGGTTAAGCATAAAGGCGACTTTGACAGTCTGAAGGTGCATGACCCGGTGCTGTTCCATTACAACAATCAGTTCTGGCTGTATTACAAGGGGGAGCAGAAGGGAGAGGAAATGACCTTCGGCGGACGCACGACCAAGTGGGGAGTCGCGATTGCTGACCATCCGGAGGGTCCTTATGTGAAATCAGAGTACAACCCGGTAACGAACAGCGGCCATGAAACCCTGCTATGGCATTACCGGGGAGGTATGGCTGGCCTGCTCTCTACAGACGGACCGGAGAAGAACACGATTCAATATGCGCATGACGGCATCAACTTCGAGATTGAGGCCGTAATCAAGAATCCGCCGGAAGCAGCAGGACCTTACCGCACAGACGAAACGGATCGGGGACCGCTGGAGGGAATCCGTTGGGGCTTGTGTCATAACGTGCATTCCAAGTGGAATTATATTTTGAAATTCCGTACGGTTGAGGATTACAAGCATCACTATGGAAACAAGGTAAATCCAGAAGTGCTGTGGTTAGGCAAAAAAGCAAAGCATCAGGACTAAAACAAGTAAGGCCGGGCGCTCACGCAAGCTCGGCCTTTGCTTTTGACTTGAGGTCGAAGGCTCTTAGCATTGAAAAAACCGGCGCCCTGAAGGCGCCGGTATGCATTAAGAGAGATATACGGAGCGCATAGCCGGGACGAAGCCGAGCCGTTTGGAAATGAGCGAGGACTTCTCCTTGACGAGCGCCTCGAGCTGCTCCTGCTTGTCAAAAATTCTAGCCGTTGGGCCTGCAACGCTGATTGCCGCGATGACCTTGCCGGTATAGTTGAACACTGGGCCAGCAATGGAGCTAAGGCCATCATCATATTCCTCCCGGTTCACCGAGATGCCGCTCTGACGAATTCGGCTGAGCTCCTCCAGGAATTGCTGCCGATCGGTAATCGTCGTTGGTGTGTATTGACGCAGTCCTTTGTCACTGACGATGTTATCGACCGTTTCCAGCGAGAAGTAAGCCATGATGGCTTTCCCCAGACCCGTGCAGTGCACCGGATTTCTGGAGCCGAGAATCGCATTCATAATGACGGATGCGCTGCCATCCACCTTATAAATGTAGATGACTTCACCCTCGTTATATACAGCCAGGAAGGCGGTTTGGCCGGTCTGGGCTGCAAGATCCTGCAAATGGGGAATTGCGGCCTCCACCAGGTCAATATTATGCAGTCCAGCCATTCCGATTTCAATGGACTTCAACCCGACAAAATATTTCTCCGTGGACGGCTCCTGCATAACGAAGCCTGCTTTCATTAACGTCTCCAATATACGATGGGTGGTGCTCTTAGGAAGCTGTGTCGCCTCGGCCAGCTCACCAATTCCAGCGCCGCCCTTGTTCAGGGCAAGCTGCTCCAGAAGAAATAATGCGCGTTCTAATGTGGAGTTCGTTTTATTCCCGTCCATCATCAATAGTGCACCTGCTTTCGAAGTTCTCTTATTCCATTATTTTAAATAACGTTTCGAAAGTAGTCAATCTCATAATTAAAATGATATAGTGTTCCGTTTTAGTATTGACCATCTCAAATATTTGTAATAGTATTTGATTAATTGGAACGAGTGATTTGGAATATGAGCGTTTCGATGAATGATCATAGAGGGTGAAGATATGGCTAATGGAAAACAGATTACCGATATTCAAACACAATATTTTCATGTTCCCTTATCGGAACAGCTCGGCGATGCCAGACACGGCATTCATTCACATTTTGAACTGGTAACCGTCACGATTGTTCAGCAGAACGGTCAGCAGGGGGTTGGCTACACGTACACGGGCGGGATTGGCGGCCGGGCAATCTGTCATATGATTGAGCATGATCTGAAGCCTTGTCTGCTGGGAAAGGAAGCCAGCTGTATCGAGAAGCTGTGGGAGGATATGGTCTGGAAGATTCATTATGTGGGCCGGGGTGGAATCGCTTCCTTTGCAATTTCGGCGATTGACATTGCCCTTTGGGATCTGCGGGGGCGGAGCTTTGATGAACCGCTGTGGAAGCTGCTCGGCGGAAATGCCTCCTCAACGAAGGCCTATGCCGGGGGGATTGATTTGAACTTCTCCCAAGAGAAGCTGCTTACTAATGTACAGGGCTATTTGGACAAAGGGTTTCATGCCGTCAAGATCAAGCTTGGCCAGGAGCGGCTTGCCGAGGACATTGAACGCGTAGCGGCAGTCCGAGAGCTGATCGGACCTGAGTGCGTATTCATGGTGGACGCGAACATGAAATGGACCGTTGAGACGGCCGTCAAGGCTGCAAGATTAATGCAGCCCTTTAACATCTATTGGCTGGAGGAGCCGACCATTCCGGATGACTATGACGGCTTCCGCCGAATCGGCAGCGAAGGCGGGCTCCCGCTTGCGGCGGGGGAGAATTTTCACACGGTCTATGAATTCGTCAATATGATTACCCGCGGACAGATTGATTTCCCGCAGCCGGACGCCTCCAATATCGGCGGAATTACCGGGTGGCTGAAGGTGGCTAACCTTGCCTATGCCTATAACCTGCCAGTGTGTACCCATGGCATGCAGGAGCTTCATGTCAGTCTGATGGCTGCGATGCCAAATGCCTCGTATCTGGAGGTTCACAGCTTTCCGATTGATCAATATACGAAGCGGCCGCTGGTCATTCGTGACGGGCGGGCGATCGCGCCGGATAAGCCTGGTACGGGCGTCGAATTTGACTGGGAATTGCTAAAGCCTTATCAGAAGGGATTTTAATTTCTTTTCACGAGAGGAGCAAATGATGATGAGTATTCAAGCGGCTTTTTATGAAGGGAATAAACGCATCACCGTAGGCACGGGTTCCCGCCGGGAACCTGGACCGGAGGAAGTCGAAATCAAGGTTGGTTTCGCGGGGATTTGTGGAACGGATCTTCATATTTACCATGGAAACATGGACCATCGCGTCAACATGCCGCAGGTGATTGGACACGAAATGTCGGGCGTCGTCGAGCGGACCGGCGCTCAGGTTACGGCGTTCAAGCCCGGTGACAAGGTCACCGTGATGCCGTTGGATTCTTGTGGAGAATGCCCGGCATGCAAGGATGGCTGCAGCCATATATGTCACAATCTGAAGTTTATGGGTATTGAGACGGATGGCGCTTTTCAGTCGTTCTGGACCGTTCCGGCCAAAACGCTGCACCGCTTGCCGGAGGAGCTGAGCCTGAAGTACGGCGCACTAATTGAGCCGCTGGCGGTAGCGTGTCACGATGTCAGACTGGGTAAGGTGACCACGGGTGATCAGGTTGTCGTAATCGGCGGGGGACCGATCGGGACCTTGATCGCCATGGTAGCCAAAGCCGCTGGTGCCATCGTCACCGTCGCTGAAATCAATCCTTACCGCCTGAAGCTGCTGCAGCAGCTCGGCCTTGAGACCTGTAACTCCAAGGAGCAGGATCTGGCCGAGTACGTTCAGAAAGTGACAGGCGGTCGTGGCGCCGATGTGGTGTTTGAAGTGACCTCCTCTCTTGCAGGAGCAGAGGTAATGACAAAGCTGCCCAAGGTTCGGGGGACGATTGTGATCGTTGGCATATTCAGCAAACCGGTACCGGTAGATCTGCACCGCTTCTTCTGGAGAGAGCTGAAGCTGATTGGTGCGCGGGTGTACGAGCATGAGGATTTTGAGAAAGCTATCGCACTGGCGGCGGGCGGAGAGCTGGCTCTGGATCAGATTATCAGTGAGGTCTATCCGTTGAACGAAATTCAAGCGGGCTTTCAACAGATGGAATCCGGCAGTGGAGCGATGAAGGTGCTGATCCGCTGCAATGAAGGGATGCAGTAATATGAGTATTCAGCAATGGTTTGGACTGGAAGGGAAGAAGGCGCTCGTGACCGGATGCAAGCGCGGCATTGGCAAATCTATGGCGCTCGCGCTGGCACAAGCCGGGGCTGATATTATCGGAGTCAGTGCGACATTGGAGGAATCGGGAAGCGAGATTGAGCAGGAGGTTCTTCAAACCGGTCGTTCTTTTTCCGGCTATGCCTGTGATTTCAGTGACCGTGCAGCCTTGGCAGCATTTGCTGCCAGGGTGAAGGAGGAGCATGGGCCAGTGGACATTCTGGTAAACAATGCCGGAACCATCATGCGCAAGCCCGCTGCAGAGCATCCGGATGATTATTGGGATCATGTGATCGAGGTCAATTTGAACTCACAGTTTATACTGGCCAGAGAAATCGGGCAGGGCATGCTGGAGCAAGGCAGCGGCAAAATTATCTTTACGGCCTCATTGCTCACATTCCAGGGGGGCATTAACGTTCCGGGCTATGCCGCCAGTAAAGGCGGAATCGGGCAGCTGACGAAGGCATTGGCGAATGAATGGTCTTCCCGGGGAGTTCAGGTCAATGCGATTGCACCGGGGTATATCGAAACAGACAATACCGAGCAGCTTCGTAATGACCCGGAACGGTATGAAGGAATTCTCGGCCGTATACCTGCCGGCCGCTGGGGCAGACCGGAGGACCTCAACGGAGCGGTGATCTATCTGGCCTCGCCAGCCTCCAATTATGTAACCGGCACCATTGTAACGGTAGACGGCGGCTGGATGGGTCGATAATAGCAGCTGAAGATGTGCCGAGGAGAGCACTCGAATTCCACAGGGAACGAGTGCTCTTCTTGTCAAAGAATAAGGAGTGAAGGTGAATGTTGAATCTGGAAAAGTATTGGGAAAATCCTGAGGTCGTTGAAGTGAACCGGGAGTTACCGAGGGCCTATTACATCCCCTACTCAAGCAGGGAAGAGGCCGCTTCGTTAAAAAGAGGCCGTTCTCCGTACTATCAGACCCTGAACGGGGAATGGAAATTTCAATATCATCACAGCGTAGAGCAGGTTGAAGAGCGATTCTATGAAGCAGAGTATCCGGCAGAGGGCTGGGATTCGCTGCTGGTGCCTTCCTGCTGGCAAACCCATGGCTACGACCAGATGCATTACTCTAACGTCAATTACACGATTCCCTGTGACCCGCCTTTTGTTCCGGATGACAATCCGGCAGGCTTGTATATCCGGGATTTTCAGGTTTCGAAGGCGTGGCAGGATAAGGAAGGCTATGTTGTTTTTGAAGGCGTGAACGCCTGCTTCTACGTATGGGTGAATGGCCAGCTGGTCGGCTACAGTCAGGGCAGCCGGGTACCGGCTGAATTCTGCCTGACGCCATATCTGGTTCCGGGTAGAAATCGGATGGCTGTGATGGTGCTGAAATATTGCGATGGTACCTATTTAGAGGATCAGGATTTGTGGAGATATTCCGGCATTTTTCGGGATGTCTATTTGCTTGCTCGAGACCGCAATCATGTGAGGGATGTGTTTGTGCAGACTACCCTACAGGCAGATGATCAAGAAGCGCTGCTTGACATCAGGCTGGAAACCACGGGTGCCGCAGAGGTTTCAGCGGTGCTGTCATCCTCTGATGGACTGGAGCTTGCTGTGGTGCAAGACTTCATAGACTCTAGCGGTGCTCTCGCCATGAAGGTAGAGAATCCCATGCTGTGGAGTGCGGAGTCACCGGTGCTGTATGAACTGCTGCTCTATTGCGGGGATGAGGTTCTCCGGTTTACAGTCGGCTTCCGGCGGGTGGAAATCTCTGAGGGCGTCTTCCAGATTAACGGCGTGCCGGTAAAGCTGAAGGGTGTGAACCGCCATGATTCTCATCCCAAGCTCGGGCAGACCATTCCGCTGCAGCATATGATTGAAGACTTGAAGCTGATGAAACAACATAATGTGAATACGATTCGTGCCTCTCACTACCCGAATGATCCCCGGTTTCTGGAGCTGTGCAGCCAATATGGCTTCTATGTGATTGACGAAGCAGATCTGGAGTGCCATGGCCTGGCGATTGCAGATAACTGGAGAAACATGGAGAAGGGCGAAGGAATGCAGTCCTATGACGATTTCCACCAGCTGTCCAATGATACCGCTTGGGAGCATGCTTTCGTGGACCGGGCGAAGCGGATGGTGGAACGTGACAAGAATCAGCCTTGCGTCGTCATTTGGTCGATGGGGAATGAGTCCGGCTATGGGGTGAATCATATCGCCATGGCGCAGTGGACCCGTCAGCGCGATCCTTCCCGTCCCGTGCATTATGAAGGCGCTGCCCCGCAGTACAGGGGGAATCCCGACACCGAAGCGCTGGATATGGAAAGCCGGATGTACGCATCCGTATCTCAGATTGAAGCCTATGCCAAGGATGCAGGCAGCAAGAAGCCGCTGTTTCTGTGCGAATACAGCCATGCCATGGGCAACGGGCCGGGTGACCTGATGGACTACTGGAACGTCATTTATGCTTATAAGGAGCTGATGGGCGGCTGTGTATGGGAGTGGTGCGATCACGGGATCGAGAGGAGAACAGAGCAGGGCGAGCGCTACTATGCCTATGGCGGCGATTTTGGCGACAAGCCGAATGATGGAAACTTCTGCATTGACGGTCTGGTTTCCCCGGATCGGAAGCCGCACAAGGGATTGCTAGAGCTGAAGCAGATCATTGCGCCGGTACGGATCGAGGCGGTAAAGCTGCAAGAGGGCCGGCTGAGAATTCATAATCTGTATGATTTCAATGACTTGTCTCACCTGATCTTCTATTGGAAGCTGGAGTGCGAAGGAGAGGTCATTCAGCAGGGTCAATTCCAGCATGTGCCTGCACCCCCTCATGCTCATGCAGAGGTGAAGCTTGAAGTGGATTTTAATGCTGCGATCCCGGGGGAGCTGGTGCTAACGATTTCCTGCTGCCTGAAGGAACAAAGCGGCTGGGCTGAACGCGGACATGAAATCATGTTTAGCCAGTTCATCGTGAAACCGGAAGGTACAAGAAGTCTTCAGCCTGCAGGGGACAGCCCTTGGAGGATGCTGACGGCGACAGAGCAGCGGGGCATGCTGAGCCTTGAGGGCTTGGATTTCCGGCATGTGTTTGACCTGAAGAAAGGCATGCCCGCGGAATTATCCAAGCATGGTGTGAAGCTGATTCAAGAGCCGCCTTCATTTAATATGTGGCGCGCACCGATTGATAATGATATGAATTTGACCCGGCGCTGGGCTTACGAAGGGCTGGAGCATGCCGGCATGAAGGTGTACGCCTGTGGATGGAGTCAATCTCCGGAGCAGGAGGTTCGGGTGCAGGTGAAATTCTCGCTCGGCGTATATACCAGAAAGCCGATTGTACGAGGTGAAGCCGAGTGGCGCTTCACGCCTGACGGGGGCGTCTTGGTTAAGGTCACGGCACAGGTGAAGGAAGAGATTGATTTCCTGCCCCGTTTCGGACTGCAGCTTGTGCTGCCGGAAAGCCTGGATCAGGTGGAGTACTATGGGTACGGTCCGCATGAAAGCTACATTGATAAACGCTATAGTGTCCGCAAGGGCAAATACAGGCATACGGCAGACGAAATGGCCGAGACATACATTATGCCGCAGGAGACAGGCTCCCGGTGGGGTACGGAATGGGCCAGGATCACTAATGAGCTGGGGATGGGTCTTCGCTGTGAAGCCGGTCAGCCTTTTTCGTTTAACGTCTCGCATTTCCTGCCGTCAGACCTGACAAGAGCCAATCACACGCATGAGCTGCAGAAACGAAAGGAAACCATTCTTCAGCTGGATTACAAGATGAGTGGTGTAGGCTCTCATGCGTGCGGACCGATGCTGGCGGAAGAGTATCAAATGAATGAGAAGCAGTTTACGTTTGAGTTTCATCTGCTCCCGGTTTTCGCGGAGGATGAATAACTGACTGTACTTCATTTATAGTTCTTTGTGAAAATAGGGTTGCCACACACATTCATCAACTGTATAATCATTTATAAAATTGGAACAGTGTATCGAATATTTAAGTTATTTTTTAATTAATAGTATGGGTTCTGTTATTTTAAACTTACTGATTGACGCATATTGAACGCCAAAGGAGATGTGTAGGAAATGATGAAAGCAGAACATAATGGTCAAGAATACTACCGCTTGTACATTGACGGTCAGTGGGTAGACTCCTCATCCGCCAAGCTGATCGAGGTGCAGAATCCCGCCAATGAGGAAGTTATCGGGCGGGTCAGCGACGCTGCGGCATCAGATGTACAGAAGGCACTGGAATCCTCGGAGAAAGCACAGCTGCAGTGGCAGCGGCTTCCAGCTGTCAAACGTGCTGCCTACCTCGTCAAGCTGGTAGAGAAGGTGAAGGAGAAGCGAGATTTTCTTGCCAGGCTGCTGGTGCTGGAGCAGGGCAAGACCTATGGCGAGGCGCTGGGCGAGGTGGACGACACCATGGCCTACATGATGTATGCTGCCGAGTCTGCGAACAAGATTAAAGGCGACATTCTGCCTTCGAACCGGGAAGGAGAGATCCTCCAAATCCGCAAGGTTCCTTACGGCGTGACGATTGGCTTGTGTGCCTGGAACTATCCACTTGCCTTGCTTGGCAGAAAGCTTGGACCAGCGCTCGTCACTGGCAATACGATGATCATTAAGCCGCACGAACTGACGCCGATTGCCTCAGCTGAATTTTTCAATTTAATCCACGAAGTAGGGTTTCCGCCCGGCGTTGCCAATTTCGTGACCGGCACTGGCGCTGAGGTGGGACAGCTGCTAGTCAGCAGCCCGATCACCAAGCTGGTTACGGTTACCGGCAGTGTCCGTGCAGGGCAGCAGATTTATAAGGCCGCTTCCGACAATATTACCGCATTGTCACTGGAGCTGGGCGGCAAGGCTCCGTTCATCGTGCTGGAGGATGCAGATATTGATAAAGCAGCGGAAGCGGCGGTGTCTGCACGATTCGCGAACTGCGGTCAGGTTTGCGTGTGCAGTGAGATGGTGCTGGTCCATGAGAAGGTGGCCGATGAATTTACCGCGAAGCTGCTGGAGCATATGAAATCCATCAAGGTCGGGGATCCGTTTGATCCGTCGGTCACGATGGGACCGAAAGCGAACGGCAATGACCTGATCAAGATTGACGACATTGTGCAGCAAACGGTAGCCCAGGGCGCTTCCATCGCGTGGGGCGGCAAACGCCCGAGCGGCGGTATTTTTGACAAAGGTTACTGGTATGAGCCGACCATTCTGGTGGATGTGAAGCCGGATATGGCTGCAGCGCAAAAAGAAATCTTTGGACCGGTGCTTCCGATCGTTCGGATCTCCAGCTTCGAAGAGGCAATTGACATCGTCAATGCCAGCGAGCTGGGCTTGTCGGCTTACCTGTTCACGAATGATATGAAGAAAATGATGCACGGTACGGATGTGCTTCAAGTCGGAACCGTATTCCTGAATCAGGGCATGTCCGGCTGCATGCAGGGCTACCATAGCGGTCACAAGCTGAGCGGGCTCGGTGGAGAAGATGGCGAGTATGGCCTAGAAGGATACCTGCAGAAGCGGACCATCTATATGAATTATTTATAGTACACCTTCATCGGCCTGTGATTATTTCATCACAGGCCGATGATTTACCTGAAGTAGGGTCTAAACAGTGAGCATTCAGGCTGCAATCAAAGAAAGGAGATCAATGAATGAGAGGCATACCTTGGAATGAGGATTGGCGTTTTACACTGGAGGAGCCCGAGGCTCCGCATCTTTTACATACTGATGATTCTACCTGGCGTACGGTGCGGCTGCCGCATGACTGGAGTGTGAAATTCCCGTTTGATCCGGAACTGGAGGCGTGCACAGGTTACCTTCCGGGCGGTACCGGCTGGTATAGAAAGCGCTTTATAACTTCGCCGGAGATGACGGAACAGAAGGTGTTTCTTAACTTTGATGGCATCTATAACCGGGCAAGCATCTATTGCAATGGCAGCCTTGTTCGCTTTCATCCCTCCGGCTACTCCCCGTGCCTGATTGAAATTACCGATCAGCTGCATGGAGTGGATGAGGAGAATGTTATTGCCGTCAAGGTAGACCGGACCCGGTATGCCGACAGCCGCTGGTACACAGGCTCCGGCATTTACCGGAAAGTGGCGCTCCACCTTCTGCCAAAGCTTCATATTCCGGTATGGGGCACCTATCATACGACGCCCCGGCTGGATGACGAAAAAGGCACGCTGCTAAGCCGGATTCAGCTAAACAATGATTCCGGCGAGCTGAAGATGCCGGAAATGAGCGTAACTGTATACCGTCCTGATGGACAGCTGGCAGCCACTCAAAGCAGAGTGACAGCGATCCCTTCAGGGGAACGGTTGGAGCTTAAATTTGAACTGGAAATTTTCCAGCCGCAGCGATGGGAAATTCATGAAGCCAGACTGTACAAGGTTGTAACCGTAATCATAGATGACGGGAAGGTTCTTCAAGAGGTAGAAGAACCTTTCGGCTTCAGAGATTTTCGTTTTGATGCGGACAAGGGCTTCTTCTTTAATGGAAGAAGCATGAAGATCAAGGGGGTCAATCTTCATCATGATGGAGGGCTGGTCGGCGCTGCGGTACCTCTGGATGTTTGGCGGCGGAGACTTCAGAAGCTGAAGGCGTGCGGCTGCAACGCCATCCGGACTGCACACAATCCGGCCTCCGAAGATTTTTTGGATCTGTGCGATGAGATGGGATTTCTCGTGCAGGAAGAGTTTTTTGACGAGTGGGATTATCCGAAGGATAAACGCTATAACGGAAATGAGCAGAGCGTGGATGACATCACGCAGGGTCATGCAGAGTTTTTCCGAGAGTATGCACAAGCTGATTTGCAGGATACGATGCGAAGAGATCGCAATCACCCGTGTATTTTTCAATGGAGCATCGGCAATGAAATTGAATGGACCTATCCGAAATATAACGCGGCGACCGGATATTTCGGCATGAATGCCTCGGGCAATTATTTCTGGACATTGCCGCCGAACAGCAAGGAGACGATATCCGAGCTAATCTCTCGTATGCCCCGTGATCGGTATGACATTGATACCACAGCAGGCATGCTAGTGCGCTGGACGAAGGAGCTTGATGCCACAAGGCCCGTCACCGCCAATTGTATTCTGCCCAGCGCCAGCTATGAATCCGGCTATATTGATCAGCTTGATCTGGCTGGCTACAGCTACAGAAGGGTGATCTATGACTACGGGAAGCGGCATTACCCGGACAAGCCGATTATGGGCACGGAGAATGTAGCCCAGTGGCATGAATGGAAGGCGGTTTTGGAGCGGGAGCATGTTGCCGGAATCTTTTTGTGGACGGGGATTGATCATATGGGGGAAGCGAGACGAAAGCCGTTTCCACTTAAGGGCTCTGAGGCAGGGCTGCTGGACTTGGCCGGGTTCGACAAGCCCTCTTATCACATGTTCAAAAGTCTGTGGAATGAGGAGCCTCATCTGTACATTGCTACCCAAACACTGGAAAAATCATTATATCAAATGAGCGCATCCGGAGAGCTGGTAGAGCGCATTGAAGGCGGGTGGCAGGAGCGCGTATGGTTCTGGCATGATGTGTTTGCCCATTGGAATTACTGTGATGAGGAACAGGTTGTCGTCGAAATGTACTCCAACTGTGAAGAAATATCTCTGTATCACAATGACAGGCTTGTTTCCGTACAGCGTCTTAGAGACTTTGAGGACCATATTTACAAGTGGGTACTGCCGTTTGCTGCCGGAGAACTGAAGGCGGTCGGCCGGTGCGGAGACCAGGAAATTGTTGAAAGGCTTCGCACGGTCGGCCCGGTACACCGGATTCAAATTGAAGTGGATCAGGAGCAGGTGAAGGTGGACGCTGATTCAGTCGTTCATGTGACGGCGAACCTGCTGGATGCGAACGGAACAATCATCCGGAATCAAAATCTCTGTCTTCACTTTCAGGTGGAGGGAGAGGCCCGGATTCTGGGTGTGGATAACGGCAGTGCAGACAATGTCCAGCCTTTCCAGAGCACACGCCTGGTAACCGACCAGGGGCGGGGGCTGATGATTGTTCAGGGCTTGAGGCCGGGCACGCTGATGGTCCGCGCAAGCTGCGCCGATCATCACCTGGTTTCTAATACCTGCATCGTGAAAGTCAACGCCTAACAGGATGGGGGAATCCGAATGAGACCGAATTTTGTCGTATTTGTCGTAGATCAGATGCAAGCCCGCAGCCTGTCTCTGCATGGCCATCCCGATGTAAAGACGCCGAATCTGGATCAATTGGGCCGGGAAGGGATTTCATTTGCCAGAGCCTACTGCAACAATCCGGTATGCATGCCATCGCGGGCGACGCTGCTGACAGGACTCACTCCTCGGCAGCACGGGTGCCTCACCAATGGAAATAAAGTGCCGGAATGGCTTCCTACCCTGCCTGCCATACTCAGCCAGCACGGGTATGTGACCCATGCGGTCGGTAAGCTGCATCATCAGCCGATCGGCTCGGTAAGTAAGGGCGAAGAGATGGAATTCTCCTGGGAGAGCCGGGAACGGTGGGAACGTGGAGAGATTACGTCTCTCCCTCAGGGATATTATGGCTATGAAGCAACTGAGCTCGTCGGCGGCCATGTGGACTGCTATGGCGATTATTTAAGTTGGCTGGAGCAGGAGCTGCCGGGAGGCGGTCGGGCGCTGCTGAGAGAGGGATCGTACGCCAAGAATGAACAGTATGACCAGAATTGGAAAATAGACCTGCCGGAGCGGCTTCACTACAACCGGTGGATCGCACGCCGCTCCTCGGCATTCCTGGAGAGCCTTCGCTCCGATCAGCCATTCTACCTTTGGTGCTCCTTCCCAGACCCGCATCATCCGTTCGCAGCCTGCCGTCCATATAGTGAAATGTACCCTCCGGAAGAGTTGACGCTGCCGGAGTATTGGAGCACAGAGGCTGACTCGATCGAATTTCTGCAAGGGCTTAGAGACGTGCATCCCGGTCACTCTGATTTTGATGAGCCGGTGCTGAGGGAGATTTTGTCTCAAACCTATGGCATGATTTCGCATGTGGACAGCTGCATTGGGGAGGTGCTGGAGAAGCTGAAGCAGCTTGGGCTGTATGAGAATACGGTAATTACCTTCATGGCAGATCATGGAGAGTATTTGGGGTCGCACCGATTGCTGACGAAAGCAGAATGGCCGTGGGAGGAGCTGTTCAATGTTCCTTTCCTGTGGAAATCTCCGGGGAGCACCGGCCAGGGCGTGCAGCCAGAAGCAGTCGTCAGCCTGCTTGACTTTGTGCCGACCGTTCTGGATTTTGCGGGAATAGCTCCCTCTTGTCTCGATACTCGCGGGGTATATAGTGCCAAGCCTTGGGGACTTCCCGGGCGAAGCCTGCGTGCTGCCGTGGAATCCGGCGCAGCACTGGAGCCTCGGCCGGCGCTGATTGAATATGATGAGGATTGGTATGCCCCGGAGACGACCCGTCTGCGTTCCCTCGTGATGGAGCAGTATAAGCTGACCCTGTTTACAAATACAGAGGAGGGGCTGCTGTTTGATCTGGCCGCAGATCCTTATGAGCAGCGGAATGTATGGTCGGAGCCGCAGTATCAGCAGCTGCGCTTCGAGATGACCGAGCGGCTATTGCGAGAGCTGATCCGCACCGATCGCCTAGATACCTATCGCATGACGGGAGCGTAGGCAAGGAGACGCTGAACGGAGAAAAGGTGGAATTTGGCGTTTAGCTGCTTGATACCCATGTGTCTAAAAAGCTGTTAAGAGCAGTTAGCACTTCGCTGACTGTTATTAACAGCTTTTCTTATATTCCTTTTAATTGGGTATTGACGTAAAATGATAGCGGTTTTATAATAAAAACGAAACAAGTTTCGATTAATTAAATAATATATGTAATTATGGTTATTTGTTTCGAAAATTATCACATTGTTGAAATCGCTTTCAATAAGAAAGAGGTGAGCTTTCGGATCCAGATTATTTCAGAAGGAGTGCTAGAGATGCAAAAAGTGAATGAAGTCCAGAAGCTTCCTGCTCCGCTGCACAGGCAGAAAACCCCGCTAAAGCAGAAAGCCGGACGCCTGCTAAAAAGCTATCAGCTGTACCTGTTCGTACTTCCGGCTTTGCTGTACTACGTCGTTTTTCATTATGTCCCGATGTACGGTGTTCAGATTGCGTTCAAGAATTTCATGGCCTTTAAGGGCATTTCGGAAAGTCCCTGGGTCGGTTTTGAGCATTTTGAGCGCTTTTTTAATTCCTTTGAGTTTACCAAGATCATCCTGAATACGATTCAGCTCAGTCTAATGCAGCTGATCCTCGGCTTCCCGGCACCGATCATACTGGCACTGATGCTGAACCAGCTGATGCACAAGCGATTCAAAAAATTCGTTCAGACGATCATCTATGCGCCTCATTTTATTTCCACGGTCGTTATTGCGGGCATGCTCTTCCTGTTCTTGTCCCCCCAAACCGGCTTCATTAACAAGCTGATTGAAGGGCTCGGCGGAGAAGCGGTATTCTTCATGGGCGATCCGGGCTGGTTCCGAAGTGTCTATGTCTTGTCCGAGATCTGGCAGAACACCGGATGGGGCACCATTATCTATCTTGCTGCACTGACGTCCATCAGTCCCGAGCTTCATGAATCGGCCGTGGTGGACGGAGCGAATAAATTTCAGCGTATTGTGCATATCGACATTCCGGGCATTATGCCTACCGCAGTGATTCTGCTTATCCTGAGCACCGGGAACATCATGAGCCTCGGCTTTGAAAAGGTGTACCTGATGCAAACACCGCTCAACCTGCCCACCTCAGAGATCATTTCTACATACGTGTACAAAACCGGCCTGGTTGGAGCGCAATATAGCTTCTCAACAGCAGTAGGGCTGTTCAACTCCATCATCAATTTCGTAATTCTGCTCAGTGTCAATCAAATCGCCAAGAAAACATCGAACACGTCGTTATGGTAAGGACGAAGGAGGGATGACATTGTTCAAGCGCAGTCAGGCGGACATCTGGTTCGACCGAATCAATTTACTTGTCATTTTTACCGGGCTTATCATCATTATTTATCCGCTGTACTTTGTGGTGATAGCTTCCGTTACGGATCCCGGTGCGGTTCAGACAACACTGCTCTGGCCGGAAAAGTTCAGCCTGGATGGCTACAAGAAAATTCTGGAGAGCGAGAATCTCTGGATCGGCTACAAGAACTCATTTATCTACGCCATTCTGGGGACGGTCATTAACCTTGGCCTGACGCTGCCCGCAGCATACGCACTGTCCCGCAAGGATATGCCAGGCCGCAACACGATCATGCTGATCATTACATTCACCATGTTCTTCAGCGGGGGGCTCATTCCAACCTATCTGACCGTGAAGGAACTTGGCATGCTGGATTCTGTATGGGCGATGGTTATTCCTAACGCTGTAGGCGCATGGAATCTGATTATCGCACGGACGTTCTTTCAATCCACCATTCCGGATGAGCTTCTGGAGGCGGCCAAAATGGATGGCTGCTCGGATGCCATGTTCTTCTGGCGGATGGTGCTTCCACTGTCTCAGGCATTGATCGCGATCATGATTTTGTTCTATGGCGTAGCCCACTGGAACTCCTACTTTAATGCCTTAATCTACTTGCGAGACCAGGAATTGTATCCGTTGCAGCTCGTGCTTCGCTCCATTCTGATCGAGAACCAGATCCAGAATGACATGATGACAGATTTATCCTCCATGGGCGATCAGCTGAGAGCAGCAGAGCTGATTAAATACGGCATGATCATCATTGCGGCACTGCCGCTGCTGATTCTGTATCCGTTCCTGCAAAATTATTTCGTTAAGGGAGTCATGATCGGCAGCATTAAAGGCTGATGACATGTCGCTTCTAAAGCTGGTTAGGAGGTGAGTGCCCGGCGTCAACGACTCCTCTCTGTAAGCGCATACGAACACCATTTTAGGAGGTCATGAATTTGAGAAATTGGAGACAATGGTTCATTTTGTTTATGGTCATGGTGATGAGTCTTTCCCTGTTAGCCGGCTGCTCGGGCGACGGCAGCGGATCCGATTCGAAGACATCCGAGAGCACCAGCAACACAGACACTTCTAAAGACCCGGAGGCACCGAATGGAGACAATGAGGGCGTATTTCCACTTAGCGAGAAAGTCACGCTGAAGATGGCAACCTGTAAGCACCCGAATAACGGGCCGTTCGAGGAAATGGATTTCTTCAAGCAATATGAAGAGAAGACGAATGTCCAGATTGAATGGACAGATCTGGAGTTTGCGCAATGCGAGGAGCAGCGGAATCTTATTCTGGCCAGCGGAGATTTGCCGGATGCGTTCTATGGCACACTGGCCTTGTCTGGCAATGATGTGATCAATTACGGCGGCCAAGGCATGCTGGTACCGCTGGAGGAGTATATCAACAAGGAAACCATGCCGAACCTGACGGCCCTGATTGAAGCGAATCCGGAATTCAAGAGCATTATGACGGCACCGGATGGCCACATTTATTCGCTTCCAAGCATCCGGGAGCTGATGCTGTGGCTCTCCCCGGACATGATGTATCTGAACAAGGAATGGCTGGATCAGCTCGGATTGGAAGTGCCGAAGACTACGGATGAGCTGAAGACGGTGCTGGAAGCATTCAAGACACAGGATCCGAACGGCAATGGAAAGAACGATGAAGTTCCGTTCTCTTTCCTATGGGATTTTGCCAACTATAATGTGAATGGAATCGGTTCCCTGTTCGGCGCCTTTGGACGCGCGGATTCTGCGAACCATATGTTTGTCGAAGATGGTAAAGTCGTTTTCTCGGCGATGGAAGAGGAATACAAAGAAGGCATCGCTTACTTCCATACGTATTTCAAGGACGGTCTGTTTGACAAGGAAAGTCTGGCTCAGGACCGCAATCAGCTCGTGGGCAAGGGCAGTGGTACCGAGCAGCGTCTGGGCGGCTTCTTCTCTTGGAACGCCTTCTCCATCGTAGGTGCGGAAAATGATCCTAAATATGTCGTAGTACCGGCCTTAAAGGGTCCGAACGGCGACCAGGTATGGAGAAAGTCACTGGGCAATAACCAGGGTGTCAATCCATTTGCCTTCTCGATGACGGCGGTGAACGAGCATCCGGAATTGACTATGCAGTGGATGGACCTCGCTTACGCTACAGATACGTCTATTGAAGCAGGCTGGGGGCCGATCGGCGTGACGCTGGAGGATAAAGACGGCCAATTGACACTGAAGGAAGCGCCGGCCGGAATGACAACTGATCAATACGTCTTCAAGACGGCACCGGTTGAAGCGCCTTATGCCATCCTTGAAGAAACGTATGGCACCCGTCTGGCTTTGGCAGAGAAAGATAAAATTAAGATTGACGGCATCAAAGAACATTATCTTCCTTACATGACCTCGGAAACGTTCCCGGGTGTGATGTTCACGGCGGAGGAATCCCAGAAGATTAAGACGCTGGATACCGATCTGAACAGCTATATTAGCCAGACCAGTGCAAAATGGCTGCTTGAAGGCGGTGTAGAGAAGGAATGGGACAGCTATATGGCCAACCTGAAAAAAATGAAGGTGGATGAGCTGGTTGCCATTTACCAAACGGCGTACGACCGCTTTATGAGCGCACAATAATCAAGTTACCCCGGGAACAGAGCAAGCTGCGCTGTTTCCGGGAGTTCTTCTAATAGAAGGGAGCCACTGATTTTGAACAGAAAAAAATGGAAGGGAATCCTTTCAGGGCTGCTCTGCTCGGCACTGCTCATTACTTCATTCTTTGCTTCAACTGCCCCGGCAGGCTATGCCGCGCCGAATATGGATGAGCTGCCGGAGAATATTCGTACAGACAAAGCAGACTTTGATACGATTCCGGAAGTCGCGGAGTTCTATAAGGCTAAGTTCGGGGAGGATGCAGTAGCGTATTTTAACAGCATTAATGGCGAAAGCCGGATTCAGCGGATGAATTTCCTGCAATATCCGGAGGGTCAATATTTAGAAATTAATGGAGAAGAGGTCATCGACATTCCAGACCAGGATGCCAGAATATGGCGCCTGTTCAGTGACGTCCGGTTCGAAGGCTCGGCAGCTCAGACGATGGAGCTGTATATAATCGATCCGAATGGTGTAGAAACCGAGTGGACAGTATTCAAGAACGGAGGCTGGAAAGACAAGCTCACGGGACTGTATACCAACTATACCAAAATGGGCTTTCAGGAATCGAACCCTTCCGAAGCGATCACCCATCCTTGGCTGATCAAGGACAACGGTGAGAATGTGTATGAAGGCTATAAGATGAAGATTAAAGGCAATGGTACGCTTCGCAGTGTGTATCACTGGGAAGAAGAAGGGGTTCCCTTGGAGTTTGACATTTCCGCGTGGACCGTCCTTGGTGAAGATAAGGACATTCTCGACGTTTCCGTCGAAGTGGATGCGCTTACAAATTTGAGCATGAACGGTGTGAACAAGCTGCCGGAGGACGTGTTCAAGCGTTATCACATTAACAGCGGTCCGATCGGCATCGAGCAGGCGGGCGGAGAATTCACGGTACTGGATGAAGCCTATCACAAGACCACCAAGGATTGGGGCTTTATCCCGGGACGCGGGGCTTTCCATTATAAGCTGCTGACGGACTGGGCCGGGCTGAAGGAAGATCCGGGGCGTCCAGGCTATGCAGATTTTACAGAGGTCAATAAGATCTATACCAGAAGCCAGCCGGCCATTAATAAATTCGAAAGTCTTTATCCTTCGATCGGAAAAGATTACGTACTTACGATGGATGGATGGCCAAAATGGATGTGGGAAAATCCGGAATCCGGACAATCCGAGCATTTTGGTACCCCGGGATACGAGCATTTTGATGCTGCTGCTGAGGCTTCGGCCCAGCTGATCAAGAGCATTGATACTCGATTGGATGGCCTGGGGCCGAAATATGTTGAAGTGAAGAATGAATCCACAATTCCGCAGGAGTGGTGGTTCCTTCAATCCGAGCCGGACAAGGCATGGGGCTATTTGTCTGAGTTCCACAACAAGGTAGCAGCAGCGGTTAAAGCAGAGAATCCTGATGTTCTCGTAGGCGGACCGAGCAGTGCCTTTATGTACCTGGAGAAAAATGACTTCGATGAGGCTCGCGCTCAGTTGAAGTTTATGGATGAAACCAGGGATTCACTGGATTGGTACTCCCACCATTTCTACGAGAATGCCAACCTGTTCATTCATGACCGGGAAAACAACTCGGACGGCTTCCTGAGCGGACGGCTGGAAGCGGTACTGGATCTGTTGAACGCGCATATGGTGAACACCGATAACGTGAAGCCGATTTACATTACCGAGGAAGGCACGTACAACACCGCTGGAAGCGATGCAGACTATTTTCAAAAGCTGGTTGCTTTCAATGGTTACATGCTTCGCTTCATGAACTATTCCGATTCGATCGGCATGCTGGTGCCTTATCTGTATCCGATCATTAACTGGAAACCGGACTCTACCGGCACGTTCTACAAATATAACGAGAACAAGAATGGCTTGATGGAAGAGATGACGCCGATGGAAGCGTATCTGGATATGTGGAAGGACTACCGGGGCGCCTATCTGCCTTCGCAGTCCGATCATGAACGCGTCCACACGAATGCGGTGCGGTATAACGACAAGGTGTATGTCGCCGTGCATAATCTGAATGCCCAGCGGGTCCATCTTGACCTGGATGTGCTGGCAGGGAATGCCAACATTGATAGCGTAACAAGAAAGCATTTCTTCCTCGAAAAAGGAGAACTGACCTATGAGGAGGACACGGTTACAGACCTGGAGGACGTGTATATGCGCGTCCAGGAAATGAGTATTTTTGAAATTACGCTGGACTCCAATCCTGACTTTACCGGAACGTGGAACCGGGAATTTGCTTATGCCTCCGAGGAACTGATTCCGCTGAGTGATCAAGCGCCTGCTGTGGTGACGATCCAGCAAGATGCAGCACAGCTTGCCAAATCCACACTGCGGATCGGTTTTGGCAAAACAGGCAGCGGCTTCGCCGGGGATATGACGGTTGTGGTCAATCCGGGTGAGCCCGAAGAGCAAACCTTCATTAAGGATCTAAACTATACGAATAAGCCTGGAAACCTGTTGACGTATGCGGAGTTTGAGCTGGAGCCTTCAAAGGTGCTGGCCCAGAACACAATTGAGATTAGGGTGCCGGATCGCGGCGGCTATGTGACGAGTGTCCAGCTCATTCAGTATGATGAGCAAGCTGCTCCTGCGGGTGTGGACACGGAGGCACTTCGCCAGCCGATCGCCGAAGCGAAATCGACGCTGTCTGAAACCGTAATCTCCGCTACCGGTAATGAAGTGCAGCCGGGAGCAGTCTGGATTAAGCAGCATATTCACGATACACTTTCGATCGAAGTAACCAAGGCTGAGATTGTAGCAGAGGATGCCCTGGCAACGGCGGAAGAGGTAGAATCTGCGGTGATGAACCTGAATAAGGCTATGGCGATTTTTGAGCAGTACGCCACCGTTAAATCAGAGCCGACCGGAAGCCGCGGAGCACGGTTTTCTTTTGAAGACGGCGAACCTGCAGCCTACACATACGATGCAGATTCTGTAACGGCCACCGTCGTGTCGCAAAACGCAACGGAGGGTTCCCAAGCGCTGAAGGTTGATTTTGACAAGCTCACTTCTTATGCATGGGATTCTACCGGTAAATATTCCGGCCGTCTGACGTTTACTGCGCCGGAGGAAGGGTGGAGCCTGGGTGGCAAGCCATTCACCTTCGATGTGGCCAATCTGAACAATCAGGCTGCACAGCTGCGCGTCGAGATTACAGACCAATCAGGTCACAAGGGAATCTATTATTATGCTCTGGCGGCAGGAGCATCACGGAAAATTCAGATTTCCGATTTCCAAAAAGCATCAGGAACCTGGTTAGCAGATGGCAATTTCCCGAGAACGGCGGATATTGACACTGAAAACCTGAAGTCCATTCAATGGTATGTTTTCGGTCCAACGGCGGCTCCGATTGATCGGGCATCCCTGGTCTTTGATCATGTGGTGATCGGAGATGCGGAGACAGCGCCAGAGCCTGAGCCTGGAGAACCGCCGGTAGATCCGGAAGAGCCGCCGATTGATCCAGGAGTGCCGCCAGTAACGCCGGAACAACCACCGGTCACGCCAGGAGTGCCGCCAGTAACGCCTGCACCACCTGCCGTTCCTGCTCCGCCTGTTGTCCCTCCGGGCTCCGGCAGCACCGTCAAGGAATCGGAGATTACGATTCTGATCAACGGCAAGCCGTCCCGTAGTCTGGCCAGCCAGGTTGTGGAGAACAAGGACAGCAGATCCGTTACGACAGTAACCTTGAATGCTTCCTCGTTGAAGGAAAGTCTGTCGCAGGCTGCGAACGGCTCGACACTCCGTATTCCGGTCAGCGGAAGCTCTCAAGAAGTTGCCGGTGTGTTCAGCGGCGAGGTACTGGAAGAGTTGGGGAATAAAGAGGTGACGATCGAGCTGGTGTCGGAGCAATTCGCTTACATGCTGCCCGTGCAGCTTCTTCAGACCGAGCGGGAAGCAGCCGCAGCGAATGAGAAGCTTCCTTTAAAAGAGATCGGAATTGAAATCCGGATGAGTCAGTTGGAGGAAGCTGACATGGCGCCAGTGAAGCGGTCGGCTTCGGCAAAAGGCTACACTTTGGCAGCACCGGCCTTTCATTTTGAGATCAGCCTTAGCTATAACGAGAAGACGACAGCCGTGAACGCGTTGAACGGGTTCGTGGAAAGAGCGATTGCTCTGCCAGACGGTATTGCCCGAGATGATGTTTCCACTGGGGTAAGGTACATGGATCATGGAGCGTTCACGCATGTGCCAACGGCCTTCGGCACGATTAACGGCCGGGATTATGCCGTGATGAACAGCATGTCTAACAGCATCTATACGCTGCTCTCTCATGCTGCCGGCTTCACAGATGTGCAGAATCACTGGGCCGAAGCAACGATTCAGAACATGGGCTCGCGACTCATTGTGGAAGGCGGAGGAACAGGCGATTTTGAGCCCAACCGAAGTGTAACGCGGGCTGAATTTGCAGCCATGGTTGTCAAAGCGCTGGGACTGCATACCCTCGAGGGAGGCACTGTATTCTCTGATGTGGAGGCAGGCAGCTGGTACAGCCCTTATATTAATTCAGCAGCACAGCTCCAGTTGATTGCCGGCTATGATCATGGCCAGTTCAAGCCGCTGGACAGCATCACGCGGGAACAGGCTATGACCATTCTACAGCGAGGCATGCATGTAGCGGGTATGGAGGCAGAAGTGGAGGCTTTGGAAGCCGAAGCGCTGCTTCGCAGCTTTACGGACGCAGGCACAGCGTCTTCGTATGCCAAGAGCAGCCTGGCTGCAGGCATCAAGTCCGGCCTGCTCCTTGGACGCGATGGCAGCAAGCTGGCACCGAAGGCCTATGTGACCCGTGCCGAAACCGCCGCCATGCTGGAACGGATGCTGAAGAAGGCGGGCTTGATTTAAAAAGACCTGTAATCGTAAAAAGACTTTTCTCTACCTCTGAGAAAAGTCTTTTTACTCATAAACATTAATTAACATATATGCATTTTTATAGAATTATATTAAGATTTTCATATTCTTCTGAGGTGAGGATTAAGTAATCTGATGAAGCAGGAATTATATTCCTGGACACAGTCCATGGAAGGGAGGAGACCGATCACTCGTTGTTATTCAGGCAATAAAAACCATATGAGGAGGCAAGGTTAATGAAAAAAATGCTTGTAGGCGTGATGGCTCTGATTCTGACAGGGTCTTTACTGAGCAGTCCCGGTACTGTGGAAGCAGCGGTCCCGTTCCCCACCCTGAATTTCGATAATGGCGTGGTCCCTGCGTACGTGACCGGCAGTAATGCCACACTCCAGGTGGTCACGAATACGACGGGCTCCAAGGCGCTGCGGATTAATTATGCGGCAGGGGATTTCCCGTCGGTTCAGTTCTCCCCGTCTACGCCGTGGAGTGTAGGCTCCGGCAATGCCATTGCGTTTGAGCTGACGAATCCAACAGATAAGGATATTACATTCTATTTACGTGTGGACGACAGTGCACAGGCGGATGGCGTGAAGGACTCGATCGTCACGCAAGCGGTGGCGAAGGCCAAGAGTACTAAAAATTATTTCCTGAGCCTTAGCCCGAACGTGCTGGATCTGGGGATGCGGTTCCTTCCACCGAATCCGGCGGGCGCCCAAATGGGATACGCCTGGGGCGATAAGACGATAAACAGCAGCAATATCGTTTCCATGCAATTCTTTCAATTATACCCTTCTGCCAGCTCGGCGCTCGTGCTGGACAATTTGAAGGTCATTAAGGATCCCAATACCGACCCCAGCTATTTGAACGGCATCGCAGATAAGTACGGACAGTATGCAGCCATGAACTGGGGCGACAAAGTGACCAAGGATCAGGACCTTCTGGATGACAAGGCACAAGAGGCAGCAGCTCTCAACGGAGCTCCGCCTGCCGTTCTCAGTCAGTACGGTGGCTGGAAGAAGGGTCCCAAGCTGCAGGCTACCGGCCATTTCAGAGTGACACAGCATGCCGGGAAGTGGACGCTTGTGGATCCGGAAGGCTATTTATTCTTCTCTACAGGCCTTGATGTAGTCCGTCTCGATGATATGCACACCTGGATCTCTGGAAGAGACAGCATGTTCAAAGATCTTCCGGCGAAGAACAGCTCACTCGGGAAGCATTTCCGCTATACGACCTCCGTGGGCAGTCCGCCTTTGGGACAAACCGAGGGCTGGCTCTTTAACCATTACTCTGCCAACCTGGAGCGCAAGTATGGGAATGATTATGTGAACCAGTGGAAGAATGTCTCTGTAGCCCGCTTTAAGAACTGGGGCTTCAATTCTCTGGGGAACTGGTCGGAGCCGTCACTGTATTTTGGCAAGGGCTCGCAGCATAAAATGGCGTATGTCGCTAATGGCTGGACCAATGTGGGCACACATGCCACGATTCCGAGCGGCGAATGGGGAACGGTTGCGGACCCGTACGACCCGCAGTTTACGACCAGCGTCAAAAATATGGTTCAGAACCAGATTCTCGCCTATGGCGTGGCTCAGGACCCTTGGGTCATCGGCGTGTATATCGACAATGAAATTCCTTGGGGCAGCCCGGCGACAACAGACAGTAAATATTTGCTGATCAGCAACATTCTCGCCATGAATGCGTCTGATGCCAAAAGCCATGCCAAACGCGCTATGATTGCACATTTGCAAACAAAATACAACAATAATATCGGTGCTTTGAATACGAAATGGGGAACCTCCTTTGCCTCCTTCACGGCAATGAATGCACCGTTCAAGCCGGCCCAGATTTCAAATGGGATGGTACCGGATTATTCCGCAATGCTGAAGCTGCTTGCCCGGAAATACTTCTCGATTGTCGATGCTGAATTAACCCAGAAGCTGCCGAACAAGCTGTACCTGGGAGCGAGATTTGCCGAGTGGGGCATCAGTAAGGAGGTTCAGGAAGCAGCAGCGGAGTATGTCGATGTCGTGAGCTACAACGTGTATAAAGAATCGGTTAACGGCCATAGCTGGATGGACATCAGCAGTTTGAACAAGCCGGCCATCGTCGGTGAATTTGCATTCGGAGCCAATGACCGCGGCATGTTCGGAACCGGCCCGAATTCGGAATCGGCCGCATCCAGCCAGCAGAACCGGGCCGAGAAGTTTACCAATTACGTCAATGCAGCGCTGAAGAATCCATATTTTGTTGGAACACACTGGTTCCAGTATGTGGATGAGCCATTGCTGGGCCGCCATTGGGACGGCGAGAATTACAACCTTGGCTTTGTGGACGTCGCTGACGTGCCGTATGCAGCGATGGTGAACGCTGCCAAGAGCGTACACGCTAAGGCGTATGCGACCAGATTTGGCGGGTCTTTATAGATTTAAAGACATGTGGAACATCTTGTCAGTCCTTTTTCCAGCTACTATACTACAATAGACGAATTTAGCAGTGGCTGGGGAAGGGTGAAGGACAGCAGATGCTGTTCCTTACGGTTCAGCCCTTGGAGAGGAAGATGTGGTGTGGATCGTTATGAGATTGTATTTGCTGAGCAGGATGGCTGCTCTGTCGTGGAGCTTCGGGACTCTCAGCTAGGAGACCGGGCCCGGATTGTTCCGGAGCTCGGCGGAAATTTGATTTCGTTAAACCTTAACAGGCGCGAGATCCTGGCGGCACCGGACTCCGTAGCGCAGCTAAAAGAGGGTCAGACCATGTACGGAACTCCGATTCTTTTTCCACCTAATCGTGTACAGGACGGCAGATTCACATTCAAGGGCCGAACTTATCAGCTGCCGATTAATGAGGAGCCCGACCGACATCTCCATGGTGAACTGTCGCGCCGGGAGTGGAAGGTCGTGGAGCGGGGGAGCTCTGATGATAAAGGAGCCTATATTGTGCTTTCCTTTCGATATGCCGATCATGAGGATATGCTGACCTATTTCCCACATCCGTTAAGCTTCAGGATGACCTTCTCACTGCGGGAGGGGCAGCTGCACATGGGCGGTACGATTCATAATGAGGGAAAGGATGAGGCTCCATTTGCCTTCGGGCTTCACCCTTACTTCTATACTCCAAGGCTGGAGCAAGGAGATGGGGTGCTGCAAGCTCCGGCAGCGAGAGAGTGGCCGATCACCCGCTTTACCTTTGTGACCGGACCTCCAGAGGATACAGCACTTGCAGCGCAGCTGCGTCAGGGGATGCCGCTGCATGAGATTGCCCCGCTCGGCTCCGCAATGCTGGAGCTTCAGCAGCTTCCAGAGCGGGTATGCCGCCTTCAGCTTAAAGAGCAGGGGTACACCATCGCTTACCAGTTCGGAGAGACCTTTCCGTATCTGCTGATCTTCCGTCCCAACTGGTCGGAGTCGATCTGCCTGGAGCCTTACTCCTGCCTTACCGATGCGTTTAACCTTCCCTATCCTACGGACATGACAGGAGCCCGGGGCATTGGACCAGGCGAGCAGCTTGCGTTTGAAACTTCAATGTGGGTGGAGGATAATTAGCGGTCAACGTGGACGTGTTACAGGAAAGATGGAAAGATGGGAGTGCAGAATACAAAGACGCAGGGAGCTTATGCAGCCCTGCGTTTTTGTGTTGGAGCAATAAATTTACCTTTGGAAATACATATGTGTTATTAGGTTAGGTAGCCTCAATAAGTTTATGTAAGGCGGTAAGGATATCCATCGGGACGATGGAAATGAGTGATGTCTGAATGTTGAGACCATGTTGTTCGTGGGGGACAAAGCCCAACGTTTGTGCGGTCGTTACTGGTTACTCAAAGGTAGCGGATAGCGTTCATCTAACATCTCAGCAAGCTTCTTTTTGACCTCTGTCATCCCGAATCCAGGTGTGACGCGTTCTGCATACGTATCGTTGTACTCAATGCATTGTAAGTAGACGACTTTCTCGGCCGCATCCATATTCGTTAAACTGTTCATTGGCTTGAGCCGCTTACGAAACTCCTTGTTCATACGCTCGATGGGGTTCGACGTATAGATGGCCTTCTTCAGTACTGCGGGGTACTTGTAGAACGTCAACAGCGTCGACAGTTGGCTCTCCCATGACTGCCAGATCTGAATGTCTTCAAGCACAGTTGCCGTAATATTGCTTACCGTCGTCGGAGAATAGTGGCTGCTGAACATGCTCTCGATGAAGCGAACGACGTCACGGGTGCCCATGCCGCTTTTGTACATTTGGATGACGGCTTCCTCCAACCAACCGTCACGACGTGATACGGTTCGAACACTTGCGTCTGGAACTCGCCGTTACGATCTCGCGGAACCGACAGGTCCTCGATGTTGCCGTATTTCGTGTGAAGGGAGCGCTTGTAGTAGCCATTGCGGCTATTGTGTCTGCAGGACTCGTCCGATTCCATAAAGGCTGTAATTTCAGCGCGCATTATGCGCTCGAGGTTATCCTGTACAAATTGCATGACAAGATTTTCAAATAGATTATTCATCGTGTTTTCGGTTATATTAGTCATCGATAGGGTCCTTTCTCTGGTGGCATCGCAACCCCGAGAATACCCTGCTTTTTTTGTGTTCGGCTAGACCACAAATTCTGGTACACAACTTATTTTACGCCAACTTGGGTTACCTTAAGCACGTATACTTAGATCTCTGTTATAGCCGAATTCTGAAACATTATATATTTAGCATGAAAGCATTCGAATGCATTCTCTGGAATACGGAGTAGATCCTTCGTTTCTGCCATATGTTTGCGAAGAGTCTCTAGCATTTGTTCAAGAATAACTCTATATTGAGGATTAAATGCCAAGTTACACTGCTCTTGTTCGTCCTCTGCTGCATACAGCTCTATAAACAGCTCATCTTTGAAGAGATCAACGATCAATTTGAATTCTTTGGTTACTATACATCTTTGATAATTCCCTCGAGAACCGTTTCCGTCATATTGAATAACTACTTCTTCTCTAATGTCTGCCTGATGACCTTCAATAATGGACATTAATGAATGTCCTGACAAGTCGTCAGGGGTATTCAAACCTAGAAACTCACATAGTGTTGGCAGAACGTCAACCGAGCTAACCAGCGCATCCGAGGATTTAATTCCAGGCTGATAGGATGTAGGGAATTTTATGAACAACGGAGTGCGAACGGATTCCTCATACATGCACATTTTTTGCCATAATCCATGGGAGCCCAACATTTCTCCATGATCGCTAGTAAATAAAATTAAAGTGTTATCGTATAAATTTTGTCTTTTTAATTCTGCAATAATCGTCCCCACACAATCATCTAATAGTGAAACCAGACCTGTGTAAACGGGCCAGATTTCACTCCAGTCTTCTCTTGTATAGCGAGAACCTAGCACCCCGGTTAAATTGTACATCTGCAGAGGGGATTGGTTCGCAGACCAGCGCCCCACGTTATATGGAAGCTCTACATTTTGAAATTTGGAGTACCATGGGTCCGGGATCTCTAGTGGTGGATGTGGAGCCAAAAACATAGCGTTTAACAAAAAAGGCCTTGTGCGATCTCTATTTTGTAACGCTTCCAAACTGCACTTTGTAATAAAACCATCATAGAAATAATCAAAACCTTCTTCATAACAGCCTACCGTGGGTATAGAGTATCGTCTTAATTTGGTTGTTGTTCCTCCCACCATCTCTGGGATAAGGGCCGTAAACTTTTTTCCACCAGGTTTTCTCTTGCCATGCTCTTTTAGGTATTGATCATAACGTCGCTCTAGAGACTCCCATTTGGTTTGAGATTCGGGTTTGAGGTCAAATTGGTCCTTCGTATGAAGATGCTGCTTACCTGTATGCCAGCTGTCCCAGACCTCTTCCATTAATGTATATAAATTTTCTATGCCTTCCTGAACTTGACCATGTTGCCTTTCAAGCGGCTCCCACCCGTTGATTAAACAGCCTGTTTCGTTTGGATACTTCCCTGTAAAAAACGCACCCCGGGCCGGGACACAAATAGGTGAAGCACAATAGGCTCTGTTAAAAACAACACTTTCCGAAGCTATTTGATTGATGTTTGGTGTGTGTTCTCCGAGTAAATCATAACGAAGCTGGTCAGCCATTATTATAACAACATTGGGTTTAATCAAGTGAATTCCTCCAACTATAAATGAATGTTTTTTCGCGTTTACTCACTCATCCCTTGTGGTCGGTCATACCAATACCCCTTATGCCCATTATCAAGGCGCATTAAGGCTTCGAGGTAATAATAGTCCCCCCAAATCACGAAATCGTCTGGTGAATTCCCTGACCTGACGCTGTAAGAACCGCGTTTTATTAAGCCTTGTGCGTCTGGTTCACTTATTGTGGAATAGCTTTTAACTAAGCCATGCATGGATTTTTCCATACCTTCTTGTAGAAATGCTTTTTCCGGGTGATTCTCAGGCAGGTATTTTAGTAATTCGTGCAGTCCACATACGGTAATTGCAGATGCTGAACTGTCTCGCTTTGTGTCCGGTGTGACTGGCGCATCAAAGTCCCAATACACCACGTGATCCTTTGGCAGTCTTTCAATAAAGTATTTAGCCATTCTAACAGAGGTTTCTAAGTACAATGGGTTCTTGGTATAGTAATAGGATAGAACAAAACCGTAAATTCCCCAAGCCTGACCGCGTGTCCAAGTAGAACCATCCTCGTAGCCTTGATGTGTTCCTCCTCGAATTGCCTCTCCTGTCGTTTGATTAAAATAAAATGTATGATAAGACGAGTCATCGCCTCTTACAATAAAACGTCTAGTTTTATCCGCTTGCGATATTGCTGCTTCCAAATACTGCTGGTTACCTGTTACCTCATAGGCCCAGTAAAGCAAAGGAAGATTCAGTAAACAATCAATAATAATACGTCCTCCATTTTGCTCATTACCTTCGGGACCCCATGCTTGAAGAATTTCCATCTCTGGTCTCCAGCGCTTCATAAACACATCAGCAGCTGCGAGGGTAAGCTCTTTAGCCTTTGGATCCCTCTCAATCATCCATTGTGCTTTTGAGGATAAGGAGTAGAGAAACCCAATGTCATGATGATCAAGATTAATATGGTGATCTAGTCTATTTCTGAAGCTATCCACTGTTTTTCTTGCTGCATTTCTGAATATCTCATCACCGCTATACTCATAACACAGCCATAAAATACCGGACCAGAAGCCATTCGTCCAATCTGTGTTGGGATTTAAAAGATACTTATCCTCTTTACTCACATGAGGAAACTGATCTCCAAATCGTTCTATGTTCCTTCTCGTCTTGGCTATAGCGTTTTCAAGTGCTTTTTGCCACATTATTTTACACTCCCTTGCATCGGTTTCATTTAATACTATCAAAGGAAATGAAAAATCTGTTAAGGCTGATTGTGATAATATATAGATATATTGCGATTCTGAAGGGGACATTATAATGAACGGTCATCATGTCATGAATTTTTTAGACAGACCCTTCCATGGGAACTTTAAAGTCCAGGCTGACCATACTTATACAGGTTTTTTTCACTACCACCCAGGCTTGGAATTTCTTTATGTTCACCAAGGAGATGGTACTGTTGTATTAGAGCAACAGGTATATAAAATCGAACAAGGCGCTTTATTCATATTCCAGCCTTTTCAATTGCATCATGTCAAAGCACAATTGAGTAAGGAAACCCCATATATACGCTCCACTATTCATTTCGATCCGGAAGTATTTAATCGCTACTTTCAATCGTTTTATGAGATAGACCGCTTTTTTCAATATATTTGGAAAGGTTCATTAACTAAACAAGTGTTTCCTTCATTTTCTGAGCAATTGCCGATCGAGCCGCTCATTAGCTACTACAAAGAAAAGATTACCGAATCGGTCGGTAATCTTAAGCTTGAATATCAAGCCTTACTGTTACAGCAGCTAATGGTGTTTCTTTATGATGGGCTGAACCAATCAGAATCACTTAATTCTTATTCCTTGAGAACGACTACACATACTGAGGACATTCTTCAATGGGTCGAACAACATTTCTCAGAACCGTTCAAACTTGAAGCAATTGCTGAAGAATTACATTTATCTAAATATCATATTTCACATTTATTCAAACGAGATACCGGCAGTACGATTACCAATTACATCCTGGCTCGCCGGATTAAAGAAGCCTGCATGTTACTATCCACTACTCAGCTTTCGATATCTGAAATTGGTTTATCAGTAGGTTGGCCTATCCCTTCCCATTTTGTCCATCAATTCAAAATGATTACAGGAATGACTCCGCTGCAATTCCGAAAAGATAGGGCCTCTAACGCCAGAATGTAATGTGCAGGCAGCCGACCTCTACAACTGTCTGCGAAGCTCGTGAAAAATTGTAGTTTTGAGTTTGAGAACTTAAAAGTAAGGGTTGCTATATATTTTTCTGAAATGAATAGGTGAAACCCCTGTTTTTTTCTTAAATAAGAAACCGAAGTAGGCACTGCTACCAAATCCACATCGCATGGCAATATCCAATATACTTGCATCTGTAGTAAGAAGCATTTTTTTTGCTTTCTCCAACCTCAACTCATTGATGTATTGATTAGGGGTTTGCTGCATCACTTTAGTAAAAACGGAATGAAAATAAGAAGTACTCATTCCTGAAATCTGAGCTAGTTTAGCCAAATTCCAAGACTCTTCCAAGTTAGCTTGGATACAAGTTACTGTATTCTTAATCATTTTTGAATGCGCTGAGGAGGGAACATCCTTACTTGATTGGTGGACAATATGATCCTCATGCAATTGATGAATGATTTGAAGAATAATAGACTTTATCAACAAGTGTGAGCCGGCATTTTGTTTGATAAATTCATTAAAAATCCGTTGAAACCAATATTCATACTTTTCCGCAAATGGAGGGCTGAGTATAGTTGGGATCGCATTCAGTATGGGATTCATATAATAGGGCTGAGATACTTCTTGAATTGTTCCAACAGTATACTCACAGTCCTCTTTACCTGTATTGTTCAGCATGTCAAAAACAACCAAGTGGCAAGAATAAGGCATGATAGATTGGTTGAGATCGCCTGGCCTTCTGAATACCACGTCATTTTTTTTGACAGGGTAAAGAGTGCCATTTAAATCAATTGCTCCTTCGCTTTCAGTATAAAACTCTAACTCATAATCGTAGACTAGGCGATTCTTCAGACGAGAAGCTTTTTCACGCTGAGTTCCATTGAAATAAACGGATGTGAGTATTCGAGGATTTACTTGTTCATTCGTAACGTGCAGAGTTTCAAGACTGATAGACATTTTTTTCCTCCCATATTAAAGAGTTCATGCATATGACAACATAATTATAATAATATTTCTATAATTATCACAGAATATCAAATGAAAAGTTCGCATATATAAGCTAAATTTTAAACAGATATCCAAATAAGATTTATATTATGGGAGGATAAACACTTGGAAGCGTATAAAAATCAAGCATTATCTGTTGAGGAGCGGGTTCAGGATTTGTTGTCTAGAATGACCCTGAAAGAAAAAGTGGCACAAACGCTTTCTCTTGGAAAGCTGCCAGATTTATTTGAAGAAAATCTGATGAATTATAATGACGAGGTAGAACTGCAATTTGAAGACGATATTTTCAAACATGGAGCGGGTGCTATTCAAATGGCATTCAAAACAGATTCTATCGAAACAAGAATTAAAAAGTTAAACGCAATGCAAAACTATTTTTTAAATAAAACTCGTTTAGGAATTCCAGTGATGGCTCAAGAAGAATGTCTCCATGGGCATTTGGCCAAGGGTGCTACATGTTTTCCTGTACCGATTGCGTTGGCTAGCACATGGGATCAAGAGCTTGTAGAACGAGTGTTTACGGCGATTGGTAAAGAAACTAGTGCAAGAGGAGGACATGAAGCTCATACACCTGTACTTGATCTTGCGAGAGATCCACGCTGGGGAAGAACAGAAGAGACGTACGGAGAGGATACGTATTTAGTAACTCGCATGGGCGTAGCAGCTGTAAAAGGACTGCAGGAACATGTGATTGCAGCACCTAAACATTTTGCTGGATACGCTCAATCCGATGGGGGGCGGAATTTTGCGCCTAGTAACATCCCCCCTAGGGTGTTGAAGGATCAAATCCTACCTCCATTTAAAGCCGTGGTTGAAGAGGCTGGCGCCTTAGGCATGATGCCATCTCATAATGAAATTGATGGAGTACCCTGCCACAGCAGTAAGTATTTATTAACCGAGCTGTTGAGGGAAGAATGGGGATTTGAGGGCATTGTTGTCTCAGATTATTCTGATAGTTCCAGACTTGATGTATTATTTCATGTTGTAAATAATCAAAAAGAGGCTGCAATAAAGGCCTTGAAGGCGGGATTAGATATGGACCTGCCGAGCGGATACTGTTATATCCACCTCATTGAAGCCGTAACAGAACAACCCGAATTAGAAGCGGTGTTGGATATTGCTGTGGCTAGAATTTTGCGGCTGAAATTTCATTTAGGTTTATTTGAACGTCCTTATGTGGACCCCGAGCATGCCAAACAGATTATTAATTGTCCTGACCATGTAAAAATTGCAAAGGAAGCAGCAGACAAGGCGATTACATTGCTTAAAAATGAAGGCAATTTATTGCCTTTAAACACTCAAAATATTCAGACATTAGCAGTTATAGGGCCGAACGCTGATCCGATCTGTACAGGCACGTATAGCACAATTCCGAATAAGGGAATCAGTATACTGGAAAGTATCAAGCAAAAATATGAAGGTGAAATCGATATAAGATTTGCTCAAGGCTGCAAAATCACTTTTGAAACCGATATCAGCGGAGAATCTGAGCTTGATAAGCGAGTACATAACCCTAAATTATGTACAATGGCGGAAAATAAAGAATTAATCGAGGAAGCGGTTCGAATTGCCAAGGAATCTGATATAGCCGTTTTATGTGTAGGAGGGAATACTTTAACGAGTAGAGAGGCTATTTTTATTGGAGACGATCGCGGAGACCGGACTGATTTGAATCTGGCTGGAGACCAAAACGAACTGGTAAGAAGGATTGTCGAGACAGGTACGCCTATAGTCGTCATTCTGACAAATGGCACACCGTTGTCCATTAATTACATTGCTGAGCATGTACCTGCTATCCTGGAAGGATGGTATCTCGGGGAAGAAACGGGCAACGCAATTGCTGATGTTTTATTTGGCAAGGTGAATCCTAGTGGGAAGTTGCCGATTACGTTTCCGCGTTCGGTTGGACAACTACCTGTTTATTATTCTCAAAAGCCTACAGGTTTATTTAAAAAATATCTGTTTGATCAAAAAGATGGTCCGCTATTTGCATTTGGAACGGGCTTGAGTTACACCACGTTTCAGTATGATAACTTGACAATTTCAGAAAAAAATATTTCTATATCAAGTTCTACCTCTGTGACTGTAGATGTGACAAATATTGGTGAGTTATCGGGAGACGAAATTGTTCAATTATATGTATCGGATGTCGTTAGTTCCGTGACTAGACCCATAAAAGAATTGAAAGGGTTCAAACGAGTTACTCTTCATCCTGGAGAAACTAAATCGGTTTCATTTACGGTTGAGCCTTCCATGCTTAGTTTTACAAACGAAGATTTTGAAACGGTAGTAGAACCAGGAGAATTCAAAATTATGGTGGGTTCAAGCTCGGTAGAATACCAATCTGTGGTTTTGCAGGTGGTAGAGAGCTAAGTATACGCAAAGTGCTTTTGTGGGAAAAAGTCAAGAATGGTCACCAGAAAAAAATAAACATGGGCCGTAGCGATGGTTAAGCACAAATAAAGGAGAGTTAATGATGAAGCAACCCAATGTAATTGTATTTTTCACCGACCAACAACGCTTTGATACGACGGGCGTGCATGGAAACCCTCTAGGGCTAACTCCGAATTTTGATCGGATTGCAAGAGCAGGTACACATTTATATAACATGTTTACTTGTCAGCCGGTGTGTGGTCCTGCGAGGTCTTGTCTCCAAACGGGTCAGTATGCTACCACTACAGGATGCTATCGGAACGGTATACCATTGCCGCTTGAATCCAGAACTATGGCTCATTACTTCAAGGATGCTGGCTACAATACAAGCTACATTGGCAAATGGCATCTGGGGAGCGAGGATCCGGTGCCGGTTCATGAACGCGGAGGCTATGAGGAGTGGCTGGGAGCAAATTTGCTGGAATTTGTGTCTGACGCCTATGATGCTGTTTTGTTTAATAACGACAATAATCGTGTCAAGTTTCCAGGCTACCGGGTAGATGCCCAGACCGATGCGGCCGTTCGTTATATCCAGAAGCAGCAAGAGATGGAGAATCCTTTTTTTCTGTTTCTCTCATACCTAGAGCCTCACCATCAGAATTACTCGGATAATTATCCCGCTCCCGACGGTATGGAGGAGATGTACGCGTCGCGCTGGACGCCGCCAGATCTTGCTGCGCTCGGAGGCACTGCACATCAGCATTTGGGTGGTTACTATGGGATGGTAAAACGTTTGGATGAAGCCCTAGGGCGCTTGCTTGATGCACTTAAAAGCCTGAATATGCTGGAAAACACCATCATTTTATTTACATCAGATCATGGTAACCACTTCAAAACACGGAATGGGGAATACAAGAGATCCTGCCACGAAAGCTCCATACGAGTGCCAACTGCTATTTATGGCCCTGGCTTTATGGGGGGAGGCCAAATACGTGATCTCGTCAGTCTGGTCGACCTGCCGCCAACACTGCTAGATGCGGTGGGTATTAAAGTGCCCTCAGATATGCAAGGGATGTCTATAGTTCCTCTTGTGTATCGAAGAATTGCAGATTGGCCGAAAGAGGTGCTTGTGCAGATCAGCGAGTCTATGATCGGAAGAGCTATACGAACGGATCGATGGAAGTATTGTGTCGTTGATCCTAATACGAATGGAAGTGAAAGAGCTGGTTCGGATTGTTATGAGGAAGCTTTCCTATACGATTTGCAGGCAGATCCTTACGAACTAAACAATCTGATTGGCCTGGAAACCTTCAATTCAGTAACAGCTGAGTTGAGAGCACGTCTTCAAGCTCGTATGGTAGAGATTGGAGAAACGTTACCGAAGATTGTACCTGCGCAATCCAGAGCTCCTGGACAGAGAAGCGTAACCATAACTGAAATGAAGCACCATGACTGGCCTAAGCACGGCGCAGCTACAGATAAAATTTAACGTCTTAATGACCTTAAATGATACTTGTAAGAGAGTAAATAAAAAAATTGAAGATAAGGAGCTATGCGATCTGTTCTCGCTTAGCTCCTTACTGCTTGAATGCACAACGTTTGCCAGGCTCTCCATTCTTTATGTCGCCGAACTCTCTCGCTTATGGAAGAACGTCTTCAGCGCCTTATAAACCTCATCTTTTTCTTTAATAATTGAAAAAATAAATTTTTTGTCCTGAATGTGCTTATAGGCGGACATCAACGTACTGCTGCGGTTATATTGATTGACCTCGCCATAGCCAAACATATTGCTCACCTTCAGCAGCTCGCTAATCAGCTTGACGCAGCGCTCGTTGTCAGAGGTGAGATTGTCTCCATCTGAGAAGTGAAAGGGGTATATATTGTACTTGGACGGCGGGTAATTCCGCTGAATTAAATCCAGTGCTTTGATATAAGCAGAAGAGCAGATCGTTCCGCCGCTTTCACCGCGGGTAAAGAACTCCTCCTCCGTCACAACCTTAGCCTCTGTATGATGCGCGATAAATACGAGCTCTACATGCTCATATTGCCGCCGCAGAAAGCGGGTCATCCAGAAGAAGAAGCTTCGTGCGCAGTATTTCTCAAACGTTCCCATGGAGCCGGAGGTGTCCATCATTGCGATAATGACCGCATTGGATTCCGGGATGACGATATCCTCCCAGGTCTTGTAGCGAAGATCGTCCGGACTGATATGATGAATACCGGGGCGGCCGCTGGAGGCGTTGCGCCGTAAATTTTCCAGAATGGTACGCTTTTTGTCGATGTTGGACATGATCCCTTTTTTACGGATGTCATTAAAAATGATGGATGGCGCTTCGATCTGCTCCTTGTCTTTCGGCTGCAGATGGGGCAGCTCCAGCTCCTCGAACAGCATGTTCTCCAGCTCCTCGAGATCGACCTCGGTTTCTACGACGTCCTGGCCGGGCTTGTCACCAGCCTTCTCTCCCTGTCCCGGCTGCTGCTGCGCAGGATCCCTTCCCAGCACATCGCCGGTTTGGCTGCTGCCATCTCCTTGACCCACATGCTTTTGCTTCTGATGATTATAAATAAAACGATATTCATCCAGGCTTCGAATCGGCACTTTAATGATCTGCTTGCCGTCAGACATAATAATATTTTCCTCGGTAATCAGATCCGGCAGGTTCTGCTTGATGACTTCCTTGATCTTGCGCTGATGGCGAACCTGGTCCTGATAACCTTTACGGTGAAGAGACCAGTCTTCTCTGGATACGATAAAAGAGCCCTCCGTCATATGTCCACCTCCTGCTTGAGCTAGACCCCAAAAAACGTGTCTTGTAGGTAGTGTATGCGTCCCGAAAAAGAGGTATGAATAAGCGGCTGCCTCATATCCCAGCAGCTGAAATAGTCGAGATCTGAACATTATAAGTCGATCAGAACGCTTTTAGGTGCCCGGGGAAAAAGCTATGATAATACAGAAGTAAGCATCAACAACTTATGAATGCGCTACCATTTCAGGAGATGAGACTAAAGGAGAAGGGAGAGCTTGGCTTGTTCAGACAGCAGTTAAGTATGAATAAAGGTTGGAAGTTCTATGATGGTGAGCTGGCAGATTTCAGCTATGATGCTATACACCGGGAGCATTATGCACAGCCGCAATGGATTAAATCGGGAAACCACGGGGTTTCTAAATGGGGATACGACGACTCCGACTGGCAGGAGGTTCAAATTCCGCATGATTTCGTATCGAGCCGGGGACAATTCGCTGAACATTCACCGGCTTCGCTGGGCTCGCTCGTTAAGGGAAGAGGATGGTATCGGAAAGCGTTTCAGCTCACGAAAGAGGATGACGGTCTGTGCCTAAGCCTCGAGTTTGATGGGGTGTACCGGAACTGCTCGGTGTGGTTGAACGGACATTTTATCGGCAGACATCTTAGTGGGTATGCCAGCTTTTCCTTCGATATTACGGATGTTGCATGCTATGAAGGGCCCAATGTGGTGGCGGTATATGTAGATGCCTCTGAGAACGAGGGCTGGTGGTATGAAGGCGGAGGGATTTATCGGGACGTGAGGTTAGTGAAAACAGCTTCCCTGCATATCCCGCAATGGGGCACCTTTGTCCAAACGGAGCTCCATTCTGATTACAGCAGTGCTCTGATTACCATTCAGACCGAAATCCAATATAGTGATGAAGATGCGGTGTCTTTGGAGCTGTGCTCTGCCATTTATGATCCCAATCAACAGCAAGTGGGAGCAGTGAGCAGCTCTGCGGTTATAGAGGGAGAAGGCCTCATTACACTCACCCAGTCCATCACGTTGGAGAATCCTTTATTATGGTCGATAACTACGCCGCAGCTGTACACTTTACATAGCCGTCTCAGCACAGGTGGCCAGGTCGTGGATATTTATAAAACGATATTCGGAATCCGGGAGGTCAGGTTCGATAATGATCAAGGCTTCTTATTAAATGGCGATGCTGTGAAGCTTAAGGGGGTATGCTGTCACGAGGATCATGCCGGTGTAGGGGTAGCCGTGCCGAAAGCGGTGAATGAATATCGAATGCTGCGGCTAAAAGAAATGGGCTGTAACGCTTATCGGAGCTCTCACAATCCGCCGAATCCGGCTATTGTCGAGGCTTGTGATCGCTTGGGCATCGTAATGATTGATGAAATCAGACATACCGATACCTCAGAAGAGGCCCTGAATCAGATGAGTCGTTTAATACGGAGAGATCGGAATCATCCGTCTATCATTCTATGGTCGCTAGGTAACGAGGAGATGAATATTCAGGGCAGGCCTAGAGGTGTCCGCATCCTGAACAGGCTGCAGCGACTGGCCCATAAGCTCGATCCGACGCGAAAATGCACGTACGGGATGAATGCTCAATGGCTGACAATGACTGATTTTCATGAGCTGAATGGCTTTCATATTGATGTGCACGGATTCAATTACATGATGCTTCGCAATAAACATGCGTATAAGGATTTCCGGGCGAAATACCCGGGCCAAGGCTTGCTGGGCACCGAGAACGCCTCTACCCTATCGACCCGGGGCTTGTATACGGAAGAGCAGAGCTCGGTTCCACTACACGTCGCTGAGCATGCCTTGCCTAGGATTATCTGGTCGAATCCGGATCGGGAAGGAATCGTTAGTGCCTACGGAGAAACCTATCCGGTGTGGGGAGCCCGCCCAGAAGAGGCGTGGCAGGCTGCAGCGGAAGAAGACTATGTAGCCGGCCTGTTTGTCTGGACGGGATTTGATTATCGGGGCGAGACCTTTCCTTATGAATGGCCGAGCGTCGTGTCCCGCTTTGGCATAATGGATTTATGCGGATTTGCCAAAGACATCTATTACTATTATCAAGCACGGTGGACAGATCAGCCTGTGCTGCATCTATTTCCGCACTGGACATGGCAGGGCAGAGAAGGCGACATCATCGACGTCTGGAGTTACTCTAACCTAGAAGACGTTGAACTGTTTCTGAACGGACGCAGTCTGGGCAAGCAACCAGTACCGGTCTATGGACCTGTGAAGTGGCAAGTTCCGTATGAAGCCGGACGTCTGACAGCCTGTGGCTGGCAGCAGGGAAAGCTGGTGAAGGAAACCGTTATGAGGACAGCTTCAGAGCCTCTCCGACTTGACTTGTCCACATCCCGTGCTGAGCTGTCTGCCAATGATGAGGATGTATGTATCGTACAGGTTGCGGTGAAAGACCAGGCTGGGGTGTTCGTTCCTGATGCTGACCAGGAAGTGAGCTTTACTTTGGAGGGGCCGGGAATCATACTGGGCACGGGCAATGGGAATCCGCTGAGCCATGAACAGGATAAAGCACCGCAGCGCCGGTTGTATCATGGCCTATGCCAAGTACTGGTACAGGTCAAAGGAGCGGCGGGGATAATCAAGCTGAAAGCCCAGTCTCCGGGGCTGGAGGCTGCGCAGCTAGTCATTCAGGTTCATCAAGCTGATCCATTGCTGCCTTTCGTAGCCGTCATCGACAAAGAGCAGGCAACACGGAATAGTTCGATGCAGCGGGATGCTGCAGACGGAGGGCTGTAAGGAATAACCTCTGCTAATCTCAGTGAATAAAGGAGTGTTCTTCAAAAAATGAGAATTGATGCTCATCAGCATTATTGGTGCATTACCCGCGGAGATTACGGCTGGATTACGTCAGCGATTCCAGAGCTATACCGCGATTTCGTGCCATCTGATCTAATCCCCTCTCTAGACCGCCATCACATCGATGGGAGTATCGTGATTCAGGCGGCGCCTACCGTGGAAGAGACCGAGTACCTGCTGGCCTTGGCCAGGGAAGAGGAGACTATTCTTGGAGTAGTGGGATGGCTGGACATTGGGGCTGAAAATTGGAGCAAGCATTATCATCAATATCGGCAGCATTATAAATTTAAAGGACTGCGGATTGCACTGCAGGAAATGGAGCATCCGGAGGATGTCTTGGAAGGCCAGTCACTTCGTACATTGCAGATGCTTGCAGAAGATCGATTGCCGCTCGATCTGTTATTACTGCCGCATCAGTTGCACGTCGCGATCAAGCTGATCCAGGCTGTGCCAGGTCTGCACGCCGTCATTGACCACCTGGCCAAGCCAAACATTGCAGCCGGCAGTTGGGAGCCGTGGCGCAGTGAGATCAGCCACATCTCCCAATATCCCAACCTCTATTGCAAATTATCCGGGATGGTGACAGAGGCACAGCATCAGACATGGACTGTGGATGAATTCGAGCCTTACATCACACATGTTCTTCAATGCTTCGGTCCGGATCGTGTCATGTTCGGCAGTGATTGGCCGGTCTGCCTGCGCTCTGCCAGCTACGATGAGGTCGTGAATGTGCTTCAGCACGGAATCCCGCCCCATTGGGGGGATGAAGAGCGGAGCAAGCTGTTTGGCAGGAACGCCGCTTTATTTTATCGGTTAGAGACAACCCATTCTAGAGAAGGAGGCAGGTAGGCTATGAAATATCGCCAGCTGGGAGGGACCGGACTAGACGTTTCGATCCTGAGCTATGGAGCTTCCTCACTCGGCTCTGTATTTCGGGATACGGAGGAGAAGGAGAGCATTCAAACGGTTCATGAAGCTATAAACTGCGGGATCAATTTGATCGATGTCTCTCCTTATTATGGACACACCAAGGCAGAGACGGTGCTCGGGAAAGCACTCCGGACTGTGCCCCGTGACCAGTACATTTTATCCACGAAAGCCGGACGGTACGGGGAAGATGTCTTTGACTTCAGCCGTGACCGAATCCATTCTAGCCTAGAGGAGAGCCTGAAGCGGTTGCATACAGATTATATGGATATTTTATTGCTTCATGATGTGGAATTTGAATCCTCAAGGGTCATTCTGGAGGAAGCGGTTCCTGCCTTGAAAGAACTGAAGAAGCAGGGGAAAATACGACTTTACGGCATTTGCGGTCTGCCGCTGCCAATGTTTGAGGAGCTGCTTCCGCAGATGGATGCGGATGTTATCATTTCGTATTGCCATTATTCCTTGAATGATACGACGCTGCTTTCCTTGCTTCCGCTGCTGGAGAGCCGTCAGGTTGGACTAATCAACGCCTCTCCTCTGTCGATGGGATTGCTGGGAACCCGGGGTGCTCCGGATTGGCATCCGGCAAGCAACGAGGTGAAAGAGGCTTGCCGGAGGGCGGCAGAATATTGTAAGACGCAGGGAACGGACATTGCGAAGCTGGCCCTCCAGTTCTCCACCTCAAATGAGGACATCCCGACGACGCTTGTCAGTACAGCGAATCCCGGCAATATCCGGCGTAATGCTGCCTGGACGGAAGAGAAGCTGGATCCACAGCTGCTGCAAGAGGTGCTGGAGCGATTAAAGCCGATCACCAATCAGACCTGGCTCAGCGGAAGACCGGAATACAATAAGCATTTGCAAAGGAAGCAGGGGGATTGAGTATGAAGGGAATTGTCTGTTTAAGTCCGGAGCGATTGGAGCTGCGGGAAATGGAAGAGCCGGAGCTGCAAGAAGGACGGGCGATTGTTTCGATACGTAGAATTGGTGTCTGCGGCACGGATTTACATGCCTATCGGGGCCGGCAGCCGTATTTTTCATATCCGCGAATTCTAGGCCATGAGCTGGCAGGTGTCCTAGAGTCTGTACCTGCCGGTGTCACGGAGTGGAAAGCCGGGGACCAGGTGAGCGTTATTCCTTATTTGCATTGTGGAGATTGCGGAGCCTGCAGGAGTGGCAAGACGAATTGCTGCTCCCACATGCAGGTGCTCGGCGTTCATGCGGATGGAGGGATGACAGAGCGCATTTCAGTTCCAATGGAGCACTTGATTAGCGCCGATACACTGTCACTGGATGAAGCTGCATTGCTGGAGCCGCTTAGCATTGGTGCCCATGCAGTGAGAAGATCGGGAATCATGCCTGGACAGCGGGCGCTGGTTATCGGTGCAGGTCCGATCGGATTAGGGGTAATGGCATTTGCCCGGCTTGCAGGTGCCGAGGTCATTGCCATGGACGTGCAGCCGGATCGGCTAAAGTTTTGTAAATCCTGGGCCGATGTGGAGCATACCGTGTTGGCGGGAGAAGACGTTCTAACGAAACTAACTTGTATACTGGATCAGAATTTACCTGATGTGGTGTTCGATGCTACAGGCAATGCTCAATCCATGATGTCCGCTTTTGACTATACAGCTCATGGCGGAACCCTTGTGTATGTCGGGCTGGTGAAAGGAGAGATCACCTTCCAGGATCCGGAGTTTCATAGACGGGAATTGACCTTGATGGGCAGCCGTAATGCGACCCGGGAGGATTTCGAGCGGGTGATACAGGCGATTCAATCGAAAGAGCTGGATGTGAGCCGGCTCATCACACACCGAACCCGGTTTGAGCATATAACAACTGAATTTGAACAATGGCTGCAGCCCGGGGTTATTAAAGCGATGATTGAACGAAATGAATCGGGGGGTGGAAAAGTAAAGTGAAGATTACAAGCTTAACGCTTTTTCATGTTCGGCCACGTTGGTTGTTCCTAAAAATTGAAACCGATGAGGGCATTAGTGGCTGGGGCGAGCCTATTGTTGAAGGAAGAGCAAGAACCGTTGAAGCAGCCGTAAAGGAGATGGAGTCTTATCTGATTGGGGCAGATCCGTTCAAGATTGAGCATCATTGGCAGGTGCTGCATAAAGGGAATTTCTATCGTGGAGGCGCGGTATTAACCAGCGCATTGAGCGGGATCGAACAAGCACTTTGGGATATCAAGGGGAAATATTACAATATGCCTGTGTATGAGATGCTCGGCGGCTCCGTTCGCGATAAGGTTCGGATGTATAGTCACTGTCACGGCTATGGAAATGATCAGGGCTTAGGCCAGGAATCTGTGGAAAAAGCGGTCTCGACCGCCCTCAGTAAAAAACAATCGGGCTTCAATGCGCTCAAGCTGTCCATCGAATGTCCTTCACGCCATGTGGATACCTTGGCCTTCGTGGAACGGCAAATTGCAAAGCTGGCAGCCATCCGTGAAGCGGTAGGCAGCGAAATGGATATTGCCATTGATTTTCACGGAAGAATCAGTCCTGCCATGTCTATACGCCTGGCGCAAGCCATGGAGCCGTATTATCCGATGTTCATTGAAGAGCCATGTTTACCGGAAAACGTCGATGCACTGGTGCGGGTAGCGAACTCTACCTCCATTCCGATTGCAGCAGGGGAACGCCTGTTCACCAGATGGGGCTTCAGAGAGCCTTTGGAGAAGCAGGCGATCGCCATCGTACAGCCGGATCTTTGTCATGCGGGCGGTATTTTTGAAAGCAAGAAAATAGCCGCAATGGCAGAAACCTATTATGCATCCATTGCCCCTCATAATCCGCTGGGTCCAATCTCGCTGGCATCCTGTTTACAGCTTGCAGCCTGTACGCCGAACTTCCTCATTCAAGAGCATCCTTCCATGGACTCCAAATGGGATTTGGGAGAGGGCTATCTGAGACATCCGTTCCAGATTGAGAACGGCTACATTGCCGTGCCGAAAGGACCGGGACTGGGGATAGAAATAAATGAAGAGATTCTTCGAGAACGTTCCTTTGACGGCTCTTGGCGAACACCGCATGTTTTTCATGAGGACGGAAGCTTTGCAGAGTGGTAGACACCGTCCTGCTTTGGTAAATCTCCCTTTCGGACCGGAAAAGCTAGACAGATCAACATATACAGAAACAGCTGAAGCCACCCTGACGAGCCCGGGGTGGCTTCAGCTGTTTCGATATTCCGTAGGCGATAGTCCGGTATGCTTCTTAAACACTTGAGTGAAGTAATCCGGAGATTCGAACCCGGCCTGATCGGCAATAGATTTAATGGAGATCTTGGGAGAGCCCAGCAAAGCCTTAGCCCTATTCACTCGCTGCAGGTTTACATATTGGATGGGTGAGAAGCCGAACTGTGCTTTGAACAAACGCACCAGATAATGGGGATGTACATTGACTACGCGGGCCAGCTCCCCCAAGGTAATCCGCTCCCTGAGATGACGGTCGATGTATTGCAGTAACATGCTCATATCATTGGTCGTTTCAGGCATCTGAATACAGAGCTGAGAAGGCTCAACCGATTGAAAATAGAAGTACAGCAGCTCCAGTAATGAGGCCTGAGCTGCAAGCGGTGACCAAGGATCATCCGTCGCCTCGTACGCTTCAATTAATCGTTGAAACAGTCCTTCCAGCTGTAGGGACTGCGAATCTGCTACAGTAAGGATTTGGGGGAAGCTCAGCAGTGACGAAAGCGGCTGGGAGGCCACGTTCGCCGTGAAGTGGCACCAATACTTCGAATAAGGCTCCTCACCCAGCAACGAGTAGGAATGCTGACACCCCTCTGGAACGAAAACTAGATCTCCACGCTTGGGGTAATAGGAATGCCCATCCACCGTGATCTCGCCCGTACCATCTCGAATATAGTAGAGCTTGTTAAGCGTTAGCCGGGATACGGGAGCCCCCCAGGTAAGGGGCGTGGTAGCATATCTGGCGATAATCAAAGTGATTCGCAACTGAGTTAGATACGAGCTGGGTAAACGTGGTTGGTTCTGCACAAAGCTCCCCGCTTTCTGTGATTTTATTATGGTGTAAAGGAAACTACAGCAGCGGAGGTTAGCTCTTCTTGAAGGCTGCAGTTCAAGTCACGGAGTCAACGTCAAGCATCTCAAGCAGCTCTGGGTACTGAAGGTCATCATCGTGATACAACGCCTTCAGCTGACCTAGCTTCTCCTTCAGGCTCTGGATCACATCTGCATACCGGGTATCCTCATACAGATTGCATAGCTCATAAGGGTCTGCCACCATATCATACAGCTCCCAGCCAGTGGGAGTTGGTGTCTGCAGAGCCCCGGAAGCATCAAGCGGCAGCCCGTAATAATAGATCAGCTTATACTCCTTGGTTCGAATCCCGTAATGTGCCGGATTGTCATGCTTGTGCGCCAGGTGCATCCAATAGCGGAAATATATACTGGATCGCACTTCAGTTTCGGTTTCTCCCCGGATTACATCTCGTTGCGATACTCCCTGCATCACTTCCGGCACCGGGATTCCGGCATAGTCAAGAAGGGTAGGCGCCATATCTAGATTAGCCATCAGGTCGGTACAGACCCGGCCAGCGGGGATTTCTTGCGGGTATCGGATCAGCAGCGGTGCGCGCAGAGACTCTTCATAGCTCCAGCGTTTATCCTGGTAATCATGCTCGCCGAGAAACATGCCTTGGTCAGAAGTATACAGAATGATCGTCTGCTCCAGCTCACCGGCGGCTTCGAGCTGGGCGAGAATACGACCGACGGAATCATCAATCCCCGCAACAGTGCGCAAATAATCCTTCAAATATTTCTGATAAGCTGCAAATCCTTTTTCCTCAAACGTTAAATGCTCCGTTCCGCGTAAGGGTCCGGTCACATAATCCTCTTCACAGAAATCAGCATATAAGCTCCTTGCAGCGTTTCTCGGAGTCACAGAGCTGCCGTAATTTCGGGAAGCCGAACTGCGATGGCACTTGTCCTCGAACAAGCTTTCCGGAACCGGAACCTGAATACCATCCAGCAGGTGCTCATGCCGGGCTGCGTACTCCCAGAAGTCGTGAGGGGCTTTATGATGGCACATCAAAAAGAACGGCTTTTCTGAATCGCGCTGCGCTCTTTTCTGCAGCCAGTCAACGGTCATGTCTGTGATGATGTCAGTAACATAACCGGTGTGCTGCCTGCTCTGTCCGTCGGTGCTGATAAACTCCGGATTCTGGTAGGTGCCCTGCCCGCCCTGGCCGGTTAAAACACTGTATTCATAAAAGCCGGAGGGCTCACAGTGAAGATGCCATTTTCCGAAAATAGCGGTTTCATATCCATGCTGCATAAACAGCTCCGCCATATTAGGACCCTTCGCCGGGTTCCAGGCGTCAGAGAGGGTACGTACACCGTTGATATGGCCATATTGTCCGGTCATAATGGTAGCTCTAGCCGGGGTACAGATTGCATTCGTGCTGTAGTAGTGGTCCATGCGGACGCCCTCCCGCGCAATGCGGTCCAGATTCGGTGTCTCAAAGACGGAGCTGAGTCTGGAGCCATAACAGCTAATGGCATTACTGGCATGGTCGTCTGACATGATATAAACAATATTTGGCCGTCGCGTCAACGAAAATCCCTCCTACAAAGTTACATGATCTCTTCATTGTAAGGAGAAACCACAGCTTAAAACATATAAAAAATTAACTTCTTCCTGTAAAAAATTCACTCTTGTTACAGATTTAAAAGATTTGGTTTTTAAGTCAGCCTACTATTAGGCCCCTTACAGATGCTTATGCTGGACTGCAGCCCTATATTTGCCCGGGGTCAGCCCGACCTTTTGCCGGAACATTCGGATGAAATAAGTGCTGCGGTGAAACCCGACATCGAGGGCAATCTCTTCCACGCTGGCCATCGTTTCCGCCAGCAGCATCTTTGCGCGTTCAATGCGAATATGCTGCAAATATTGCAGTGGCGTCAGGCTCAGATGCTTCTTCATGCATCGGGTTAAATAATCAAAGTTATAATGAAACCTCGCCTCTAGTTTCTCAGAGTGAAAAGGCTCCTGCATATGCGCCTCCAGGTAACCGGCAAGCTCGGTGCACAGCTTCATCGAGCGGGACAACGGCCGCTGACGGTGCATGCCATTTTGTAATTCCAGCAGAACCTGGGCGGCCAGGCTGTGCAGCTCCAGGGCATTCTGCTTAAAGATCCGGTTCTGAATACTCATCATCTGCTCCAGCAGCGGGATGAGGGCCGAGAGCTTGACTGCCGAGAATTTGGGCAAGTACATGTTATGGCTCCGAGGATTGGGATCAAAGTCGGAGAGCGCAAGAAATTCCTCCATCCACTGAAATCCATCACTGTCCCGTTCCTTTCCAGGCAGGGAATGGCTGAAGTGCATGAAATACGTCTCCGTTTCCTCCTCGCAGGGCTGATGCCCCCAGTGAATGCGGCCGGGCTCAAGCAGCAGCATGCAGCCGGGCAGAATCTCGTAAGGCTGATCGTCCTCAGTAATATACAATGTGCCCTGGGTCACGATGATCAGATCATAAATATTCCAGTTGCGCTTGAAATGAGCCCGTCCTTTTTTCCACCAGGAGTGCCCGACAGTCACAAATTGCGGCAGCGGCGGAATCTGCAGCTCGATCATTTTCATATTACGTGACACCTCCTGAGGAATGGGCGCCGTTCCGGCGATAAAGTCCAGGAGGTAAGCCTTTGACCTCTTTAAACAAGCGAGTGAAGTGATGAATCGAGCTGAATCCGGTAATCTCTGCGACTTCCTGGACGGTTAGTAAAGAGGTCTTCAGTAAATGAGATGCGATACGAATTCTCTCCTCTCGGATGTATTGGGAGGGGGACCTATTCAGTTCGCTTGTGAACAAACGAATCAAATGCCGCTGTGATATATGCAAGTAAGCAGCGAGCTCCTTCGAGCGGATGCTCAGGGATATATTGTCCCGTATGTATAGCTTCGCCTGATGCAACAAAAGGGAAGTTTCTTGCACAGCTGCAGAGACCGGAAGCTGCCTCCCCTGGTGATAAGGTGCGGCGCAGTGCTCCAGGAGGGCTGCCAGCAGCGAGTATGACAGTGACGGAAGAATCTCCTCTGGCAGTGAGGTTTGAGGGGTGGCCATGGATGAGAGCAAGGACCACAATTTCCCCATCGCGATCTCGCGGGCATCTTTAAAGTAAACGTTGTCTGGGCTCATCAAGTATAGAATCAGCTGAGCAACATGCTCGGAGGCAGCAGGAGCTTCAAGCTCAAAGGCAACATAAATGAGCCCGATTCCGTGTTCTGAGCCCCCCTGGATTCTATGCCACATTCCGGGACGGGACAGAAACATAGAGCCTTCAGTCAGTGCAAAGCAGGTACCGTCATCATGATAGGTGCCTGAGCCGCTCGTGACGTAGCACAGTTCAAAATAGGCATGTTTATGTACAGGGTGGTCATCATGCAGCATGCTTCCCCAGTAATGGATGTTAAAGGAAACGGAGTTTCCGGTCAGTTGCTGCGAGTATGAGTTCAAATATCTTGAAAATTCCGGATCAACCATAGAATCAGACCTCCTTCTGCTGAAAAAAAGCAAGAATACGTCATCTGGGTTCAAAGATTTTCGCTAGTACCCATACTATACTGATCTTGTATTTGGAGTTCCACCATAAATTTCAGAAGGAGTGAGAAGCATGAACGTCACCGAATCCATCAAAGCCCAGTATGAACAGGAGGGCTACGTCAGACTGCAAAAGGTTCTGGATGATGAATTGATTCAAGAAGCGAAAGGCCATGTGGATTGGCTGATGAAAAAAAACCCCGGACTTCGGCCGGAGCAGCTGCATACGGACTTGATGAGAAATGACCCCTTCTGGATCCGTTTGGTGAGTGATGATCGATTGCTAAATATTGCAGAACAGTTTATCGGGCCGGATATTGCGCTCTTTGCTTCACATTATATTTGTAAGCCGCCATTTGACGGGAAGGCCGTGCTCTGGCATCAGGATGGAGCATTCTGGCCGCTAGAGCCAATGAATGTCGTTACGCTTTGGTTAGCGATCGACGATTCGACACCTGAGAATGGGTGCTTAAGAGTAATCCCGGGCACGCATAAGCAGGATTTGAAGCAAATGAACAAACGGGATGATATTGCGAATGTGTTGGAATATGAGGTTGATCCGGCGTTTGTGGATGAATCCCAAGCTAAAGATATCGTTCTTCAAGCTGGAGGCGTATCCATCCACCATCCCAACATCATTCACGGGTCAGAGCCCAACCATTCGCCTCACCGCCGGTGTGGATTGACGATTCGGTATATTCCTGCCACTACCCGCATTACGGCAGAGCCTTGGCCAAGCGCTTTTCTATTAAGAGGAGAAGCGACTGCAGGCATTAACGAGTATTCATCCAAACCGAAATTCATACCTGGAGAGCACATGCCTTTTCAGGGATCGGAGAAGTGGATGTAATCTCGAGAGCATCAAGGATTACAGGCTAAGACTTACTTAACCGCCATTCTCTTGGCGTCACGCCTTTGTACTTTTTGAAGGCTGTTGCAAAATGCTGGCTGGTTTCGTAGCCGAGCTCCATGGCAATAGAGGTGACCGGTGTATCGGTATTCTCTAATCTTCGGCAAGCATGCTCCATTTTGGTTCGAATCACGAAGCTGGCTGGGGACTGCCCGTGAACAGAGCGAAACAATCGATAAAAATGAGATTCACTAACACCCACAGCGCGCGCTAACTGTGCATTGGTCCACCGCAGCCCCGGCTCTTTGTCAATATGATCAATCAGCGCGTGAATCGCCTGGACCATATCTTCAGATATAGAGGAGCTGACGGGCGGGTTCAACAGCAATAACAAAATATCTATCATATAATGCCGAGTCATTAAGGCGCCCATGGAAGTGGGAGACTCCAGAATTTTTCTAAGCTTACGGAATGTATTCCGGACTTGGGGATCCGGTTCAATCGTTCGGGGTAATACAGCGAGCTGCTGAGAGATATGCGATATATCCTCGGGAGCTAATCCCAGCCAAGGGACATGAGGCTCCGGGTTACTGAAGATCATCCACCAAATGGTGCAGGGCTCTATGAAATTCATCATTCCTCGATGAAGCTCATTGGGACGTGTATGGAATAGCTGGCCGGCGTGAGTCGTATAGGCTTCTCCATTCACTTCCCAAGCCGCCTTGCCGCTTTCGACGTAAACGATTTCATAGCAATTGCCATGCTGATGGTCTCCCAAGCCATTTGCTTCCTGAAAGCGGTCGTATCCAAGCAGCAGAAGCTCAGGTACACCTGGATGGGTGTGAGCATTTTCATAAGTCCATCTTACGTTTTTTTTAGACATTCAATGAGCCCTCCTTTGTTCACATTTCCATGCTTGGCAGTCCTGCTTTTTCTTGTTTCTGATCCTATTTGATAAGATTTCAGAAGTCAATGGCTGTCTCTGTATGTTTACATGAACAGGTAGGCGAAATTAGATACAGAGGTGAATCAGAGTATGCGGATCGGAACAGAAACCAGAGAATATGAAGTCATATCTTCATGGGCTTGCCTGCCGGAGGGAATGTCTTTCGGCTATACGCATGGCATTGAAGTGGATTCAAATCAGAGGATTTATGTTTTCCATACCGGCAGCCCCTCCGTTGCGGTCTTCCACGAAAACGGAGAGTATATGACCTCTTGGGGAGAAGAATTTCAGGGCGGAGCACATGGCTTTTACTTGCACCGCGATGAAGAAGGAGAGCATTTCTACATTACGGATACCGAGCGGAATCTGGTAGCCAAGACAACGCTTGAAGGAACAGTGCTGCTGCGGATCGGGACCCCTGACTTGCCGGAAATCTATGACGAGCAGCGGACGTTTATTCCGACAGACGTTGCCGTAGGACCAAACGGAGATATCTATATTGCTGACGGCTATGGACAAAGCTATGTTCATCACTATGACAAGGATGGAAAATACATACGATCTTGGGGAGGAACGGGATCTGAGATGGGTCAGCTTACATGCCCTCACGGTATTTCGGTAAATCTTCGCGGCGAAGAGCCAGAGCTATATGTAGCCGATCGCGGCAACAATCGGATTCAGGTGTTTACCATGGATGGGGAACCTAAGCGCTTGATTACGGCGGAGATGAAGATGCCTTGCGGCTTTTATTTCTTTGGAGATGAGATCATCTTTCCAGACCTGTTGAGCCGCATCACGATATTGGACCGCAACGATGAGCTGATTGCTCACCTTGGTGATGATCCGGAAGCAAGCAAACAGGAGGGATGGCCGAATTTGCCCAAATCCTACTATCGTCCAGACCGATTCAGCTCACCTCATGGGGTATGCGTCGACCGGGAAGGAAATCTATATGTTGCAGAATGGATTGAAGATGGAAGAGTGACAAAGCTGGTAAGAAAGTCATAAGCAGAAGCTACGTAAGCGGCAAGTGAACGGAACGAAAGACTCAGGGCAGAGTCTGCGGTTCCGGCTTGCTGTGGTGGTGCAGCGATTAGGCTCTATATTAGAAAATGTAAGCGTTTTATAAAGATTAATGTAAGCGTTTTAAAGAGAGGAAGGAGGAAGAGGGTTTGAAAAAAGATGGATCATGGACGTCAAACCTGCCAACGCCTAACAACAGCTTCTCAGGTGTCAAAAAGAAACTGAAAAAAAATATTGGGCTCTACTGTATTATATTTCCCGCAGTCCTCTACTTTTTAATTTGGGCGTACTGGCCCATGTATGGTGTAATTATCGCCTTCAAGGATTTTTTACCCGGCATTGGGATCCTGGATAGTCCATGGGTGGGCTTTGCTCATTTCGAACGCTTCTTTAACTCGTTTTACTTTGAACGACTCCTGCGCAACACCGTTGCCATCAGTTTGTACACCATTATCATCGGTATTCCGCTGCCGATCATTCTGGCACTAATGTTCAACGAGATCCGAAGTAAAAGGCTCAGAACCTTTACCCAGACCATTTCATATGCGCCTCATTTTATTTCCGTAGTGGTTGTAGTGGGTATGATCCTGTTTTTTCTCTCCCCTTCGAACGGGTTGATAAATTATTTAATTGAAATGTTCGGCGGTGAGAAAAAGAATTTCTTGGCAGACCCTGCGAGCTTCTGGCACATCTTTGTCTGGTCCGGCGTTTGGCAGAGCATTGGGTGGTCCTCTCTGATTTACACGGCAGCTATGGCTGGCATCTCGCCCGAACAATATGAAGCCGCTTACATTGATGGAGCAGGCAAGCTGCAACGTATTTGGCATGTGACCTTACCGGGAATCATTCCGACGATTATTATCCTCTCCATCCTGAGCGTGGGCGGCATCATGAGCGTTGGGCATGAAAAAATATTGCTCCTTCAAAATGGATTAAATCAAGAGACTTCTGAAGTGATATCCACCTATGTTTATAAATCCGGGATTTTAAATGCACAATACAGCTTCTCGGCTGCCATCGGGCTGTTCAACAACGTGATTAACTTTTCCATCCTGCTGGTCGTCAACTCCATTGCCAGAAAGGTGAGTGAAACAAGCCTTTGGTAAGCGGCACGACTCTACACCTCATGGAAAGGTCTGAATCATACGAAGGACGGGAGGAAGAGGGATGATTACGAACATTAAAAGAACAACGACAGAAAAGATAATAGATGCAGCAAACGTCACGCTCGTGCTCATGTTTACGGCCATCATTTTATATCCGCTAATTTTCGTGCTGTTCGCCTCTATGAGCGATCCGCGGCAATTGTTCCAAGCACAGCTGCTGCTGTATCCCAAGGGCTTCAACATTGAAAGCTATTTGAAAGTGTTTGAGAACAAGGATATATGGAACGCCTATGGGAACACCCTGCTATATACCTTTCTAGGCACTTTTATCAATATTGTAATGACGACGCTAGGTGCCTATCCATTATCCCGAAAATCCTTTTACGGAAAAGGCTTTTTTACCTTTATCTTCACCTTTACGATGTTTTTTAGCGGCGGATTGATCCCTAGTTACCTGGTTAACAAGCAGCTGGGCATTGTCAATACCATCTGGGTGCTTGTTCTGCCGGGAGCCATCAGCGTATTTAATTTGATCATTATGAGAACGTATTTTCAGATGAGAATTCCGCCGGAGCTGGAGGACAGCGCCCATGTCGATGGCTGCAACGATTTCCGTTTGCTGTATAAAATCGTGTTACCCCTGTCTACACCAATTATCGCGGTCATGGTTTTGTTCTACGGGGTAGGGCACTGGAACTCCTATTTCGAAGCCATGATCTATCTATCCGATCGCGACTTGTTCCCGCTGCAGCTTATCTTAAGAGAAATTCTGATTCAGAACGAGATGAATGAAATGCTTGCCGTTGTTGTGGATGAGCAGTATGCCCAGCGATTGATGGCCAAGGAAGGGTTGAAATACGCGGTAGTCGTGGTCTCTACTTTTCCACTGCTCATCATTTATCCGCTTCTTTCAAAGTTTTTCGAAAAAGGAATCTTGGTAGGAGCGATCAAGGGGTGATCTTGCTAAAAGATGAATGCTGTAATTCTCATCTTTTATGGAGATAAAAATATGTTAGCAAAGGGGAGATTTGTAATGAGAAAGCCAAAAACCTTTATGATGGCAGTAACCTTGGTAGTGTCGGTATTCCTTTCCGGCTGCAGTGAATCGAAACCGAAGGATGAAAGCGGCAGCAAAGATGCTTCTGCAGATGGAATCTCCTTTCAATTTGCGAGAATGGGCTATAACGATGTCAGACCGGCCTCCAAGGATCTGTGGATGTGGAAAAAATACGAGGAGATGACGGGCGTCCATATCGACTGGGAGGAAATTCCGGGAGCCAGTTTAGGAGAACGAAAAAACATCATCATGGCTTCCAATGATCTGCCGGATGCTTTTTACCAAATTGGCTTCTCCCATGGGGAGATTTCAAAGTACGGAAAGCAGGGCCTGTTCTTGCCGCTGGATGAGCTGATCGAGGAGCATGCCCCTAATCTGAGCAATCTATTCAAGACCGATCCTAGTATCAAGCAGGCGTTAACGATGCCGGATGGACGTATTTATTCATTGCCGTATGTGGATGAATCTATTCCGTATTCGTCGCTGCGGCTATACATCAACGAGAAATGGCTGGATCAATTGGGGCTGTCCGTGCCCAAGACTACAGAGGAGCTCTATACCACGCTGAAGGCATTTAAAGAACAGGATGCTAACGGGAATGGAGATCCGAACGATGAGCACGGCTGGTATATGCCTGCCGGAAGCGTCGGATGGACACTGGAAAGACAGCTTTACGGAAGCTTTGGCATGGGGAACGGCGGTTTGAAAGCATCCGAGAATTGGATCTACAAGGACTCAGACGGTCAATTAAAGCTCATATTCAATGATGAGAAATTCCGTGACGTCTGGAAATATCTGAACCGCCTGTACGCTGAAGAGCTGCTTCATCCTGAAACATTTACAGGGGTTGAGTATGCCCAATGGGTGGCAGATGGCGCGAAAGATCTGGTAGGCGGCTTCTCGTGGGTTGTTCCCGACTATATTGGCGACAAGGTGCGAGATCATTACTCCGGTATTAACGCATTGGAAGGTCCAGGCGGCGATAAAGTGATGAACTGGCTTGATCATCCGGTCCGCGGAATGTCCTCCTTTATCATTACAAATGTGAATAAGCATCCGGAAGAGACGATCAAATGGGTCGATTACTTCTATGGGGAAGAGGGCTCCACATTCGGTACGCTCGGCCTGGAGGGAGAAACCTACACGATGGTGGATGGCAAGCCGCAGTATATTGACGAGATTCGTAACTATGAAGGAGGTATGCAGCTGGGAGCATTTCAGTATGTGGACAACGTCTACGGTGGCTTTTATCCATATCTTGAACCGCCGGTAGAATTGCGAACCGCTGTAAAAGGAACGACCGTGGATCAGGAAATCAATGCGGATCTTGCGGAGCTCGAGAAGTTCAAGCCTGAAGAGATCTGGCCGAACTTCGCGCCAACCGATGCCGAAACCTCGGAGATTGATCCGATTATGACCGACATTAATAGTTATATTGAAGAGATGCGCGTCAAGTTCATTACAGGCACCTTGAGTCTGGATGCAGATTGGGACAACTATGTGAAAACACTGGACCAAATGGGTGCGCAGCGTTACCTGGAAATAAAGCGAGCTCAGTATGAGCGATACCAGGCGACGAATTAACCTCAAGTAATACGAAACCCTGATCCTCCTTCTACCTAGGATCAGGGTCTGTATTGTTCAGTCCTACATTAAAAAAGTGCCGATCACAATAGACACACCGATAATAATAGAGCGCAGGAGGGTTGCGAGAGCGGTATTGCCCTTCTCGATTTCTTCACACACTTTGAAACTCGGCGTAATCCAGTCAAAGATCAGATAGACCAGGCAGAGCACAGCAATACCGACAACTGACCAGATGATCATCTGCAGCCAGTCATGTGAGCTGTAGGACACCATCGCGACGATGATGCACAGACCCAGCAGCTTGCCGCCCATATAGATGCCGGCTGCCTGATTCCCTGCTGCAATCTGCTTGCGGTCGTCAAAGCGTGTCAGGGTGCTGAATACGAAATAGCCCGCTGCAAGCACGATCAGGATAATGCACAGCCCGATGAGCACGTTCAAGCCATCTAGTAAAAAATGATCCAAGTGATAACCTCCTCTTCCATAAAATCATTGTATGTGTTAAGTCGGGTGAATCGCAGCAGGACAGTAATAAGCACCGTCTCCAGTAATCTTGTCACCGATGCGGGATAATAATCCTCCGAAGGTGCCGGAGATGATGAACACACCCGTTAACAAATAACCAGTGTAGCTTCCCGACTCTGTTTCTACAGAGGCAGCAGGCATACTCCAGTACTGCTGATAGATCTTGGGCTGATTCTCGTAATAAGCCAGCACTTCAGAAGCTTCTGATTCCTCGGTTTCCTCTTCCTCCAGCGCCGTCTTGACATTTCTGCCGGCGTAAGTGAGAGGCTGCTGTCGGTCCTCGTAAGACATAATCGCGGTGCCTTTGCCTTCCCGTCCCCAATAGCTCTTGGCGACATAATCGGTCCCGGATTGCAAGAAGGGCTGGGGCGTGAAGTAGCAGGGGAGACAATAGGCTTCAATCGCGGCAAGCTCCTGATCGGTGAAAAGCGTAAATCCGCAATATTCCGCGGTCTGTGAATTTCGTTCATACAGGGACCACACCGTAGCCAGAAAGCCCTTGCTCTGTAGGACAAGATGAGGTGCGGCATTCAGCATACAGAGCTTGTTCTGCTGCACCAGGCGGAGCAAAGCTTCTCCAACAGGAACCCCGTTATCTTCATCGCGGTCATGCACAAGATATTCTAATGGATACAGGCGATACCACATTTCAATGCGCTGTCCCTTATGAAACAAGCCGTGATCCGGGATAATTTCCAGCTCCTCAAGAGGGGCATAAAGCACGGGAATGCCGGCCCCTTCCAGCAAGCTCATCAAATACAGCGTATTGTGCCGGTCCTCCTCATGCCAGTCATAGCAGCTAAACGCTACAGGACCTTGAAAGCCAGCATGAATACCATGTGTCGCAAAGGCACACAGCTCTTCTTTCAGCAGCTGCGCAAGGTGCTCAGAGGGACCCTTGAAATCGGTAAAATGGTGCAGTACATGTCTCTCCAGGAAAGCTGATTCCGGAATCCCGGTAGGCGTATCTGCATTCATCTCAATCAGCTTCGGTCCTGCTTCTCCCAGGATCCAGTCCTGCCGAGTAATTCCGTTTGTTGGCGCAGGCTGTCTGGCCAATGGCAGGACAGCAGGCGGGATGCCGAATTGTTCGATGAAATAGTGATCCGGTAAATATTGCTGGGCAAACGAAAGTGCTTTGCGAAAGATCTGGTCCATGATCTGAGAGGCCTCCGTAAGAACCTCTATTTCTTCAGGGCTATATATAGCGACAGAAGGAAGGCAGTAGGCTTTACCGTACATCCGGTGATAAGGGACCGTGTCAGAGGAAGCGTAGCCATAGACCTCTTGCTGGGATGCAGGCAGTGGAAAGATGTGGCGCCCGGTATTCGTCAATGGAGCTACCCTCCTGAACGGACGCCGCTGGAGCCTCCGCTGCCAAAGCCTTTGGAGCTGCCAGAGGAGCGAATAGCATCGCTCTGCGTACGCGTCAGCGGTTTGCCTGAGCCGTAATAGACTCCGGAGCCGCCATTATAGTAGTAATAGCCGCCAGAGGAGTCATATTCGCAGTATTCCAGATTGGGATCACAGTCATCGTAGGAAGTGGACTGTCCGCAGCCGCTTAAAGAGGCCGGGACGGTCAGCATCAACGCAAATGCAGCCAGCCGTGCTTTAGATCCGGGAGTTGTCTGACGGATCTGAGATTCAGCCGAAGGCTGTGGCAGATCAGAGCGATGCTTCTTATTGTTCATAGCTTTCTGCCTCCTTCATGAACAGCAGCACCACGTCCTTACGCGGAACATAGATGCTGTACAGTATTTCATACGTCAAGCCGCCGAATACCAGATCATGATTTAAGAGACTTGCGGCGGCATCCTTATGAAATGTCGGCGTGGGAAATCGAGCCTGGGGTTCCTGAAAGGCCTCTCCGTCCCAGATGAAGTAGGATAGGCGCCCTGAAGAGAAGTGGGTCCCCCGATGAAGAAAGAGGGTCAGGCTGTCTTCAATGGAAGAGCCGTACTCTTCCAGTGTGGCTTCGCTGTATGGCACTACATAGATAAGCTCACCCTCCCGGTCGTCCTGTTCATGGGATAAATGCACGAAGAGCTTGTCCTCCAGCATGGTGCTGTCCACCAGCTTCCGGATAAACAGCTCATCCTGTGATATAGAGCCTGTATGAAGTGCTTCCCATGCCTCAGCCGACTTCTCCTCATTCCAATGTATATACTTGATTACATAATAAATAACAGCTACCTTCCTTTCTTCGGCGGACTGAGAAGCTCATAAGTAGGGGGATCACAGATGACAAAGAGCTTCGGATCGGGACCGATGGGTTCATCCAGCTTGCGGTTAATGCTTAAATCCCCGCCGTTTGCAACTAGCGTCGCACCCTGAGCAAGCAGAGCATTGAACGCATCTCTGTACGTGGTCCATTCCGGTCGGCACGCTACCGGGAACAGGTCATCTCCGAAGCTGCGGCTGAGCAGCTGTGTATAGATTTCGGTGCTGCCTTCATGCAGTGCGGAGCGCACGGCAAGGCGGGACACCGCATCATGGGAAAGGACGAAATCGTTCACGTTGGCATGCCTGAAGCTATGGATATGCTTCTCCAGCATAATCTCCACCGTGGTATGCACGGCAGGAGCGAGCCGTTCAATGCTTGCCGCAATGAGCAGGGATTTGCCGTCCGTCAGGGCCGCATCATCAATTCGGACATCGCCGAACACAATGGCCGAGCGGGCCGAGGTAATACCTGCCTGGTTGAGCGTGTGCTCCGACGAAGGATCTCCACTCACAAAATGGATCCGGGGATGCTCCAGCGGCGTTCTCGCAATGTCATCAATGAGAACAATATCGCCTCCGTCCGGGTAGCTGAGCAGCTCGTCAACGGCGGCCTGCGCTTTTTTGTTCCAATGAATAATAATGATGTGCTTCTGTCCAGGGTAGTCCACTTTACCGGTCATTCTCCTTTCCTTGGCGACGATAAATAAATCAATAATTTTGCCGATGACAAGCGTGATCAAGCCAATGCCGAATAAGTACAGAAACATGGCAAATATTTTGCCCGGTACGGTGGCAGGGTAATAATCGCCGTAACCGACCGTGGTCAGCGTCGTCATAACATACCAGAGGGCATTGAAATAATGTTCAAACGTTGTCGGCTCCAGCAGCAGCATAATCCAGGAGCAGATTCCGATAAAGAAGCTGGCAAAAATCATAATAAAAGAGGTCGGCAGCCGAAACAGCTGGTGCGAAAGCCGCCTCAGGAGCAGGATCAATGGAGATCACCATCCTTTTGCAGATGCTTATTCTTCATGCTTCAAGGGCGAGGAGCCCATCTCTGTCAGGAATGCAGCCAGGTCGTTCAGAGGCACCGGCTTGCTGAAGAAATATCCCTGCACAAGCACGCATGTCTTCTCCCGTACGATTTGGAACTGCTCTGCGGTTTCTACACCTTCCGCGCAGCATTCCAGCTTGAGGCCCCGGGCGAGACTGAGTATAGTTTCAAAAATAGCCAGGTTCGCCGGGCTTAACGTCATATCCTGCACAAACGCCCGGTCAATCTTGATCATGTGCAGCGGCAGGGACTTAACCAGAGACAGAGAAGAATTTCCCGTCCCGAAATCGTCCAGGGCAATCTGCACGCCAAGCCGGATCAGTGCGTTAAGCTGGCGGATGCTCAGCTCCAAATTGCGGATCGCTACACTCTCTGTAATTTCCAAGCAGAGGAGCTGCGGCGGAAGCCCTGTCTCATTCAGAATGCGTTCCACCTGGCTCACAAAATGCATGTTCGTAAACTGGTCAGCGCTAATATTGACCGAGACAATCATCGGCTCGTAGCCTTCATCCAGGAGCAGCTTGTTATCTAGACAAGCCTTTGTAAGCACCCATTCACTGATCGGCAGAATGAGTCCTGTTTCCTCAGCGAGCGGAATGAATTTCATCGGAGAAATCATGCCGAGCTGCGGAGAGAACCAGCGGATCAGCGCCTCCATACCTACGATTTTGTCACTTTCCGTATCGTATTGGGGCTGATAATAAAGCTGGAATTCGCCATTGTCCAGCGCACTCCGCAGATGGTTCTCCAAGGTCAGCCGCTCCAGCGAGACGGTGCTCATCCGGGGATGGTAGGTTTGCAGCTGGTTTTTGCCATTCTCCTTGGCGTGATACATCGCAAGATCCGCATTCTTGATCAGCGTTTCCTGATCTCGGCCGTGCTCCGGGTAGAGGCTGATACCGATGGAGGGCGTAACAAATACGAAATGTCCGTCAATCTGGTATTGGGCATTCATAGAGCGGACAATTCCGTCCGCCAGCTCCACGGCCTGCTCCTCATACTCCAGCTGTCCAGTCAGAATAATAAACTCATCCCCGCCTAGCCGGGCCACCACATCGCCGGGATGAATATTGTCCTGCAGCTGCTTGGCTACCTGCTGCAATAGCTTATCTCCGACGGAGTGGCCCAGGCTGTCATTAATATTCTTGAAGCGGTCGAGGTCCAGCAGCATAACAGCAAAGCGTCCCCCGGCCAGAGCATGCTCTGTAATCTGCTCCGAGATATGCCTGCGATTTGGCAGATCCGTAAGCGCATCATGATAGGCTAGGTAGCGGATTCGCTCCTCGGAGCGTTTGCGCTCCGTAATATCAACAATGGAGCCAATCATTCCAACGGCGGAGCCGAACGGATCACGTACGGCTTCTCCGGCTGCTGAGACCCAGGCGTATTTGCCATCTGCTTTACGAAGCCGCAGGTCAATCTGAAAAGGCACATGCTGCCGCAGATGCAGCCGCACAGCTTTGAACAGTGCCTGCTGATCATCCTGATGAACACGCTCAAAAAACTCCCGGCGATGCATGCGAATACCGGTATCCCCCAAAATGCGGAGGATTTTCTTGTTCCAGCTTAACATATTACTCTTCAGGTCCCACTCAAAAATGCCATCATTCGTGATCGAGGTTACGATCTCGATGCGCTTCTCCCGCTCCTTCGCTTCCTCGTACATCGCTTCACGTTCCAGTGTATAAGCGACCAGATCCAGACTGTGAGTCATTGTATCTGCCTTGTAATTGCTCGTCCGGTTTTTGTCATCAATGCGGCCGATCAGCAGCATATATCCCCATTCCCTGCCCTCTGTGCGGATTGAATGAACCGACAGCGCTTCCCCTTTTTCAATGAATGCATGTATTTCGGCAGGAGGGAAGAGGCCTTCATCAAAGACATCTCCGGTCTTCAAGGTACAGCCGTTCTTCTTCTTGGAGTAAATACTGTCAATCATGAGCGTGCGGGTGCCATTCCACAGAGCGAGACAGGCCCAAGTGTAGTCAGTAAATGTGAGCCAGGACAAGTCCCGGATTTTACTGCCGTCCGTTTTGACCATTTCATGGGCAATGTGGTGGTTGCGCTGGATAACCTTGGACAAATAATCAATGGTCACCTGAGCGTTCTTGGGAGGGCTTTCTACACTTGGCACATCAGCCTGCACAGGAGTGCAGCCGCAGGATTGCCGAATGACGAGCGTTGTGGCCTCGCGGTAGAGCTGGGTTACCTGCGGTTTCCCTTCCTGGATTTCGCGAAGCAGCAGCTCGGCCATATGCAATCCCCGCCCAAACAGCGGCTGCTCTACGGTCGTTAGTGCATGCTGCCGTGCAATATCCATATTGTCGAAGCCGATGACGGCAATTTGCTCCGGGACAGACAGGCCCCATTCCTCAAAAGAGTCCAGCAGACCGATGGCGAGTGTATCTGTAAAAGCTGCTACAGCAGTGAAGGGAAAGCCAAGCTCCATCATACGCTGTGCGGCCGCTGCACCGTCCGCTTCCCATACGTCATTCATATCAAAAACAAGGTCTCTGTCTATAGGGATGTGATGGTCGTGCAGCGCTTTCAAATATCCCTCATATCGCAGCAGGCATTCCGGGTTACGGCTCGTGTACACACAGGCAATCCGTCGATGTCCATGCTGCAGAAGATGAAGCGTGGCATCATAGCCCCCTTGTTCATTATCAATGGAGAAAATGCCGGCTTGACGAAAGCCGCCTTGATAAGGGCTGCACAGAATAGGCTTGCCGGAATCCTCAAGCCGCTGGATATATTGCGGATCACTTACGGCATTTAACAGCACAAGCCAGCCGTCAATCTCGTCCATGCCTAGAAACCGCTGATAGGTGACTCTCGACATTTGAGCATCCATGGTTTGAAAGAGAATCAGGCGCGCTCCGTGCGCTTCAGCAGCATGATGAATCCCCTGTATAATTCCATTGAAGTAAAAGCCGTCGAGCAGGGGGGTCAATACCCCGAGGGTTTGTTGTTTCATATCATTGCACCAGCCTAGTAGTTATATATGTGATAGCCGTTTTATACTATTCGATTTACCATATCCTGCTTCCTGCCTAGGACTACACAATTTCCATGACCATAACTCAAAAAAAGAACCCGCACCCCCCGCTTGGCGGCACAAGTTCTTCGGATTTAAAAGCGTAAGGTAAACCATTTATCCATTCAGTACGAAAACAAACATACTGAGAATGGTGAACAATACAACGCCATTAATAATGGAGCCGACTACGGCAATAGCTCGTTTGCTGTTCTTGTTCATGCTGCCGATGATGCCAAGAATCAAGCCAGCAAGATTTAGCACCACAATAACAATAAATACGGCGGCGAGGACAGACATCTTCTCCAAGGCTTCCTGCGGAGGGACAATCGTGCCATCCGGCGTCAAATAAGGCTCAATCATGGATGTGCCCAGCGAGGCAAGAATGATATAGCCCAGCATGGTTATCACAGCAATTGATAATGAGAATATACCTGATTTCGAGGTTTTACGATCCTCAGGTGGAATAAAAATATGCGGTTTGGCCTTGGTAGAGGCGTCCGCTTGCTTCGGCTTGGATGGGTTGGACATGATACCAGCTTCTCTCCTTTATGGACCATTCTCTATCTAAGATTTCATATTTTGTGGTTGAAATCAAGTGCTGGCTTGTCTAGATACATGAAATCGTGGCTCCTTGGCTTTGAAAACATGTTCGTGATCCGTTAAACTAAGAATTTAGAAGGATTACGATGAACAGAGGAGTGGATCGGGTTGCAGTGGGCTGGAAAATGGGTTGCCTGGGGCGCGGTAATCATGGCGCTTTCCGTTGGAATTGGCGCATTCGGAGCGCATATGCTGGAGGATGTGATCAGCAGCGATGCGCTGACGGTGTATGAGACCGGAGTGCAATATCATATGATTCATGGGCTGGCTGTCATTCTCGCCGGCATTTGCGGAGGCTGGCTTGGGGAATCCAAGAAATTACGTTTAGCTGGCTTGTTGTTTATAGCGGGGGTTATTATTTTCTCCGGAAGCTTGTATGTATTGGCGTTAAGCGGCGAGAAATGGCTCGGCGCCATTACTCCGATCGGTGGAGTATCCTTTATCGCTGGCTGGCTCTTGCTTGCCGCAGGAGCGCTGGAAGGAGCTAGAAAAGGCTTTCGTTAGTGAAACTATAAAGCGGCTGTCCTCGTAGAGGGACAGCCGCTTTATAGTTTCAGGACGGGATTACCCGGCCTGGAACTCATCAATTTCATTGACGTTGAATGTGTACACCTGCTTCTCATCTACATGATAAACCGTGACCAGCTGCTTGCTCTCATCAAAGTTCAAGATACGGCAGGGCAGGCTGAATTGCTTCCCCTGGCGGTTCGTTGTCATTCTAACCAGGCGGTTGTCCTTTGCATAATCGGTAATCCACTTATAGGGATTGGAATCCACAGCGGCTGATGCTCCCTTGGGATCCCCTTTAGGAGGCTGAACGGGCTTAGACAAGGGCGCGGCTTCCGACTGAACGACAGCCGGAGCGGGTGAGACCGGACGCTCGACAGCCTCGGATGGCTTAGGGACCACTGCTGCTTTAAGCTCCGAGCCGGATACAGCGGCTTCAGCAGCCTTGCCATGGGCTTTAGAGATGAAGGCCTTCTTCTTGCTCTGGAGGAGCTGGTCAATAATTTCACCGAGCTCGATGCCTGATTTGATACGGAAATCGATAATTTGCTCATCCTGGTTCAGGGTCTGCAGCAGCTGCTGCAGAGCAAAAGCGTTGGAGGGGCTTTTGACCAGAATATCGACATTGAATAAGAACCCTGTGTCATCGTGTGGGGGAGGTTTCTTCATAAGTTTATCATTCACCAGCTTTCAAGATGATCCTGCATAACATGTACTTTACGAAAAGATATATACCCGCTGGCTGCAAGATACAAACTGCATTCAAAAGCCGTGCCGAGGCAAATCTAATATTTCGTTTCTATAGAATACTATATCATAACTGACTTAATTTCATAGTCTTATTGTCATAAATCGTCAGGTAAAAATACATAAACGCTCTATCCCACACAATGACGTTTGCACCACTTGATATGAGTCTGAATACACATGTAATAGACGTTTTGGGAGGTGAGAAGGATGGTGACGTTACTTCCTGTACAGATCGAAGGGCATATTGTAATGGCAGTAGAGGTGAAGCTGCCGAAGACGAATCTGGTCGCTTTATATACGGACCGGGGCTACATTATGTGTGGTGCTCTCGATGTCGGCCTGCTGAACGAGAAGCTTGCCGAGCGTGAAATTTTGGCAGGCAGAGCTGTAGGGGTAAGATCTGTCAGTGACCTGCTGGAAGCGCCGCTGGAGTCCGTGACGATCGAAGCGGAGAAGCAAGGCATTTACGCCGGAATGAAGGGCAGAGATGCGCTCCTGCGTATGATTTAAGGCAGCTGCAGAGACATTTGGCCAAACAAAAACAGGTGCTCTCTTAGAAGGACCAAGCTTCCAGGAGCACCTGTCTGTATAAGTAGCCTAATCGTTATCGGCAAACAAATCCTTGAGGCTCTCGTCGTAAGGAGCTTGAACGATTCCCTTCTCGGTAATGATTGCCGTTACATATTCATTTGGCGTTACATCAAAGGCCGGGTTGAATACCTTAACACCTTGAGGTGCAGTGCGCTTGCCGAAGCCTTCCGTAATTTCTTCGGCTGCACGTTCCTCAATCGGAATATCCTGGCCTGTTGGCGTGCTGAGGTCAATCGTGGACAACGGTGAGGCTACGTAAAATGGAATGCCGTGAGCCTTGGCCAGAACAGCCACACCATAGGTTCCAATCTTGTTCGCAACGTCTCCGTTGGCCGCAATGCGGTCAGTACCCACGATGACGGCCTGAACCCATCCCTTGGACATGACCATGGCTGCCATGTTGTCCGCAAGAAGGGTTACATCGATCCCGGCTTGCTGCAGCTCGAATGCGGTCAGGCGTGCTCCCTGCAGCACAGGACGGGTTTCATCGGCAAATACCTTGAAAGAAATCCCGTTCTCATGAGCCAGGTACATCGGCGCGAGAGCCGTGCCGTATTTGGCGGTTGCAAGTCCGCCGGCATTACAGTGAGTCAGAATTCCCATACCGTCCTGAATGAGCGGCAATGCATGTTCCCCGATCCGGCGGCATACCTCTTCATCCTCCGCACGAATGGCATCGGCCTCTGCCAGCAGCTGCTCGTTCAGCGCTGCAATGGAGGAGGCGGTGTTGGCCAGCTGCCCGGCCTTCTCCTTCATCCGGTCCAAAGCCCAGAATAAATTGACGGCGGTAGGGCGGGAGGTTGCAAGGTAAGCACATGCCTTGCGGGTGACCTCCAGCCACTCTACCGGCAATGCCCCTGAATAGGCACGGGCGGCAAGCACAACACCATACGCGGCCGCGATGCCAATCGCCGGAGCGCCGCGTACCTTCATGGAGTGAATGCCTTCCCAGACCTCCTCCGCTGTATATAATTTCAGAAATACAATTTCCTCAGGCAAAAGGCGCTGGTCCAGCATCAGCAGGTGATCGCCGCCCCATGACAGGGAGCTTAGCGGTGATGATGCATTGAAGTCTTGATCTGTGCCTGTACTCATATGGACACCTCAATCTCGTTAATGGCTTGGGTAATGACTTCCATAAAATGCTCTATGCTTGATACGCTGCGGTTGTGGCGGACCAAAGCCTTGCCTATAGCCAGGGCCTTACGCTGTGCAGCTTCGCGCAATGCATCATCTGGGATACCGTCAATGTCGGCAACATGAGACAAGCCAACAATGCGGCGAATCATCTTGCAGCCCGCAAAGCCGGCCGTGTCTTTAAGAATTTGTGAAATATAATGATCCTGATAGCCCGGCGTACGTGCCATCTCATCCTGCAGGTCTCTGTTCCACAATGCCCGGAATCGGGATTCGAACTCGTTCCAGACGGCAGGGACCATGTCCAAGAGACGCTGCTCACGCTGGGCCAGCTCCTCCGTCTTGCTCCAGCCCGGCTGGGCAGCATAATTGAGCAGCAGGTTGGCCAGCACAGCACCGATATCAAACCCCATAGGTCCGTAGTAAGCGAATTCCGGATCAATGACCATCGTAGATTCAGGGGTTACGAAAATACTTCCCGTATGCAAATCGCCATGCAGCAGCGCCTGTGAACGGGTCAGGAACTTGTCCCGCAGCAGCGCAACCTCAAAATGAAGCGGAAGGTCGCTGCGAAGCGCAGCGGCTTCATCAGCGATAGCCTCAGCATAATTGTTGTTTGGAGAATCCCGGTACGGGTCCTCGAAGATCAGGTCCTCGGTAATTTTGCACAGATCCGGGTTCACAAATTGGCCGGCAAGCACCTTCTTCTCCTGCTGATTCATTCCAAGATCGGAGGTGTAGAACAGTGTGTTCGCAATAAATTCTCCGATGTGTTCCGCGAAGTTGGGATAGACCCCGCCTTCAATCAGGCCTTTTCTCATAATCGTGTAGCTGCTTAGATCCTCCATGACGGTATAGGCCATTTCGTCACAGTAAGCATATACCTCCGGAACGAGGCTTGGGCAATATTGATGCTGAATCTGCAGTGCCTGACGCTCAATGCGGGCACGGTCGAGAGACAGCGGCCATGATTCCCCGACAACCTTTGCATAAGGAACCGCTTGTTTGATAATGATACTTTTGTCAGATGAAGTATCTGTAACGTGGAACACAAGATTTAAATTTCCGTCTCCGATTTCACGGCAGGACAGGTCGGCACCTTCTGAGAAATGCCCCGGGATGGTTCGGGCCAGCTCGATGGCCTCTTGGACAGAAAGCGGATGATATGTGGACATGATGCCACCTCCATATATATTGAAAGGATTAAACCAACCATCTTAGTAGGTAAAGCAAGTATACCTTTAAATGATCACTTTTTGTACCCTTTTTTGTCACCGGGCAAAAAGGTCTGCAGTCGTGATTCGCACAGCGGCACGTAGGGTAAACTAGGACTAGACCCCGGAAGCGGGGGAGCCGTGAGGTAAAGTTATGTCAGGCCAGAGTGCAGCCAGGCTTGAGCCATAACTGCTGCATTAAGGTATGCAATCATGTGAGATACTATATTTTTGTAAAGGAAGGGATTAACCATGGGTAAAGCACAATCCAGTAAATCAACTCCAAAAACACAAAATAAAGGCGTAGAGCAAATGCTCAACCAGCAGGTAGCAAACCTGAATGTTCTGTATGTGAAGATTCACAACTATCACTGGTATGTGACAGGGGAGCAATTCTTCTCCCTCCACGTAAAATTTGAGGAGCTATATAATGAAGTAACCTTAAAAATGGACGAGATTGCGGAGCGCCTGCTCGCGATCAAGGGCCGTCCGCTGGCGACCATGAGAGAATATCTGGATGCCGCCACCGTGCAGGAAGCATCCGGTAATGAGGATACACGCGGTATGGTACAGCAGCTGGTTGAAGATATGGCTACGCTGTGTGAAGAATTCCAGGAAGGAATTGAAATGGCCGAAGAGGCAGAGGATGCGCCGACCGCAGATATGCTGACCGGATTCAAGGCCGACTTCGAGAAGCATATGTGGATGCTCCGCTCTTTCTTGGGCTAAGTCCACTCAGGCTGAAAGGATCTGATAGGAAATGCCGTTCTGTACCGCTTTCGGTGAAGCCGACGATGCAGGATGCTGCAGCAGAACCAACAGCCAATAAATGCAAATTTATGATCAACAGGCTTGGCCGGAAATCTACGGCCAAGCCTGTTTTGCTAAAGCCTGAGAGGGCGGGATCGGTCTTCTTTCCCAGGAGGCTTGGTTGAAAAGAGTGACGATTTATTATAAAATGGCTTGAGAATCAGTGAGAATCAGTTTAGAATAATTATAAACAAGTAAAGATTCTTAGTTTTCCGATGGTATCAGGAGAATGCTCCTGTGATCATAGGTTTCACTATAACATATAGTCGGAGGGAATATCTTATGTCCACGAAGTTCGTCATCGAAGGCTTGAAAGCTACAATTGAAGGTAAGGAAATTCTGAAAGGAATTAATCTTGAAATGAACGGCGGCGAGGTACACGCCATTATGGGTCCGAACGGAACAGGTAAAAGTACACTGGCATCCGCATTGATGGGTCACCCGAAATATGAAGTAACCGACGGAAGCGTAACTCTCAATGGTGAGGATCTGCTGGATATGGAAGTGGATGAGCGCGCTTTGGCAGGCTTGTTCCTGGCTATGCAGTACCCGAGTGAGATTGCGGGCGTTACGAATTCGGACTTTCTGCGCAGTGCCATTAATGCACGCCGCGGTGAAGGCAACGAGATTTCATTGATCAAGTTCATTCGTCAAATGGAAGGCAAGATGAAGGAGCTTGAAATGAATCCTGAATTCGCCCACCGTTACCTGAACGAAGGCTTCTCCGGCGGTGAGAAGAAGCGGAACGAAATTTTGCAAATGATGCTGCTGGATCCGAAGATTGTTGTTCTGGACGAAATTGACTCCGGTCTTGACATTGACGCTCTGCGGATCGTAGCGAACGGTGTGAACGCGATGAAATCAGAAGAGCGCGGCTTCCTTATTATTACCCACTATCAGCGCCTGTTGAATTACATCACTCCGGATTATGTGCACGTGATGATGCAGGGCCGTATTGTGAAGTCCGGCGGACCTGAGCTTGCACAGCGTCTGGAAGCAGAAGGCTATGACTGGATCAAGGAAGAACTGGGTATTACCGATGAAACTGTAGGTCAAGAAGCGTAATTGACGAGAGGAGAGAAGATCATATGACTACACAAACAACTCTTCCGGTCAACGTTGAGGCCTTAAAGGCTGTGTCTCAAAGCAAGCAGGAGCCGGCATGGGTAACAGAAGGCCGCCTGTCCGCGCTGGAGCTGGCCGGCAGCCTGCCGTTGCCAAAGCTGGAGAAGCAGCGCATTGACCGTTGGAATATTCAAGCGTATGGAGAGTATAAGCCTGCTCAGGAGCTGACATCCTTGGATGAGCTTCCGGAGCATGCTGCCAAGCTGGTGGAGGGCTCCCGGGAGGGAGGACTTATTATCCAGCGCAACAGCGGCACCGTGTACACCAAGCTGTCGGATGAGCTGAGGTCGCAAGGCGTAATTTTTACGGATTTGGAAACCGCGTGCTCCGAGCATGAGGAACTGGTGAAGCCTTACCTGCACCAGGCCATCAAGGCTGATGAGCATGCGATGGCTGCACTTCATGCGGCAACCTGGAACGGCGGAGTGTTCCTTTACGTTCCGAAGAATGTAGAGGTTGAGCTTCCATTGCAGGCCGTACTGCTGACCGATGACGCGGGTGCCCTGTTTGCTCCTCACATTCTGATTGTTGCTGAAGCCAACAGCCGGGTGACTTACGTCGATAACTATGTAGACAGCGGACTTGAAGGCCATGTGACGCACAATGGCGCTGTAGAAATCTTCGTGAAGAACGGCGCTAAGGTTCGTTTTGCATCCGTGCATCAGCTGTCGACAGACATCACAGACGTTACTTATCGCCGTGCAGTGGTAGATAATGACGCATCTATGGAGTGGATTGTCGGCGAAATGAATGACGGCGATACCGCCAGCGACACGATGAGCATTCTTAAGGGCTCGGGATCACTGTCTGATGCGAAGGTCATCGCGGTGGGCTCCGGCTCGCAGAAGATCAACTACACCACACAAGCCCGTCACTTTGGCAAAAGCTCGGCGAGCCAGATGATTACCCGTGCTGTGATGCGTGAAGAAGCACAGGCCATTATCAACGGCATTACCAAGATCGAGAAGGGTGCGACGAAGGCGGACGGCCAGCAGACAGAGCGCGTACTGATGCTGAGCCCGAAATCCCGCGGGGATGCGAACCCGATTCTGCTGATCGATGAGGACGATGTAACTGCAGGCCATGCGGCTTCCGTAGGACAGGTGAATGCAGAGCAGATTTACTACCTGATGTCCCGCGGTATTTCCAGAACCATGGCGGAGTCCCTTATCATCTACGGGTTCCTGGCACCGGTAGTCAGCGAGATTCCTCTGGAAGGTCTGCGTGATCAGCTTCAGAGTCTCGTTGAAAGGAAGCTGGGACAATGAACGCGTCCATCCGCGAGCAGTTCCCCATTTTGAATCAGGAGATCAACGGACATCCGCTGGTTTATCTGGACAGTGCGGCGACTTCGCAGAAGCCCCGCGCTGTGATTGATGCGGTCAAGCATTACTATGAATGGGAAAACGCCAACGTGCACCGCGGCGTACACACGCTCGGAAGCCGTGCTACGGACGCCTATGAAGGCGCCCGGGAGAAGCTCGCCCGTTTCATTAATGCGAAGAGCACCGAGGAGATTATTTTTACAAGAGGGACGACGACAGCGATCAATCTGGTTGCTTCATCATATGCCCGCTCGGTGTGCGGTCCGGGGGACGAAATTGTTCTGACGGAAATGGAACATCACAGTAATCTGATTCCGTGGCAGCAGGCAGCGATTGCTGTGGGTGCCACGCTGAAATATATCCCGCTGCAGCCGGATGGCACCATTACACTGGAAGATGTGGAGAAGACGGTGACCCCTAACACAAAGGTAGTCGCTATCGGCTACGTCTCCAATGTGATGGGTGTGGTGCATCCGGTGAAGGAAATTGCAGAAATTGCTCACCGCAACGGAGCTGTGATCTCGGTTGACGGAGCGCAGAGCACCCCTCATATGAAGATTGACGTTCAGGATCTGGACTGTGACTTCTATGCCCTGTCAGGCCACAAGATGTGTGCGCCTACAGGCATTGGTGCCCTGTATGGCAAGAAGGCGCTGCTGGAGCAAATGGAGCCGATTGAGTTCGGCGGGGAAATGATCAACGATGTCGGTCTGTATGAGTCCAACTGGAAGGACCTCCCTTGGAAATTTGAAGGGGGAACCCCGATCATTGCCGGCGCTGTCGGTCTAGGGGCCGCCATTGATTTTCTGCAGGACGTTGGCATGGATGAGATTGAACGCCATGAGAGCAGGCTTGCGGCTTATGCGATGAACCGGCTGGCAGAGCTTGACGGCTTTAAGCTGTACGGCCCTGCCGTCCGCGAGGTGGGACTCATCACCTTCAATCTGGGGGATGTCCATCCGCATGATGTGGCTACGGTGCTGGACGCTCAGGGCGTTGCAATCCGCGCAGGCCATCATTGCTGTCAGCCGCTGATGCGCTGGCTTAAGGTATCTTCTACTGCACGAGCGAGCTTTTATCTGTATAATACAGAAGAGGACGTCGACCGGTTGATCAGCGCCTTAATCCAGACAAAGGAGTATTTTGGCGATGCAACTTGATGATTTGTATAGACGTGTCATAATGGACCACTATAAGAATCCCCGTAACCAAGGAATGTTTGAAGACGGCCATGTTACGATTAGTCTGAACAATCCGACCTGCGGCGACCGAATCTCTCTTCAGCTGAAGGTGGAGGACGGTGTAGTCCAGGATGCGAAGTACACGGGAGAGGGCTGCTCCATCAGCATCTCCTCGGCATCCATGATGACTGAAGCTGTCAAGGGAAAGAGTGTTCAGGAGGCTGAGGAGCTGGCTGGCAGATTTTCGTCCCTCATGAAGGGGGAAACGGTGGAATTCGACGAGTATGAGGATATCGAGGCCCTATCCGGTGTCAATAAGTTCCCTGCCCGCATCAAATGTGCAACCCTGGCCTGGAACGCACTTCGTAAAGGTATTGAAGGCAAGGAAGAAAAGTCCTAAACATGATAGGGAGGTAACACAAATGGCAAAAAAAGCTCCTGAAATGGAAGAATATAAATATGGTTTCCGCGACGAGCATAAAGCTATTTTTCAAACCGGTAAAGGCTTGACGCGTGAAATTGTTACTGAAATTTCCAAGATCAAGAATGAACCTCAGTGGATGCTGGATTTCCGCTTGAAATCTCTGGAGCAGTTCGAGAAGATGGACACTCCGAAATGGGGCGGAGATCTAGAGGATCTGGATTTCAATGATATTCAGTACTATGTAAGACCTTCAGAGAAGCAAGGCAAGACCTGGGAAGAGGTTCCTGCTGAAATCAAGGAAACCTTTGATAAGCTTGGAATTCCGGAAGCAGAGCAGAAGTTCCTTGCGGGCGTATCTGCACAGTATGAATCCGAGGTTGTGTATCATAACATGCAGAAGGACCTGGAAGACCAAGGCGTTATCTTCACAGATACCGACACGGCGCTGAGAGAGCATCCTGAAATTTTCAAGGAATACTTCTCTACAGTGGTTCCTCCTTCGGACAACAAGTTTGCGGCACTGAACAGTGCTGTATGGTCCGGCGGAAGCTTCATCTACGTTCCTAAAGGCGTGAAGTGTGAAATTCCGCTGCAGGCATATTTCCGCATTAACTCCGAGAACATGGGGCAGTTCGAACGGACGCTCATCATTGCAGATGAAGACAGCTTCGTGCACTATGTCGAGGGCTGTACGGCTCCAATCTACAGCACGAATTCCCTGCACAGCGCAGTCGTTGAAATTATTTGTAAAAAGAACGCTCGCGTTCGCTACACTACCATCCAGAACTGGGCACCGAACATTTATAATCTGGTGACCAAGCGCGCGGTGGCAGAAGAAAATGCAACCATGGAATGGGTGGATGGCAACATCGGCTCCAAGCTGACGATGAAATACCCTGCCGTTGTTCTGAAGGGCCGCGGCGCTAAAGGGATGGTTCTGTCCATCGCTGTAGCGGGTAAAGGCCAGCACCAGGATGCCGGCGCGAAGATGATCCATCTGGCTCCGGATACGACGTCCACAATTGTATCCAAGTCCATCAGTAAGCATGGCGGTAAAGTAACCTACCGCGGTCTCGCTTCCTTCGGACGTAATGCTGAAGGCGCCAAGGCGAACATCAAATGCGATACTCTTATTCTGGATAACGAATCCACATCGGATACAATTCCTTATAATGAGATCAAGAACGATAACGTGACGCTGGAGCATGAAGCGACCGTTTCCAAGGTATCTGAGGATCAGCTGTTTTATCTGATGAGCCGCGGCTTGAGTGAAGCGGAAGCGACACAGATGATCGTTATGGGCTTCATCGAGCCGTTCACGAAAGAGCTGCCGATGGAGTATGCGGTGGAGATGAACCGACTGATCAAGTTCGAAATGGAAGGTTCAATCGGTTAAGCCTTATTCACTAAGGATTCCATACTCCTAAATGTAGGTTTGTCCGTTATTTGTCCGTTTACTTTACGTATTGTTCATATAGAGTGAGCGCATGATCTTCAATTTTATCTGTAACATGTAAATACGTGTCCGCTGTGACTTTCACGCTTGCGTGCCCAAGTCGCTCGGACACGTATTTTATATTTGCACCATCTTTAAGCAAATGAACCACATTCGTTCTGAGTCATCTGCCGTCATGTTGGTGAAACACTATATTATTTTCGGCAGCCTTGTAGTTTGCATAACGCAGAATTACTTCTTTTTGATTCAAACGATGTTTTTGGTGGATTAATTATTGATTGGGGTGTAAAGGGATTGGAGAATGCAAACATTGAAAAACTAATCGCATCATTAAAAAAAGAGCAAGCAAATTCTAAAAAGGGTACCCTAAAGCTTTTAATTCCAGGTGATAACGAACCATGGGCTGTTTGTGTTTGGAATCAGGGTACAAACGAAAGTTATCTTTTGGGCATTCAAGAAGAACATGGTTGGTATTTTCCTGATGACTATCAAAGTTTTCTGCGCGTATCAGATGGATGTTTAATGTTTACACATCCTCATTATGGCGGAGGGATTGATTTACTTAATCTACAGAGAATTATAAATATCCATGATGAAATGGAACAAATCCCTTCTCACTGGTACCCTATAGCTTGGACTGATTATATAGCAGGTGCGATATGTATTGATTCTGAGAGGTGTAGAAACAATATCTTCCCCTATATTTTTTTTCTTGATGCGATGAAAGAAATCAGCGAAGCTATTCCAATTCATTGTGATTTTAAAACTTGGTTCGGAAGATTAATTCTATGTCAGGGATCTGAGTTTTGGTTGTGGGAATATCACGACAAAATTAATTTTAGAAATGAAAATTAAAATAATAATGATTCATCAATAGTCGCCCAATAAATGGGAGACTTTTTGTCGTACACCTGCCACCTACATATGAGAGGTGAATTTCATGACGCTAAAATAATCAAGTTCGAAATGGAAGGTTCCATCGGTTAAAGCTTATTCACATGTTAATACGTGTCTGATGCGACTGATCACGCTTGCGTGTCCCAGTTGCATCAGACACGTTTTTTTTATCTCATACCACACAGACATCGCTATATTCATACATCCCATTGATTTTAGCCTCTCCTAATCTGTCTTTAAGGGTTCTTTAAGATTTCGGCGTTATAATAAAGCTACCTCTAACATATAAGGAACCCCCTTTGATCCAGGATCAAAGGGGGTTCGTGCGTATAGGGGAGGCTTCGCCCCTACACGAGTCATAGTTTAATATCTTTAATGGCATCCTCGGAGCTCTTGGACAGATCGATAAATCCAGCCGAGGTTTGGACCAGTGGTCGGAAATAATCAGACGGATTGGTCATGACAATCGTGCCCGATTGGCCTGATGCCAAGGTGACCTTCTTGCCGATGAAATTCGGCAGCATATGCTTGATGAATGCGTGAACCGGCTTGCCGTTCAGCTGTCCAAAGCTCATCCGATACAGCTCCTGCAGCACGTGCAGCAGTTGGCGCTTGGATTGATACACACGGGTACTGGACATGGCGCTGTATACGTCTGCTACAGCCGCGATGTGAGAATACGGATGGATCTGATGAGACTGGAGCGCCTGCGGATAGCCCCGGCCATCATCTCGTTCATGATGCTGCAGGGCAACCAGGGCTGTCAGCTCATCATCCATGGATTCACGGATAATTTCGTAGCCGTATGTAGTATGACGTTTGACCTCATCGAATTCCTCAGCAGTGAGCTTTCCAGGCTTGTTCAGAATCTCCTTAGGAATGCGGCACTTCCCGACATCGTGCAGGTAACCGGCTTTGCCAATCTCGTACGCTTCGTCTTTGGAATAGCCCATCCAGGTTGATAAATAGTAGGAGAGCACGCCCACCTGCATCGAATGCCGGGTCGTATAATCATCCTCTTGATTCAGCATCAGCAGCAGAGAGACCACGTCCTTCTGCTTCATCAAGGAATCAACCACCGGCTGAAATGCATCATCGACGACATCTTCGTCAAATTTACCGTGCTTCAGGGCATTCATAAAAATAGAAGAAATGGCTTCGATTGCTTGATCGAATTGAGGCTTGATCCGGTATAGGCTATCCGGCATCTCTTCCGGAGTGCTGGCGTGCAAATGAAGCTCCCGAGCTTGAATTTCAATGTAATCAATACTATGCTGCAGCAGTTTGGAAATTTCCTCAAGCTGAAGGACCGTACCCTGTTGCATAACATGAACGCCATGTGGATTGAACGCATCCTTTGTTATTGTATCACCGGGCTGCAGGTCGGTAACATGTATTCTCAAAGCGCCGCACCTTCTTACTGTTAAGATATGGATATGTAAAACCTAAGTAATATCTTAGCAAGAAAATATTGGATTATCAATGCCGAAACGCTAGTTTTTGTCGAATGTTGCAGCCCATGGACCGGTTTGAACGCCTTTCCACTCCGAGCCGTCCTCCCAGATCTCTTTCTTCCAGATGGGAACGGTCCGTTTCAGCTCTTCAATGGCATAGCGGCTGGCATCATAGCAAGAATCCCGGTGGGGGGCTGAAACGGCGATGACCACACTGATCTCCCCGACATCAACCGTGCCAATTCGGTGGGAGATGGCGCAGCGGGCTCCCGGCCACTGTTCTTGAATCTGTTGGACAATCTTCTGCATTTCGGCAAGTGCCATCGGCACATAGGCTTCATACTCCAGCGTCACGGTCTTCATCTCTCCGGTCATTTCGCGGGTGGTCCCGACAAAAGACAGGGAGGCACCATGATTCCTGTGCTGTACTTTAGCCAAGGTCTCATCAGGCTGAAGAGTCTGGCCGCTGATCATGCAAAGTCCATCTGCAGACACTGTCGGTGTAGCTTGAGCCCCAGAATCGCCGCCCAGCCCGTCACCTCCGGAAACCGGAGGAATAAGTGCAACCTCATCGCCCGGCAGAATCAGGTGCTCATCGCCTGCATACTCCTGGTTTACCGCGGTCAGGGAAACGGAGATCAAGGAAGCCGCTTTCGGATAGCTTTTCATAAGCTGTTCTTTCAGTGCCTTGGTGGCGAGAGGCAGCTGGTCTTGCGGGAAGTGGACCGAGGATTGGCCAATGGATTCGGCCAGCCCGGCAAATAGCAATATTTGAATGGTATCCATAGAATTTCACCTCGAATTGTTATGGGCTTCAATATACCATAATCCCGCCTAAAATGTTATGCTTAAAAGACCGGAAAGTGTAACGAAACAGACAAGGGAGGGCCGCGGATTGGGTGAGATGTCAGCTGAGAAATTGATCATATTGCATACGAATGATATTCACAGCCATTTTGAGAGAATGAGCGGGAACGCGGCCGTTATTTCCCGGGAAAGAAAAGCTGCCGGATCCCGGTCAGCGGTACTGGTGCTTGATATCGGTGATCATATGGACCGGGCTGCCATAGAGACGGAAGGCACGATGGGCCAGGCCAATGTAGATGTTCTGAATCTGACCGGCTATGATGCCATTACGATCGGGAACAATGAAGGCCTGACGGTCCCCCTTGAAGCGCTGGAGGCGGCCTATGCAGGACTGCATTGTCCGGTCGTATGCTGCAACATTAAGGAGGCTGTCACCGGCCGGCCGCCAGCGTGGATGAGGGAGCAGGTTATATTGGAACGTGCCGGAATCTCCATCGGGATTACAGCGGCAACAGCGGCTTATGACAGCTTTTACAAGCTGCTGGGCTGGATTGCGGAGGATCCGGAGGAAGCGTTGAAGCATCAGGTACAGCTGCTGCGCAGCCAGGTGGATGTGGTGATCGTCATGTCGCATTTAGGCATTACAGCCGATTCCTTGCTGGCCGAGAAGATTTCTGGCATTGATCTCATCCTGGGAGGACATACCCATCATTTGCTGGAGCAGCCGCTTGTCATTGCGGATACCGTCGTTTGCGGCGCAGGAAAGTTCGGAGATTATGTCGGCAAGGTTGTATTCAGCCGAGGTCAGGACAGTTGCCTTCAATTTGACCATGGAGAAGTCATTGCCGTTCCGGACCGGGAGCTGCATGCGGAGGTCGAGGGCGCCATCCTGCAGCATCGGGACTCCGCCGCCGTGAAATTGAGCGAGGCTGCGGCAGTTACCGATCAAGCTCTTCCATTGGATTATGGGGCGGAGTCTCCCTTTGCCAATCTCCTGGCTCAGGCTGTAGCTCATTACACCAACACGGAGCTGGCTATTGTAAATGCCGGGCAGCTGCTGGGCCCTCTGCCAGAGGGAGAAATTACGACCGGGATGCTTCATGCCCTTTGTCCTTCGCCGATCAACCCATGCGTGGTCACGTTGAAGGGACAGCATATTCTGGAGGCGCTGGAGCAGAGTCTGCTGCCAGAGTTTCAGGAGCGGGGGATTAAGGGCTACGGCTTCCGAGGCAATGTACTCGGCGTGCTTGCACTGTCAGGCATGGTGGTCACCTGTGATATGAGGCGTCCGGCCGGATCGCGTATTACGGAGGCTTCTGTACAAGGAGAGCCGCTGGAGCGGGAGAAGGAGTACCGGGTAGGCACGCTCGATATGTTCACCTTCAAGGTGGGCTATGAGTCGCTATCCCACGGTAAGCAGATTGAATACCTGTTGCCCGAATTTCTAAGAGACCTGCTGCGCCTGGAGCTATCCCGTCCCGGTGCCCTTGAAGAAAGCTTCTATTCCCGCTGGATCACATGACATTCGACTAACCTGCTTGGGCCAAGCATACATATGTATGGACAACGCCACTAAGCAGGAGGGATAATCATGGATATACTGGCAGCAATCATTCTGGGCATTGTGGAAGGACTCACGGAGTTCATCCCGGTGTCGTCTACAGGACATATGATTTTAACCGCGAAAATGATGGGCTACGATGACCAGACCCCGCTCATGAAAACGTTCGAGGTCGTGATTCAGCTGGGAGCGATCCTGGCTATGGCAATTGTATATTGGCAGCGAATACTGAGCCTGCTCGGATTTATCGACAGCAAGCCGTTGGGCAAGCAGGATACAAAGGCCTCACGGCTGACGCTTATGCATGTGCTGCTCGGAATCGCCCCGGCACTGCTGGTCGCTTATGTGGCCAAGGATCATATCAAGAGTCTGTTCAGCGCAGATATTGTACTGTTCTCCTTGGTAGCCGGGGGCATATTCATGATCCTCGCGGAGCGGTTTAACCGCAGCAAAGCGGTGATTACGGCCCAGGAGCTGGACGAAATTACGCTGAAGCAGGCCTTTCTGATCGGTCTGTATCAGGTAATTTCCGTGATGTGGCCCGGCTTCTCAAGATCCGGAGCCACCATTTCAGGAGGGATGCTTAGCGGAGTCAGCTACAAGGCGTCAGCGGATTTCTCCTTTCTGATCGCCATCCCGATCATGTGCGCGGCAGCCGGCTATGAGCTGCTGGATTCCTACCGCTATTTTACAGCAGATGTTATGGGCGTATTTGCGGCTGGCTTCATCGTATCTTTTGTCGTGGCCTATTTGGTCATCCTGGCATTTATGAAATATATTCAACGAGTCAGACTTACTCATTTCGCCATCTATCGGTTCATTCTGGCCGCACTGTTCTGGATGTTTATCATGCAGTGAGAGGCCGCATTATATTGACATTCAACATACATAGCAGAGGAAGTGGCCTGTTGCGTCTGGTACCTGTACATTTGCTGCAGCCGGGTATGGTGCTCGGCAAAAAAATATATAACGCAGACGGCTTGATTCTGCTCTCGGATGGCGTGAAGCTGACCAGCAGCCTGATTAACCGGCTGACGGATCTGAAGCTTGGCTACGTCTACATTGAAGACGCTGTGACGGAGGATATTGTCATTCCCCAGCTGATTAGCGAGGAATCACGCCTTTCGGCGGTCCGCTCAATCCAGGCCAGCTTTAAGAATTTGGAGAACCAAAGCTCTTTGAAAGGAAGCTTCCTGCATCTGGGTAAAACCTTTTCAGGCGTCGTTGATTCTGTCCTGGACGAGGTGTCCTCCATGGAGGTGTCCATGGTGCTGCTGACGGATATCAATGCATCGGATTACAATCTGTACCAGCATTCCCTGAACGTCTGTCTGTACACGATGGTGCTGGGCTTATCCTATGGATATAGCCGGAATCAGCTGTACATGCTGAGCCTGGGCGCGCTGCTCCATGATATCGGGAAAACAAGGGTGCCAGCATCCATTGTTCAGAAGCCGGGCAGACTGACCGATGCTGAATTTGCCGAGATGCGAAAGCATACCGAGATCGGTTACGACATTTTGAAAAATGAGCCTAACATTCCGCTGCTATCCGCACACTGCGCTTTTCAGCATCATGAACGCCTGGATGGATCGGGATATCCGCGAGGTATTCAGGGCCAGGATATTCACGAATTTGCAAAATGGATTGCCATTACCGATTCCTATGATGCCATGACCACCCAGCGGGTGTATCAGCCAGCCAAGCTCCCGCACGAGGCCGTAGAGCTGATGTACACCGGAAGTGGGACGCTGTATGAGCAGAGCTTTCTCGCGATTTTCCGCGACCGGGTCGCAATCTATCCGCCAGGCATCACCGTTATGCTGTCTACCGGAGAGAGCGGCGTTGTATCCAGGATTCATGCGCGGATTCCGCATCGTCCGGTCGTGAGAGTGCTGAACAATCCCAAGGGAGAGCCGCTGCGCACCCCCTATGAGATGGATCTGTCACAGTGTCTGTCTGTAATGATCTGCGGCATTGGAGAGGCAGTGTACGCTTAATATTCCAACAAGATGAGGAGGAACTGTAGTGGAACGGAATGGCCCGCAGTCACGAATGCACAGGTGGGGGCGGGGGATGTACCGCTTTCGCCGGGCCGTTGCTGCTGCCTGGTTCATATTGTTTCTTCTGATGCTTCCCTTTGCGTTTCGGCTGCCTTCCCTGCTGCAGCAGAACGGCTTTACCCCGCATAACAGCCCGGCTCTGCAAAGTGCGGAGATCCTGGAGAAACAGCTTGGCATCTCTTCAACCACCCTGGACATCGTCATTGCCGGCAAACCGGGAGATAATTTAACGACCACTGCGGCAAAAAACGCCATGATGTCAGCGCTGGACCCCATGCTCTCCAAGCCATATGTACAAGCTGCCTCTTTTCAGATAGCTACGCGCAAGCCGGGACAGGAGCATATCCAGTCTGTCACGGTCCAGCTGAGGGACAAGCCTGAGGATGTGCTGCGGTACTTTGATGAAATCCGCGGGGCTCTGCCGGCGATACCTGGATATGAGCTGTATATTTCGGGCAATACCGCTGTGCTGGCTGATATGAATGAAGCTGTCAAAAAGGACATCGTGACAGCCGAGCTGATCGGTATTCCGCTGGCGCTGCTTATTCTGAGGCTCGCTTTCGGCTCGTTCGCTGCAGCGGCGCTTCCGGTCATTGTCGGAGTCTGTAGTGTCGCTGTGACGATGGGCCTGTTATACGGTGCAGCATTATGGAATCACAGCCTCAGCAACTTCCTGCCCAATGCCGTCACGATGCTGGGCCTAGCGGTCGGCATGGATTACGCGCTGTTTCTCGTAAGCCGGTTCCGGGAGGAGCTGGATCGAGGTGATCCCGAAGCAGCTGTAGCCGCGGCTTGTCATTCATCAGGGAGAGCGGTGATCTATTCCGGGGCGGCGGTGTGCATCGGCTTTGTGGCTATGGCCTTCATCGACCTGCCAATCTTCACTTCGTTCAGCCTGGGCGGAATTGCAGTCGTCATCATCTCGGTGGCGGCGGCCAATACGCTGCTGCCTTCCCTGCTCGGCATGACGGGCACCCGGCTTCGCCGTCGCCCGGCTATTTCGCCTGCTCCGCAGCAGACGGTATGGCACCGTCTGTCTGCCTTTGTCATGTCCAGGCCTGGTACGGTTGCCGTCCTTGCGACATTGCTGCTCCTGCTCGCCATGCTGCCGCTGTCGCGCATGCAGGCAGGTATACCTTCGGCTGAAGTGCTGCCGCCCAGCTACGAATCCAGGACCGGCGATGACCTGCTGAAGCAGGCTTTTGATGAGCGGGAGCTGTATCCGATCGTTGCAGCCGTGAAGCTTCCGGCATCGTATCAGGAGATAGAGAGCATTGAAGCCTTGAAATCCTATAGTGATGAAATTCGGGCCCTGCCTGATGTGCAGAGGGTGGAAACCTATCTCAGCCTTGCACCCCGGGGCCGTGCGGAAGAGATCGCTGTCTTTTTGCAGAGTGAAGACTTCAATCAAGAGCTTCAGGGCTACCGGGTAGCGTCCGGGCAATGGGCTGCTGTAGCGATCGTGCCCCGGTATGGAGATGTACAGGAGCAGACGGTGGAGCTGATCGAAAGGCTCCGGAGCTTGACGCCGGAGGCATTAACCGTGTATATTACCGGGATTCCTCCGTATAAGCTGGATATTATGCAGGCCATTCAAGATGGAATTCCCTATGTCCTGCTCTTTGTGTTTGCTGCCACGTATGCCGTGCTGATGATTGCCTTTCGATCCCTGCTGCTGCCGCTGAAGGCGGTCCTGATGAACGTGCTCAGCCTGGGCGCCGGTCTTGGCATCGTGGTCCAGGTTGTTCAGGAAGGCACGGGGGCGAGCCTGCTCGGGATCAGCTCCACGGGCTCGGTGTTTATCCTGCTGCCGATCCTCATTTTCTGTGTCGTGTTCGGCATTTCGATGGATTACGAAGTCATTCTGCTGTCCAGAATCAAGGAAAGATACGAGGCAACAGGAGACAATGAGAGGAGCACGATGGAAGGACTATTCTCAACCGGAGGCCTGATTACGAGTGCGGCGCTCATTCTGGCAGCAGTGGCAGGTGCTTTTGTGTTTACTGATAATGAGATGATGAAGGCGATCGGTCTTGGCTTGACCGTGTGCATTCTGCTAGATGCAAGCATTATCCGGATGCTGCTCGTCCCAGCTTTTATGAAGCTCATGGGCCGGGCGAACTGGTGGGCACCCCGGTGGCTGCTCCCCAAGGCTTCGCGGAAACGCGGAAATCCCGCCAGAACCTCTGATTGAGGGAAGCTTGTGTTATAATGGAGCGTCTGATTAGAAATAAAAGATATAAAGGTGGAAAATCATGAATAACCGTTTGATAGAAGGGCCGTCCGTACGGACACCGCTATCCCCGGATTTTGATCCCTGGGACCCGATTGTTTCTTTGCGGAAACACGGACGGCACGTCCTCACCAGTGTGGAGATGACCGTAACCCATTTATGTAATATGCGCTGCGAGCATTGTGCGGTAGGTGATATGCTCGTGATGAAGGAAGCCCCGATGCTTCCCTTGGATATGATGCTGAAGCGCCTGGACGAGGTGGAGCATTTGGAGACGATCAGCCTGACGGGCGGTGAGCCTGCTTTTTCCGGAAAAACGGTGGATGATGTTCTCCTCCCCTTGCTTCGATATGCGCACGAGCGCGGCATTCGTACTCAGATCAACTCGAACCTGACTCTCGACATTAGCCGATATGAGAAAATGCTCCCATACCTTGATGTTATGCATATCTCCTTCAATTATTTGAATGGTGATGATTTCTATGAGGTGGGATTTGCGAACAGTGCCCATCCGGTACCGCGGGAAGCGGCCTACCGAATGTATGAAACGATGATTTCCAATGCACAGGAGCTTAGTAAGGCCGGGATGATGATCTCGGCAGAGTCCATGATCAACTACCGGACGCATCAGAAGCTGGATCAGATCCACCGTCAGATTGCGGAGATGGGATGTGTCCGCCATGAGGTGCATCCGATGTACGCCTCCAATTTCGCAGCTTCACTGCCCGTATTGTCGCTCGACGATATGAAATCAGCCATTCACCGGCTGCTGGATGCAAGAGATCACAACATCTGGATGCTCTTTGGTACGCTGCCGTTCTTCTCTTGCAGTCAGGACGAGAGTGACTGGAAGCTGATCCGCCGCCTGGCGGCCGAGGACAATGTCACGGTGCGTAACGATCCTGACGGGCGCAACCGGGTTAATGTGAACCTGTTTACCGGCGATGTGTATGTGACGGATTTTTCAGACATCCCGGCCTTCGGAAATATGAAGCAGGATCGACTGGACGATATATTCACAGCCTGGAGCACCGGGCATCCGCTGAACCAGAGTGTTAACTGCCATTGTGATGCAGTCAGCTGCTGCGGTCCAAACCTGCTGGTGGCGGATATGTATTACAAGGGTGTAGACTTTAAATCCCGAACAGCGGTAATGCTCTAGTCTGGCTTAGCCGGCAATACATCGATCATTTGTACCCAGTGCCTCGCTGCTGCATGGATGTGCCATGCTGCGGCGGGGTTATTTTATTTAGTTTTAGTTTACGGGCCTTCCTCATATGTTAAGTATCAATGATGACTCCCCTTAACATTAGCTCAAGGAGGAATGAGCCGTGCACAAGAATCGAGAAGAGCGGCAATATATCACCTACCGCAGCCCGTTTGATCCTTGCCCTCCGCTGCCGTGCCGCACTTATGTCGTACCGGTTAATCAGTACGTGGTGTTTCAGCCCGCAGATCTGCCTCAGTTTAGTCCAGCCGAAGCGCTGAAGCATGGCACACTATGGCCCTCGTTATACAGTCCCTACGAATCCCGCCAGCGGAAAGGAGAATAGGACATGACGGACGCAAGCTCGCGCGGGGATGTTCCCCTAAAGCAAGCCCAGACACAAGCAGGGCCCCAGACGCAGCCGGGTGACGCTTGTTATTACGAGATGCTGGAGCAGCTTCAGGCAGTCGATTTCGTGCTGCTGGAGCTTAATCTGTATCTGGATACCCACCCTGGAGATCTAAAAAGCATTGAGCAGTACAATAAAATGGCGCAGGAGCGCATGATTTTGGCTCGAAGGTTTGAGGAGCTGTACGGTCCGCTCACCCATTACGGGCACTCTTTTTCCAGATATCCGTTTCAATGGCCACAAGCGCCCTGGCCCTGGCAGGTTTAGGCGGTACCGCTGTGTGTGAACCAGGTCCCTCATGACAAGGAGGTATTCATTCCATGTGGATTTATGAGAAGAAGCTTCAGTATCCGGTCAGAGTCAGCAAGTGTGACCCCATGATGGCCAAATTTCTGATTGAACAGTATGGAGGGGCAGATGGGGAACTGGCGGCAGCCCTGCGCTATTTGAATCAACGGTATACGATTCCTGATCGCGTCATAGGTGTGCTCAATGATATTGGTACAGAGGAGTTTGCTCATCTTGAGATGATTGCCACTATGGTTTACAAGCTGACCAAGGACGCCACGGTAGAGCAGATGAAGGCTGCCGGACTCGGCGCACATTATGCGGGCCACGACAAGGCGCTTTATTATGAAAATGCAGCAGGTGTACCCTGGACGGCAAGCTATATCAATGCAAAAGGAGATCCCATCGCGGATTTGTATGAGGATATTGCAGCCGAGGAGAAGGCTCGCGCCACTTACCAATGGCTCATTGACATGACCGACGATGTGGATCTTCAGGATGGACTGAAATTTTTGAGAGAACGAGAGGTGATTCACGCCATCCGCTTTCGGGAAGCCGTGGAGATCATCAAGGAGGACCGGGCAACGCGCAAAATTTTTTGAGTCCATATATCCACAGCCCCGCCCAGCTCCGGCATGACTGCACCGGAGCTGGGCTTATGGCTGTATCAAGCACTTTATTCAGAGAAGGAATGGCCCGGCTTGGCCTCCTCCAGGATAGAATTATCCTCGGCTTCGGCGTTTTGGAGCACCGAGAGCTTTCCGTTCGGCTCCAGCACGACCGCATACACCTCATTCATGTTGGTTACGCCCTCCGAGCGTACAGACTGATAGATGTCGTGCTCGTCGATACGGTTTTTTTTCATGATTCGGTTGACATACTGTCCCTGGTAATACACCAGCTCCGGGGAGGATTGCAGCACCCTGCGAAACCTGCGGCTTCTTGAAGCGCACCAGGCGAGCAAATACTGCATCCCGATCAACACGAGAAAAGCGGTAAGCCCTTCTGCGAGCGTAATGTCCTTATTCAGGATGACCGTCGAGAAGCTGGAGCCGACAGCGACAGATACAGTAAAATCAAAGGCGTTCATTTTGGAAAGCGTACGCTTGCCGGATATCCGAACCATGAGGATCAGCGAGAGATAAGACAGCACCCCGATGATTACAATTCGCAGCAGATCATTCCACGAGCTAAAAAACATAGAATCCTCCTTCCGTTAGAGTCTGACATTGGCGGTTGAGGATTATTACCCTTCTCGTGCTACTTCATTTCATGAACATAAATTTCTTCAATATTTCTTAAAGTTTCACGGTGATGGATGAGGTTATGCAGAGTGCTCACCAGCAGCATGATCACTAAGAAACCTACGATACCCTTGCGAATCCAGGGCTGGCGGACGGATTGAATGCCCATGGACAGCAGCAGGAAACATGCGAACCAGTAATGGCCTGCATACAGGTATAAGTCATATTCAAAGGTGGCTAATCCGTATCCTACAACAAGATGAAGAAATATGGAAAAACCTATAAATAGAACAGGTACGATGGCCCAGGCTCTCTTTTCTCGGAAGCCTCGAATCCACCCGAACAAAGTCAAGATTAGAAAGCTGAATCCGAAGATAGATACGTATATTGGATAGGGCTGTGATAAGTCAGTAGCAATCGCAGCAGATTTGGCATTAATCAATGCGATCTCCGGGGTCAGGAGAGGGTTCACGCCTAGCAGATAGATTGCTTTCCAATGTTCGGTAACAGAGAAAAAGGCAATATAATTGAATCCGCCGTTGACTAAGCCGCCCCAGAACGAGGAGACCCACGTAACACCTCTTGGCATCAGAAGCTGAACCAGTGCGAGAGCCAGGCAAATAATCATAAAAGCACCAAGAATAAGAGACAGAGTTTTGATAGCGGTTCGAGATTTGCGTTCGATTTGCTCCAGGATGACTGCGCCAGCATAAGGAATTACATTAGTAGCTGTGATCCCGAAGTTTAAAGCTCCCAGTGCGGCTAATGGCCATATCGGATAAAGCTTGCGTTCTTGGTAGTATTGCAGGAAAAATACAGAAATTAGAAGTCCAAACTGAGCATACGCATACGAATCCGGAATGAATGAGGAAAACAAGGAATAGGAGCTGATCCCGAACAGACATGCAATGAGAAATGAAATCCGCCGTGTGCCGCCACTGCGACGCAGGATGTAGAATAAAAGAGCTGTGCTTGCTGCATTTAATATAGATTGAAGGATCAGAAAAAAACGATTTCCTAAGCCGCTGTTTGCCAGTTCACTAAGTGGACCCGCAATGATATTGATGTAAGGATGGATGACAGAAATATTATCATACCCGAAATACATGGCAGGATCAAAGTTAAACAGGTTCAGTCCGAATTTTGCACCATAGAATGGATTGGAAGCAGATACTAACTCCGCATAACGATCCATAAACAGCAAGTAAGGAACATTTATGGTGATGTATGCAGTTGCAAAGAGAAGGAAAAGAGCAAAAGCCGTTTTGTTGTCCGTTTTGTCCTGAAACCAATAAGACATCATGCTATAAATCAACCTCATTCTTTAGAAAATGGTAGTGTTAGATCTTGTGTCACTGTACCAAGAACCAGATCCCGGCACCAATGCAGATAACGCCTGCTACGTTCACAACTGCAATGCGTTCTCCAAACACATATTTAGCAATAATCAGTGTCCATAAAAAAGTCAGGGCGTTGGCAGGCACAACAATCGTATAAGGTAAAATCTGCAGCAAATAAATATTGATCCATGCTCCAAATCCGTAAACCAGGATGCCGAACAGTAAAAACCTACTTTTTTTATGGATGGAGAAGACCTTAAACAAAGCCGCACCGGAGGAGCCCAGCAAAGTCATAAGACATAGCATGAGGAGCATAGTTATGTTCAGATTAACGCTCATGTGAGAGTAGAAACACCCCGCTAACGATTAATATTAACGCGATCAGCTTGTTCAACGTTATAGGTTCATGTAAAATCCAGTATCCGTAGCCGATGGCAAATACGTAACTAAGACACATCATTGGATAAGCTACGGAAAGCTTTTCTAACGATAGGCCTCTAATCATAAAAATCGCTCCCCCTCCATAACAAAGAAAGCCTAATCCTAAGTAAAAAATACTCTCTGCTCCCCACGTCCAGAATAACTGGCCTGTGGCTGTCATTAACGCTGAAGTCACCATCCATATTTTGCCTATATGAGGATGTAATCGACTTTCCTTCTTCCACTTCACAGGCTCCAATTCAGGGTGCTGTCCCCGCACCAAATATCGGTGATGCACTAGTGTGAACATAGGCATATCGGATATAGAATCGGAATAGGCGCATGAATGCTCATAATCAATGGTTTGTCCGCGGCGTTCAAGAAAGCGATGAATCTGGGCGACCTTCTCCTCACCGTAACAGTTTCTGCCTTCGATGCATGGTATATAGGAGTTCTCCGTAAGCGTTAGCTTTGTAGCAAGGACCTCATCAATTTCAGGGAGCTTCTTAAAGTATTTCAGATAGACATGCGGTGAAGCAGAGACAAGCACAACGATGTAATCTTCTGATTTCAAACGGCGAATTTCCTGATAGGCGTCCTGACAAATCCGCGGATACAGTTTTGTGTCAAAGAAGTGCTCTAAGTCTTCCTCAGACAACGCGGACATGGCATAGAAAAAGGACGGCTTGGCCTCCTCCGCGGTAATAAACCCTAATTTGAACTGAAGGGCTTTCCAGAATATAGGCAACATGCGATAAAAAGTCCAAGGCCTCTTCCAGAGTCCATACTGTAAAAAAAGCAGCATTGAGTCACCACGTAAAAAAGTATGATCCACATCCCAGAAGGCAAACTTAGTCTTAGTCATTGTATGTACCCTGAATCTTTCAGCAATAGAATGATGACGACACACAGTGAATACATAACGACGGTAATTAAAATCGGCTTGTCCTCTAAAAGGATGTGCTCAGGAGATCCTCCCAGATTCCTTATTTGAATCAGATACAAATATCGAAACATGCCGTAGATGACAAAAGGAATCGTTAGCATCAAGTAAACGGTATGGCTAGAGGTAAACGTAAATAAGGAGTAACTAAGGACAGTTGCAGCCGTAACAATGTTAGAAAATTGATCCAGCAAGGATACCGAATAGCTTTCTAGTACCTTTCGGTGAGCACTGACCCCATCTTGAAGTAAAATGAGCTCATGTCTTCTTTTGCCAATAGCCAGAAAGAGAGATAGCAAAAGCGTGCAGAGAAGAAACCAAGGGGTTAACGATACTGAGATAATGACACCTCCAGCTATGGCTCTCAGCACAAATCCGGATGCGATAAGCATCAAATCTAAAATGACAATATGCTTCAAATAGAGCGAGTACGAAACATTAATAACAAAGTATGTTATCGCAATGACCATAAATAAGGGGTTCAGCAGAAATGAAATGAGCAAGGACAATAAAAACAGGACCGTCCCTACCGACAAAGCGACCACCGGATTCAGTCTGCCAGAAGCCATAGGACGATGTCGCTTGACTGGATGAGCGCGATCGGCATCGCGATCTACGAAATCATTAATGATATACACTGTACTGGAAATTACACAGAAAATTAAAAATCCTATAATAGAGTAGGCGATCTGCATAAAATCTACTTTATTAATTGAAAAGATTAAGGCCGCAAATAGGAGCAGGTTTTTACTCCATTGCTTTGGCCGAAGCTGGTTCCAGACTAAAGCAAGGCTAGAAGGAGAGGACTTATAAATAGAGTCTTCGTCGAAACGAATAGAAGTAAACAACAAACGGACCTCCTTGTAATGGATTAATTTTACAACCTTATTATTATAGTGTTAACTGGAAGAAAGAATCAACTAAAATGTTAACGTAAACAAAATTAAATAAATAATGTTTATCATTGGTTTCATTCCAATTTAAAGAAGATTAAAGGACTTCAATAGCAAGCCTTTTCTGTTTGCTACCTTTCCATCCTTCCTTTATGATGGGAAGCAGAGGAATTCAGGGAGCAGCTGCTGGTAGAGCGGTGATGACGAAGGGATGGATGAATGTGAGTACTACGGAGAGGCTTGTTAAGCCGGAAGCTATGATTTTTGATATGGATGGCACGTTATTTCAGACGGAGACCTTGCTGCGGCCGGCGTATCACAAGCTGTTTGATACACTGAGAGCAGAAGGGCATCACCAGGGAGAGACGCCGGATGAGCAGCTAATGCTGGGCAGCCTGGGCATGCTGCTGGAGGATATTTGGAAACGGGTGATCCCGAATGGAACACCGGAGGCTCACCGCCGGGCGGACGAGCTGCTGCTTCAGCTGGAGCTGGAAGGCCTGCAGAACGAAGAGGCGGCCCTGTATCCGGGGGTCACGGAGACGTTAGCAGAGCTCAAGCAGCGCGGAGTCCGGCTGTTCGTGGCAAGCAATGGCCTGGAGGACTACGTCAAGGGTATTGTCAAAGCACGCCAGCTGGCTCCGTTATTCGAGGGCCTGTACAGCGCCGGGGAGCATGAAACGTCCAGCAAGGTGGATCTGGTTGCGCTGCTGCTGAGCAATCACGGCATTGAGCGTGCCTGGATGGTGGGAGACCGCTCGTCGGACGTAGAAGCAGGCAAGGAGAATGGACAAACGGTAATCGGCTGTCAATATGCCGGCTTTGGTGGGGAGCAGGAGCTGAAAGGCTCCGATGCGATGATTACAGCTTTCCCGGATCTGATCAGGCTGTATGACCAGGCAGAAGATCCATCCTAAGCTGCAATAAGCAAGGCCGTCCGGCAGGATCAGAGAAGATCCTGCCGGGCGGCCTTGCTGGTTTCTCAGCTAGATCAGGCCTGCTGACTTGGCTTTTCGCCGATCGTGCAGCCAGAGCGCATATTCCAGCGGCCGGGTGAGAGCCGTTCGGTAGGCCTCCTTATCACCGATCTGGGAGAACACCTCTCTGGCTGGCTTCGGATTGACCTCCAGCAGGAGGATTCGGCCTTCGCGGTCGATTGCAAGGTCCAGAGCCAGCTCACACAGCGCTCCGTAGCGCTCCTCCAGAAAGCGTGACACATCGATGCCGAGGCGGCTGGCCTCCGCATGAATATGGTTCCGCTTGGAAGGGTCTGCAATCCATTCGTCCAGCAGCTCATTCATGGGCATTGCACGTCCGCCGCCATGCAGATTGGAGGTAATGCTGTTTAAGGCGCCGACCCGGCCAACACAGCCGGTGACCTGCCACTCCCCGTAGCCGTTCTTCTGCACAAGCATGCGGTAATCATGGACTCTGCCGTTAGGCAGCTCCAGTGCAATAGCCTCCTGCACCAAATAATGACCGGAAACGCCCCATCCGGAGAGAAACGAGCCCAGTGTGGCAGCAGGCACCTTGCGCGGAGAGATAATGGCCCGTTTCGTGTTACGTCCCCGGACGTCATAGGCTGTGCTGGCTGTGCTGGCGCGGGCTATGCGCAAAATCCCTCGTCCTCCTGTGCCGTTAATCGGCTTGAGGTAGACGGCAGGGTGGCGCTGCAGCATCCGCTTTACATCCCCGAGCCCCTTGACCAGACGAGTGTCCGGCAGATGCGGCCGGAATCGCTTCAGCGTATAAAGGTCCTGGTGTACCGTCCATTTGTTCCGCAGCGGACGATTGAGGTACAGCAGATGCCCGTATTTGGAGCGGAAGCGGAGCAGCTGCTGAAATCGCGCACTTTTTTGAATCCGGGACCGGTCATAGATCATTGCTGGGAGAGGGCGGCGCTGCCGAGTCCACCGGCCATGTGAAGGGAGATATACCAGCGCGTTTACCATGCCTCCCTGCACATCCGCAGGCGTAAAGACGAACACATCCAGCCCCAGCTCCCGGCCTTCGACAATCATCTTCTCATAGACTGCAGCTTCTTCCAGCTTCTTTCGCTCATTTAAATATAAGGTAAGAATACCTAAGACGGGCTTAGACACAGCCAATCACCTACTTGCGTGGATTGTGGTTCTTTCCCCGGAGCCAGAGGTACCTCGGGCCAGCGGAACAATAGGCAGGAACGCGACGTCTCGGCATCCCGGGTCATCCCGATGGCGGTCATGCCGGCCTGAAAGCACAGCCTCAGGGCGGCAGCATGCAGGAGCGGCACTTGGCAAGTGATCCTGCCATGGAGCTTCTGCTGGGCTTGGAGGAGGGCAGTGCCCAGCCTGCGCCTGCGATATAACGGATGGACGGCCAGGAGAACCGCCTGCTCCCCGCAGCGGGCGGTGAACAGCACACCGACCACGGTGAGGCCTTCCTCCCCTCTCACTGTGACCCCCAGCAGAGAGGTCCCGGGCTCTTGCAGTTCCTCATATTTCAATTGCTCCAGAACCCGGATTTCCTTGGTCCAGGTTCTTTGGCCTGCATAGCGGAGCATAAACTGACAGCAGTGACGACGGATAGAAGGCCAATCAGCCTTCCGGTGCGGTACAAGAGAGATTAATTCCACAGATGAAGGCTCCTTCCAGGTGCAAAAAATCAGGAACGATGTCCTATCAGATAATGACAATATTTAAAAATACGTTCCAGCGACCGCTTCCGAATGTTAGGCTCATCGAATTTCATCGGCCTGGCGTTCGCTTCAAAAAACCATAAGCTCCCGGAGGTATCAATCCCGAGATCCATCGACATTTCGCCAAGCTGATACTCCGAGCCCTTCTCGATCTGCTTCGCGATCTGCACAGCGGCATTGCGCACTCGGCCCAGAATGTCCTGGCTTCGCTCCGGTCCGAACACCGCAGTCAGCAGCTTCTCGGGATCCTCAATCGAGCCGCCGCGCGGCACGTGGGTTGTGATGCTATCTGCGCCGGCCATTCTGGCGCCGATGCCGGTGACGCTGAAGGAGCCGTGCTCCGCCTTCTGGACCAAGAGCCGCAGGTCAAAGGGCCGGCCGTGAAGTGCAGCTAGCTCGATGCCCTGCTGGATCAGGTACGGCTCTCCGGTTGTCTCCTTATAGACTCTTTGCCAGAGTCGTTCCAGTGTAGCGGCTTTATACGTGGTGCTGCCCCGGTTGTTCTGGATTTGCAGACGATACGGCAGCGCCTTGCTGCTTTGATGCTTCAATCTCATGATGCCGTGTCCCGCCTTCCCCTCTTCCGGCTTTAAGTACAGGTAGGGGTGGCTCTTGATCATGTCGCAGAGAGAGGAGAACCCCTTCAGCTTCTTGGTGGCAGGTGCCCATTGGCGAGTCTGGCGGGAATGATTGAGCCAGTCAAACAGCTCTCTTTTGTTGAAAAAATAAGGGTTATACAGCTCCAGCCGGGGGTGGCGGAGACAGGCCTTGATCTTGCGGGTCACCTTCGGCTTCGCCTCATCCTCCCGCGCCGGAATCCGGTTGTAGATCACCCGGGGGAAAGGGAACAGCTTCTGTTCCCAGGTCTGGTCCCCGGCAGGGATAAAGCCCCGCAGGACCGGCGAATCAAGATCAAGATCCTTGACGGTTAGCACATAAACCTCAAATCCCATGTCTCTTCCGGTCCTGATAATGTCCTGAAAATTATGGCGGTTGCCTCGAAACATCCGGTAAGGATCGGACATGGTCAGAATGGCAACGACAGGCTTGGCGGCTTCCGGACTGCGGCTGATCATGAGTCATTCCCCCGCAGGAAGCCGCTGAGATACAGACTGTGCTCAAAAATATGCTCCACCGATGCCTTACCCTCCGATTTCAGCAGCGGATGCGCAAAGATCGAACGGCCCGGCTTGGAGTTCGCCTCGAACATCCAGATCTTCTCATCCTCGTCGATGCCGATATCAAAGCCGATCTCCCCGAGCACATGGGCATGATGATTCTCGATCGCCTCGGCGAGCGCGATGGCGGCCTGCTTGGCGCGCTCCAGCACGTCCCGGGAACGGGAGCCGAATACACGGGAGAGAGCCTGCTCCGGCGTCATGAGGGAGCCTCCGTTCTTGATGTGGGTAGTTACGCTGCCGCGGCCGGCCTTTTTCGCCCCGATGCCGACGACGCTCCAGCGGTTCTTGGCATTCTTGTGCATGTGAAAGCGAAAGTCGATCGGACAGTCGTCAATCTCGATCAGCCGGATGCCCTGCTGAATGACATAGTGCTTGAGCGCCGGACCATGCTTGCTTTGGAGCATCTTCATCAGGCTGGAGAAGCTCGGGAATTTCAGCAGGGTGTTTCCTCCAGAGCTGCTGTACCGTGCAAAATACCCCTTCTTCGGCTGATGCGTAAGCCGGTAAATACCGTTGCCCAGACTTCCGGCCGAAGGCTTGTAGTACACAAAGCGGTGACGGTCCATCATATCCCGGATCCGTTCTGTGCCCGGGCTGTTGTACGTTTCGGGCACATATCTCCCGGCCTGGGGATCGTTCTCCAGCAGGTTGTAAATATCGGATTTATTGAAGAACGCCCAGTTAAAAAAGACGATATTTCTCTTCAAGAAGCGCTCCCGAAGCTGATTGGTCGCATTGGAGAAGTCCGTTTTCCGGCTGGGCAGCCGGTTGTACACTACGTCTGGCAGCGGCACCGTCTTGCGCACGAATTGACCTCCGGCGCTGAGCACATAGGCATACACGGTTTCCTTTTGCCAGTTAATGTCCTTGGGAGAGAAGGCATACACATACATTTTCTTGCCGCCTTCGCGCAGCAGCTGCTTGATATAGCCGGTTCTGGAGCCAAAAGGGCTGCCGGGCGCCGAAGAGCCGTCAGAGAGCACGCCTACCACCGGACCCAGATGAAGCTGGCCTTCGCGCGGTGTGTGAACATAGGCTCCCCCGGAGCGGGGCACGCGGACCTGGCTCCGCAGGCCGGAGCTTAAATACAGATGCTTCCCGGATCGTTCGATGGATTTCAGCGGAACGGAGATATAGTCCGTGCCGACATGAAGCTGTATCTGTTTTTTTCCTGTAAGTCCCATGCTTCTCAGGAGCGAGCCGGACATGAATACTGCTTTCTCGGGCTGCTGTGAGAAATGAACGTTACTGAAAGTCAAACTCATGGATTAACCCTCCTAAGTTGTCGAAGCAGTAAATAACGGGCATACCGGAGAGGGTTCATGACAGACTGCTCCGCTGCCCCGGTATCACCTGTCTGGGTAAACACGCGCCGTCCCGGCTTGGAGTTAACCTCCAGCAGCCAGACTGTGCCCTTAGCGTCTACGCCGAAATCGATCCCGAGCTCGCCCAGGCGTCCAAATCCCTCTTCCAGATCGGGAGGGATCAGCTCGCTGAGGTGATGGATGGTGTCCATGATCCCGGCTGAAGCCGCCGAGCCGAATCGAGATATCAGGCCAGGCAGCACCTGTGCTGCTCTGCCTCCTCCGTGGAGATTGGAGGTGAGGCCTTCAGAGCTGCCTTCCCGCAGTGCAGAGCCGGTCAGGCACCAGCGGCCCTGGCCGTTCTTTTGTACGAGCACGCGAATATCGAACGGTCTTCCATCGGCACTGGTCAGCTGCAGAAACGGCTGCATCACAAAGCTCCGGTGCCCGGTAAATTGGAAGACCCAGCCAGGCAGCGAGGCAGCATGAGTGCGGTGTCTGAACGGCACATTATCTCGGGTGCGCCCCTTTAGTACGGCGTGTGCGCCTTCTTGATGGATATAGAGCGTATGGCTGCCGTGAGATCCGGCGCTGGGCTTCATAAATACGTCTCCCTGAAAGCGGTGCAAGGCATTCCGGAGCGAGGCGGGCCCCGTATATCTCAGCGTCAGCGGGAGAGCCGCGGAGAGGTGAGGGCATTGCTTCAGCCGTTCGTATATCCTCCATTTGCCAGGCAGCCTGCGCGACCACAGTATACGCTGGGTCTGCTCCGCCTCCTGTACGACGGCCGCTGCGTGCTGTGCTTCCCGGGCATTGCCGGACAGACAGCGGTCAAAGATCAGCTCCGGCACTGGAAAAAAGCCTTCTATCCATTCATGGTCCTGCACAGCATACCCCTTGATGGATTTGAAGCGATCGCGCTTTAGAGAGTCTGACAATTCATAGCTGTCTGCGCAGAAGACGTACGCTTGAAGCTCTAAGCGGCGGGCAGACAGGCAAAGCTGCTTCAGAAATTCCCGATCCGAGAAGGGGGGAGAGCCCTTCTTTCGGCTAACCATAATACCGAGCGTTCCGATGCTTGTTGTCAATCCCGCCACCTCCTTATTGAAAGCCGCTTAAATACTGGGAGTACTGCAGAAGTCTCATAGCGGAAGGCCGCACCTTGTCTTCATTGTTCAGCGGCGCATCATCGCTCTTGGACGGCTTGGAGTTCACCTCCAGCAGCCAGATCCGGCCGGACGTATCGACAGCGAGATCAATGCCAAGCTCCCCGAAATGATAGGGAATATACGTCTCGACGCCCTTGGCGATCTCCAGCGCGGCTTGCTCCATTTTGGCAGGCAGCTGGTTCTTGAAGGCTGCTGACAGGCTGCTGCCGGCCAAAGCCTCCTTGACTGTGGACAGTGTTCCGCCGCGGGCCAGATTGGACACGAAATGATTTCCGCCTGCAATCCGCCCGACGATGGAGGTTACGCTCCATTTGCCCTTCATATTTTTGTGAACGAGGGCCCGGAAATCGACGTTTTTCTTCTGATTACGAATCAGATTTAATCCCTGCTGGATCTGATACCGCTCTTTCGCCAGCTTCCCTGACAACCCGCTGTACAGCTTCTTCAAAGAGCTGTATTGACGGCGTATGGTGCCTTCAAGGGAGGTGGTCAGCGTGTGGCAGCTGCCGTCTGGCTCCAGCGTGATGCGGATGATGCCCTTGCCCAAGCTGCCGCGAACCGGCTTCAGGAACACGACCGGATAGGAGCTGCACATTTTTTTCAGCGTGGGATAGCTCTTCAGCAAATAGGACTCAGGCAAATACCTTTTCAAGCGTTCATCGGCGGCCAGCGCCTCAAACACCTCGGACTTATCCAGGAATTTTTCATTGAATACCGGAGTGCGATAGCGTGATTTTACTTCTTTCATGAAATGCTGTACGCTAGGACTATTCTCCAGTTTCCGCGTAGCGAGCCGGTTGTTGATGACGTCAGGCAGCGGAACGGGACCCTTTTTCCAGCCCCGGTCATACCAGATGCCTTGAAGCGACTGGGAGCCGGTGCCGATCATGTCCGGTGTGAAAAAGTAAACGAATGCGCCCAGCTTGCGGCTGGCATGTATCATTTCCATGCAAAAGGATGAAATGGACCCGAACGGCTTCTCCCGGTCCTTGGGGTCATAGCGGCCGATCATCACGCCAAGGACAGGTCCAAGCTTTAACACATGATCGGCGGCGCGATACGCTGCGCTCACTACCGTTCCAGGCAGCAGACCGGCGGCTTGGGACAAGGAGGGGCTGATGCGAATGGCGTATAGTTTTTTGCCGGGTACAATACGGATCTCCTGTCTGAAGGAGCCGAACTCAAGCGTGAGGGACTGATCTGTGGGAATTCGAAGTGACTTGATCAGCCTCTCGCCAAGCCGGATATGGTTCTCCGGCAGGGTGCTGGTGGTAATGAGCTGTACCGGCAGCTTGGTTTTGGACATCATGGATCTCCTTCCGACAACAACTTGATGTCTGATGCGCAGACGACAGGCTCTGTCTGAACATTTGCATGTGATTTATCATATGGAGACATATATCCCTTGGTGATTGTACAGGTCTGGAAAAAGGAGGGCTTTCGAAGCCATGCAGAGCGGGCTGTTTATTCTAATCAATATGTGTGTTGCCGCATTTGTCGGCGGAATTACGAATCATTTTGCGATCAAGATGCTGTTTCACCCCCGAAATGAGGTCAAAATATTCGGGCGCCGCCTTCCCTTTACACCCGGACTGATTCCAAAGCGCAAGCAGGATATTGCGAAATCGCTGGGCGAGGTCGTCTCGCAATATCTTGTTACCAGCGAAGGGCTGCAGGAGATGCTGCAGAAGCCGGCTTTCCGCCAGAAGGCGGTGGATACATTGTCCGCCAAGCTGAACAGCCTGGCAGAAAGTGAAGACTCCGTTAAGGATGTGCTGCTGGGGATCTGGAGTGAGGAGGAGTGGGAGGCTTTGAAGGGCAAGGCCCTGCAGTCGGCCCGCTCTGCGGTAAGTCGGTCTGCTGTATCTATGTGGGCGGCTTATGGCCTTGAGGAGAAGCCGCTGAAGGAGCTTGTTCCGGGCTGGTCGGAGGACAAGCGCCGCCAATGGAGCGAGCAGGCGGCCGAAATGATGCTGAAGGAGCTTGGCGATACGCTGCTGTCGGCAGAGGGACAGCGGATGCTCCGGGAAATGACCCACTCCATGGTGGACAAGGCAGGGGGGTTTTTGGGCACGATGGCGGCTCTGTTCGTAGATGAGGACAAGCTCGTCCAGAAGCTCACGCCGACTCTGATCGGCCAGCTGGAAGGGGGACGTGTCCACCGCACGGTGGCAGACATCATTGCAGCCAAGCTGGAGCAGTATGGAGAGATGCCGCTGGGCGCGCTAGTGCAGTCCCTGGCGGGAGAGCCTGCGCTGGAGCTGCTGCTTCAGAAGCTGGAGCAGGTCCTGCCGTGGGAAGAATGGATGGCGCGGGGCGAGCAGGTCACCATCGCGGAGATCGTTCGGCCCCGTCTCGCTGCCTTGCAGGAGGCTCTGCCGCAGTGGGTGGACAAAGGGCTCGGTATGGCGAGCTCGGCGGTCCCGGCACTGGTAAAGTCGATCCGGCTACCGGAGCTGGTGCAGGAGCAGGTGGAAAGATTTCCGGTAGAGCGTCTGGAGCAGGTTATTTTAAGCGTGTCGGGCAAGGAATTTCGGGCGATTACCTGGCTGGGAGTGGCGCTTGGAGCCCTCATTGGCCTGGTTCAGTCTTCTATTACCATTTTGTGGCTGAAGTAATTATGGTTTTCATTTCATACGGCAGCGCCGTTTACTACCAAGGAGGCACCAACGATGAGCAATATTTATGATAAGGCGAATGATCTGGCAAAAGCGATGAGAGAAAGCGAGGAAGTGCAGGAAATTACGTCGGCGATGAAGCTGATTGAAGGCGACGCCGAAAGCAAGCAGATGCTGAACAGCTTCCGTGAGCGGCAGATGGAAATTCAGCAGCGCATCATGACTGGGGATATGCCGTCCCAGGAAGAAATGGAGCAGGTGGAGAAGCTGTTCGAGGTGCTTAGCATGAACCTCAGCATCCGTCGTTTGTTCGATGCCGAGCGCCGTCTGAGCGTCATCATTGAGGATGTAAACAAGATTATTTCAGATAGCCTGCAGGATCTGTACGGACCGGCGCAGCCATAATGGAGCTGTATTTTGTGCTCACTTGAGAGGTGAGTCTGCCTATAGAGAAGCATTACTTTGCCAGGGCACTGCCCTTGGGCAGGGTAATGCTCTTTTTTTGCCGGGATTCCCTAACTTGTCTCATAATTTCGCTCCGTCTCTCATAGAGTAGAACTATAGAGATTGAATCATAGAGGAGCTGGATATCATGAATCGGAAAAAAAGCAAAGTCAAGCATCTGATCTACCTGGTCATCGCCCTGGCGATGCTGCTGTACGCCTTGCCAAGCATCTCGTTCGCTGGAGGCTTCTCGTGGGCGGCGCTGTTCGGAGCTGTATGGGCCGGCTTTGCGCTGCTCGTCATTGGCTCGCATCTGCACATTCTCATCGGCGTGGACGAGGCGAAGCAGAAGGCACTGGATGAAATCCGCCGCGAGAAGCTGAAGCAATGGCAGCTGAAATGGCCGGAGGAGCGGGAAGCCCGCAGCATGTCTGCCGGCGAATAATACAACGACACTCATGAGGGTATAGAGGTGAAATGCCAGGGAAGGCGCTGTCAGAGATGTGCTGCTGACGGCGTCTTTGTCATGCTGTGTGCTGGAATTACAGACGACCTGAGATTTCACGAGCTAACATGGATAAGCTGGGCTGGCATGATATAATAGTAACAGAGTAGTACAGATGTAACCCAGGGGGTGTAACAGTTGGACATCAAGGACGAGACGGTAACCAAGCATGAACAGCTGGTGCAATATATTGAAGGCTTGAAGATTGGAGAGAAAATATCGGTCCGAAGGCTGGCGAAGGAGCTGGCGGTCAGCGAGGGGACGGCATACCGGGCAGTAAAAGAGGCAGAATCCTTAGGCATTGTCATGACCAAGGAAAGAATCGGTACCGTGCGCATCGAGCGTAAGCCAAGAAATATATCAGAGCAGCTCACCTTTTCTGATGTCGTTAACATCGTGGAGGGCCATGTGCTTGGCGGGTCAGAGGGCCTCGATAAAAGCCTCTATAAATATGTAATCGGTGCGATGAAGGTGGAGGCGATGGTCCGTTATATTGATGCTGGCAGCCTTATGATCGTAGGGAACCGGGAGGATGCTCATATTCTGGCGCTGGAGCAAGGAGCAGGCGTGCTGATTACCGGCGGGTTCGGGACTAGCCGGGAAGTGAAGCAGCTGGCGGATCGGCTGGGGCTGCCGGTGATGTCCTCGCGTCATGACACATTTACCGTGGCGTCGATGATTAACCGGGCGATTTTTGACAGGCTGATCAAGAAGAAAATTATGCTGGTGGAGGATATTGCAGGTGAACGTCCCAAGATCCCGCCGCTCAAAAACTCAGTCACTGCGCTGGAATTCCGGGAGATGGTCCTGCGCAGCGGCGAGGAGCGCTTCCCGGTAACCGATGAGTGGAACCGTGTCATCGGGATCGTAGGAGCGAAGGATACGGCGGTGCTGGCGGATCATCAGGCGATCGACAAGGCGATTACGCGCAATCCTATTACCGCTACGCTGAAGACTTCTCTGGCGTCCGCGGCCCAGATTATGATGTGGGAAGGCATTGACTTCCTGCCGATTGTGGACCGGAACCGGAAGCTGGTGGCGACTGTGACCCGCAAAGAGGTGCTGGAGGCGCTCCGCAATGCGCGGAATCAGCCCCAGATGGGAGAAACCTTTGATCAGTTAATCTGGAACGGAATGGCGGAGGATCGGGACGAGCAGGGGAAGCTGTTCTTTCACGGATTAATTACACCACAGATGGCGACTGACCTCGGGACCATTTCTCAAGGCATTCTGACCACGGTCATGAGTCAGGCTGCATTTCGCGCGGCCAAGGACTGGACGGGCGGGGATTATGTATTGGACCAGCTTTCCACCTTCTTCATCCGTCCGGTGCAGATTGAGGATCCCATTGTGATTCATCCAAGCCTGCTGGAGCTGAGCCGCCGGACCTGCAGGCTGGAAGTCGAGATTATGCATGATTCCAGCCTGGTTGCAAAGTCGGTCATGACGCTGCAGTCGATTGACCAGGGATAGCGGTGACAGCGGAATAAGCAAGCTTAGCTGTTCGCCTTCTGCTGGCGGCTGTAATAGGAGCGGCTGCGCAGCCCAGCGAATATATTAAACGCGCCAAGCACCATAAATATGGCTTCGACAATGACAGCCACCGTGGAGCCGCTGAACATGAGCATGGCCAGCACAGACAGCACGATGAGCATCACGCCCATCCACACGTTGGTCAGCGCCTGATGTCTGCCCCGTTCCAGAGGATCTCGCTTGCGGCGGGCGCGGACACTGTTCAGGGCAGCCAGCACACAGGCTGCAGCCAGTACAAAAATAAGTGCATATTTCAGCATATCCATCATTAGAGGCGCACTCCTTCTACATCATAAAATATTCATGAACCCATAGATTACTCCGTCCATAGCCTTTCGTATTGTATCATGAATCCCCTCCCGTTTGAATCTTCATATCAATCTCCACCCAGATTTGCAGCACGCCCTCCATCACGAGCATGGTCCGAATCTTGACCGTAAAGCTCTTATCTCTAATCTTGTATAATTTATCCTCCAGCAGCGAACGGGCCAGCTTGCTGTCTGTATCAATATCAAAGACGCTTCTCCCTCGGAGAGCAGCGAGATCTTTGCCGAGCAACTGCAAAATTTCCTTGATCACAAGGCTGTCCAGCTCATTGTTCTTCTGCTCCGCGCGCAGCTTGATTTCCCGGATGACGGTGGGCTGCTTGTTGTATTTCTTCAGGTTCTGAATATCCTCCTCATACTGGGAAATCTGAATCTGCATGTCACGATTGTTCATCCATAGCTTGTTGTAGCTGGCATGATACAGCGAGTTATACACAATGCTTCCGATGACCATGCCCAGGACCAGCAGGGAGGCTCCATGATAAAGGTGGCGGTATCGACGAAACTGCGGCACTCTCATAATGTATCCTTCAGCCCCGGTCCTGGCAGACCCATTTCACCAGCTCGCTGCCCATATGGGCGCCAAGAAAGGCAAAGACGAGATACAGCACCTGCTTGATGGCGGGAGAAAGATTGCCTCCCAGCATATTGCTTTCAATGACGCGCATGGGATCAATCGTACCGCCAACCGCTGCAGCGAGAGCCCAGATTTTAATCCGGTCGGCGACGTCCAGCATCGTCTGCGTCGGCGGCTGCATGGAGAACACGGCACCGATCCCGCCCACCATGGCACCCCCAAGCACAATCCCGAACGCAATGAAGAAATCCAGTATGGCCTTGGATAGAAATACATTCATCTCATTTGCAGCCCCTTTCTGCGGGCAGGACCGTGACCGCCTGTCCATAAGTCTCCTGTTCCATTGTATGGGCGTCTGAAGGCACATTATGATAAAATAGAAGAGAAAATTCATACTGACATCCTTGATTTCCGCACCTTGCAGAGGGAGCGGCAAGGCATAGAAGGTTATTCCTAAGGAGGCGTGCCATGAGCTCTTTCGTGCATCTACACGTGCACAGTGAATACAGTCTGCTCGACGGGGCTGCAAAGCTGACAGAGCTCGTTCAGCAGGCAGCTGAGCTGGGCATGAAATCACTCGCCCTTACCGATCATGGCGTGATGTATGGCGCTGTGCCGTTTTATAAATTATGCAAGCAGCACGGAATCAAGCCGATTATCGGCTGTGAGGCTTATATTACGGAAGGCTCCCGGAAGGACCGGGGAAGCCGCAAGGATCAGCCGATCTACCATTTAATACTGCTGGCGAAGAACGAGACCGGCTATCGCAATCTGATGAAGCTGTGCTCCATCGGCCATTTAGAGGGGTTTCATTATAAGCCCCGGATTGATATGGAGGCTCTGGCGGAATTTCATGAAGGCATTATATGCCTGAGTGCGTGCCTGGGCGGCGAAGTGCCGCAGCAGCTGCTGCATGGCCGTACCGATGCCGCGCGGGAGGCGGCTTTACGGTATAAGGGAATTTTTGGACCTGACTATTATCTGGAGCTGCAGGACCATGGCCTGCCGGAGCAGAAGCGTGTCAATTCTCAGCTGATTCAGTTATCGCAGGAGCTGGACATCCCGCTCGTGTTAACGAATGATGTTCACTATTTGGCGCCGGAGGATGCCGAGGTCCAGGATGTATTGATTTGCATCGGCACAGGCACGAACGTGGAGGATGACAGCCGGCTGAGAATTCCGACCCGGCAGCTGTACTTGAAGAGTGCTGAGGAGATGGGTCGTCTGTTTCCCCATGCCATGGAAGCGGCGGCTAATACCGTCGCCATTGCGGAGCAGTGCTCTCTGGAAATGACCTTCGGGCAGTCCATTCTGCCGGAGTACCGGCCGCTCCCGGAAGGCATGGACGCTGCCGCTTATCTAGGCCAGCTGTGCCTTGAAGGGCTTGAGCTGCGTTATCGCGGCAGTGAACGGTGGCAGGATGAGGCCATGCGGGAGGAGCTTCATCGTCGGCTTCATTATGAGCTGGGCGTCATTGAGAACATGGGCTTTAGCCATTATTTCTTGATTGTGTGGGATTTCATTGCATATGCCCATCGGCAGGGCATTGCTGTTGGACCGGGCAGGGGCTCTTCTGCAGGAAGCCTGGTAGCGTACACCTTGCAGATTACGAATGTGGACCCGATGAAATATCATTTGCTCTTCGAGCGCTTTCTGAATCCGGAGCGGGTGAGTATGCCGGATATCGACATTGACTTTAGTGACGAGCGGCGCGATGAAGTCATCGACTATGTGGTTGATAAATACGGACGTCAGCACGTGGCTCAGATTATTACCTTCGGTACGCTTGCAGCCAAGGCCGCCGTGCGCGATGTCGGCCGCGCATTGAACGTGCCCTTTGGAGATGTAGACCGCACGGCCAAGCTGATTCCGAATCAGCTTGGCATCCGCATTGCCCGGGCTGTCGAGGACAGTCCCGGCCTGAAGGAGCAGTACGACAGCAAGCCGAAGGTGAAGCAGCTGCTGGATATGGCAATGAAGGTGGAGGGCATGCCCCGGCACGCGTCGACGCATGCCGCAGGCGTGGTCATTTCCAAGGAACCGCTGACCGAGACGGTCCCCCTTCAGGAAGGCAGCGAGAAGACGGCTTTGACGCAATATTCGATGGAGAATCTGGAAAGCATTGGCTTGCTGAAGATGGACTTTCTGGGTCTTCGAACCCTGTCCATTATCGAGCGGAGTATGAGATGGATTCAGGAAACGGGGCTGACGCCGCCGGACTGGAGCAGGATTGCTGATGACGATCCCGCTACCTATGCCATGCTGGGCCGAGGCGATACGACGGGAGTATTCCAGCTGGAGTCGGCAGGGATGCGAAGAGTGCTGAAGGATCTGAAGCCGAGTGGATTTGAAGATATTATTTCCGTGCTGGCGCTGTACCGTCCGGGGCCGATGGATTTTATTCCGAAGTACATTCAGGCCAAGCACGGCGTCATCGAGCCGGAGTACCCGCATCCGGACCTGGCCGAAATATTAGGCGACACCTACGGCATTATTGTCTATCAGGAGCAGATCATGCAGATCGCGTCCCGGATGGCAGGGTTCTCGCTGGGAGAAGCAGATCTGCTGAGACGAGCGGTCTCCAAGAAGAAGCGTGAGGTGCTGGATCTGGAACGGGATCATTTCGTGACCGGCAGCTTGAACCAGGGCTATTCCGGGGATGAAGCGAATCGGGTGTACGATATGATCGTTCGCTTTGCGGATTACGGCTTCCCGCGGGCCCATGCCGCGGCATATGGTGTCCTTGCCTTCCAGACGGCGTATCTAAAGGCCCACTATCCTGTTCATTTTATGGCATCCATGCTCACCGCGGTCATGGGCAGCCACCGGAAGGTGGCGGAATATGTGCTGGAATGCCAGCGCATGGGCATCAAGGTGCTTCCCCCTGACGTGAATGAAAGCGGGAGCCTGTTCACCCCGGTAGCGGAGGCTGGTGATGCAGAGAATGGCGGGTCTCCCGGATTTATTCGCTTCGGGCTTGCCGCAATCAAGAATGTCGGGACCCAGGCTGTGGACAGCATGGTCCGTCTTCGTGAAGACAAGCCCTTTGAAAGCCTGCTGGATTTCTGCCGCCGGATCGACCTGCGGGTCTGCAATAAGCGGGTGATTGAATCGCTTATTCAGGCCGGTGCCTTTGACTCTCTGCCAGGGCATCGCTCGCAGCAGACCGCCATGGTGGATGAAACCGTGGAGGCCGCGCTGAAATGGCGGAAGGAGCGAGAGGATCTGCAAATTCAGCTCTTCGACTTCGATGTGATTGAAACGGCGAATTGGGATATTGAATATCCGGATATTCCGCCGTATTCCGCCAGCCAGCAGCTGGATCTGGAGCGGGATCTGCTCGGCATGTATCTCTCCGGCCATCCTCTGGATGATTATGACGAGCTGCTGCAAGAGGCCGGAACCGAGCGGCTGATGGACTTGGACGAGGCTGCCGATGAGTCCCAGGTTACGGTGGCGGGTATGGTGGTCGCGGTCAAGACGATAACCACCAAGCAGGGCAAGGCGATGGCCTTTGTAGAATTTGAGGACCAGATTGACCGCTGCGAGGTGGTGCTCTTTCCGGAGGTCTGGAGGAAGAGCAGCCCCTTCATTGAGAAAGGTGCGCTGCTGGCCCTGCGAGCCAAGGTCCAGAAGCAGGACGAGGGCTACAAGCTGCTTGCCGAGGAGGCATCACCGCTTGAACGGGATCGGCTGCAGCAGCTTGTAAGGCGATCCCGAATCGGGCGCAAGGAGCGGTCCGCTGTGAGACCGGCTGTTAGGCCGCCGGAATCCACTCGGAAGCAGCAGGGCATGCCGCCTGGGGAAGAAGTGAAGCAATCACCCGAGGACGGCTTCAAGGAGCAGAGCGCAGGCCAGCGGGTATTTATCAAAATATCTCCGGACTGCGAGGATCCTCAAATTCTGTCGAGGCTCAAAAAGCTGCTGCAGCAGCACAGGGGGCCAGCGGCGACGGTGCTATTCTATGAAAGCAATCAGAAGGCGCTGGCCCTCAGCGAGGCCTACCGGATTGATCCCACGGACGTATTGGTAGCCTCGATCGAGGAAATGCTGGGTAAAGGCAGCGTAAAAATCAAATAGCGGATCATTTATAATGAACATTTCATATCCCTCCTGCATACACTTAAGGACACCACGGAATGGATACATTTCGTGGCTGCTGCCCAGCGCGCCGGTGACGTCGCAAGCGAGCACCAGCGTGCTAACGGTATTGTGCGGGAGGGATTTTGTATGTCAATGGAACTGGCAGAAAGCATGCTTCTAGAACGGGGCGTCAGCGTGTCTGCAATTGCAGACATTGTGTTTCAGCTGCAGCAGAAATATCATCCGGATCTGACATTAGCAGCGTGTGAGAACAGCGTGAGGGCTGTGCTGGGCAAACGGGAGGTACAGTATACTCTCTTTACAGGCATTGCATTAGACAAGCTGGCTGAGTCGCGGCTGCTGCCCGAGCCGCTGCAATCGATTATGGATCAAGATGAGCCATTGTACGGAGTAGATGAGACACTGGCGCTTGGCGTGACGAGCATTTACGGTATGATTGGGCTGACCAGCTTCGGATATTTAGATAAGGAAAAGATCGGGGTTATTCACACTTTAAATGAAGACAGGAAGTCCGTTCATGTGTTTCTGGATGATCTTGTTGCAGGCATCGCCGCAGCGGCATCCTCGAGAATTGCGCACAATGATCCTGGAGCGGCTTCCTACACGTCCTCCATCGACTGACCGCAAACGACAAAATCAGTGATTTTTTAGGACCATTGCCGGAATCATGCCTGCTCAGCCCCTCTTCTCTTTTGTTGAGGTAAAAATAGAAGTGTGTTATCATTATCCATTATATCGGCTCAGGATATGCCTATAGCATGAAATTAGGGGGATCTGAAAGGCATGTGGACGGTAATATATATCGCTCCCACCTCCAAGGTGGCAGAAATGATTACAACCAGGCTGACAGAAGAAGGGTTTTTGGTTCAAAGCCGTCCTGTGAATCTTTCAAAGCAACAATACGAGATACGGGTACCTTCGGGGGAGCTGGACGAGGTACAGGAAGTGTTGAATTCGATATTGCACCCCTAGCACAAGGGTTACATAGCGAAGCTTGCCAGATACAAATGATGAATATCGCTTAGTTTGCGGCCATTCAAATATACGGCTGGAGAGGTGTAGTTGTGTTTAAAGATCTGTTTCAGAAGAAGAGAAGATACGCCACCATTCCCTCTGATCAAGCGGTGAGGTCCGGGCAGAGAGAAGAGGGAGAACGCCCGAAGCGCGAAATCCCGGAAGGGCTCATGAACAAATGCGTCAAATGCGGCGTGATTCAGTACAGCAAGGAGCTTGAGAAGAACCTTAAGGTATGTCTGGAGTGCGGGCACCATATGAGGCTGAATGCCTTGGAACGTATTGGGATCACGCTCGATGAGACAAGCTTTGAGGAATTTGATGCGGATATGATTTCAGTAGATCCGCTGCAGTTTCCGGGATATGCCGGCAAGCTGGAGCAGCAGAAGATGAAATCAGGTCTCCATGATGCCGTCGTTACAGGCAAAGGCTTTATTTGCGGACAGCCAGTGGTGGTGGCCGTAATGAGCTTTGACTTTTTCACCGGCAGTATGGGCTCCGTTGTAGGCGAGAAGATTACCCGGGCGATTGAGCATGCCGGAAAGCATGGGCTGCCGCTTATTATTTTCTCCACCTCCGGCGGCGCACGGATGCAGGAGAGCATTCTCAGCTTGATGCAGATGGCGAAGACGAGCGCAGCACTCTCCCGCTTTGGCGAACAGGGCGGCTTGTATATTTCAGTGATTACAGATCCGACGACGGGCGGAGTATCCGCCAGCTTTGCAACACTTGGCGATATTAACATCGCTGAGCCGGGAGCCGTATTCGGCTTCGCCGGCAGAATCGTCATTGAGCAGACCATCCGCCAGAAGCTTCCGGAGGATTTCCAGACCGCGGAATTCAACCTGAATCACGGACAGCTCGACATGGTTGTCCACCGCAAGGATTTGCGCTCCATGCTGGGCAAGCTGCTCGAAATGCATGCTGTGAAAGGGGAATTTTAATGTCAGGCGAATTACCTTTCGAAAAGCCTCTTGCGGAGATGCGCAAGAAGATTGAGGAATTGAGACAGTTTGGACAGGAGAAGGGCATCGATTTCACGGATGAGATTGCCCGTCTGGAAGAACGATATAAACAGCTGGAGGAGGAGATTTACTCCTCCATTTCTCCTTCCCAGAAAATGCATCTGGCCAGGCACCAGCAGCGTCCGACATCGCTGGATTTAATCCAGCTTATTTTTACGGATTTTATCGAGCTGCATGGGGACAGGCTATATGGAGATGATCTTGCTGTCGTCGGAGGTCTGGCGAAGCTGAATGGCGTTCCGGTGACGGTTATTGGCCAGCAGCGGGGTAAGGATACGAAGGATAACATCGCCCGTTTCTTCGGAAGCGCCCACCCGGAAGGCTTCCGCAAGGCGCTGCGTCTTATGCAGCAGGCGGAGAAATTCAAGCGTCCGATCATCACCTTTATTGATACGAAGGGTGCATACCCGGGGAATACTGCGGAAGAAAGAGGCCAGTCCGAGGCGATTGCCCGCAATCTGCGGGAAATGTCTTCACTAGGGGTTCCGGTAGTATGTGTAGTCATCGGCGAGGGAGGAAGCGGCGGTGCTCTTGCGATGGCTGTGGGCAACCGGATCCTGATGCTGGAGAATGCCATCTACTCGGTCATTTCCCCGAACGGAGCTGCTTCCATTCTGTGGAAGGATGCCTCTAAGGCGGACCAGGCGGCGGAAGCGATGAAGATTACCGCACAAGACCTTCTGGAGATGGAGGTTATCGAAGAGATCGTTCCAGAGCCGATGGGCGGAGCCCATAAGGGCTATGAGGAAAGCGCAGATTACATTAAGTCAGCGCTGCTGCGGCATCTGAAGGAGCTTTCCGCAATGGATGCGTGCGAGCTTGTGGAGGACCGTTACCAGAAGTTCAGAAAGATCGGAAGCTTTGATTTTGCACCGTCACCAAGTCCGGAGCCGGAGGCGAATCCGACAGCGTGACAGGATGTGACAAAATTTCTATACAAACGTCATAAACTGTAGTAAATTTAATTGTTGGAAGAGATATAGAGAATATAGAGAACCCTTGAAAAACGGAGGAAACCTAAATGCGCAAAACAAAAATTGTATGTACGATCGGTCCTTCCAGCGAATCGCTCGAAAACACCAAGAAGCTGATTATGGCTGGAATGAATGTAGCCCGCCTGAACTTCTCTCATGGTGATTTCGACGAGCATGGCGGCAGAATCAAGAACATCCGCCAAGCCTGCGAGGAGCTGAACAAGACCGTAGCGATCCTGCTCGACACGAAAGGCCCTGAGATCCGTACCGGCAAGCTGGAAGTAGAGCCGATTGAATTGGTTCAGGACGAGTATGTTACCTTGACTACCGATGAAATTCTCGGCGACAAGAACCGTTTGACAGTAACCTACAAGAACCTTCCGGAGGACGTACAGCCGGGGTCAACCATTTTAATCGATGATGGATTGATCGGCTTGACAGTGGTTGAGGTGCAGGGCACTGAAATCAGATGCCGCATCGTCAACGGCGGAACGATCAAGAGCAAGAAGGGCGTGAATGTACCGGGCGTTTCGATTTCCCTGCCGGGCATTACCGAGAAGGACGCCAGTGACATCGTATTCGGAATCGAGCAGGGCATCGATTTTATTGCCGCATCCTTCGTTCGTAAAGCTAGTGATGTTCTCGAGATCCGTGAACTGCTGAAGCGTCATAACGCTGAGCATATCCAGATTATTTCCAAGATTGAGAACCAGCAGGGTGTGGACAACCTGGATGAAATTCTTGAGGTTTCCGACGGCTTGATGGTTGCGCGTGGTGACCTCGGCGTCGAAATCCCTGCTGAAGAGGTTCCTCTTGTACAGAAGCGTATGATCGAGAAGTGTAATATTGCCGGCAAGCCGGTCATTACAGCAACACAAATGCTCGATTCCATGCAGCGTAACCCGCGTCCAACCCGCGCTGAAGCGAGTGACGTGGCGAATGCTATTTTTGACGGAACAGATGCTATCATGCTCTCCGGCGAAACGGCTGCCGGCAAGTATCCGGTCGAATCTGTGCTGACCATGTCCCGCATTGCTGAAAAGGCAGAATCTGCACTGAACCACCGGGATCTGTTCCTGAAGCAGCGCATCGCGCAGGAAACAACAGTAACGGAAGCGATCAGCCAATCCGTCGCAATCTCTGCACTGGATCTGAACGCGAAAGCGATTATTTCTTCGACTCAATCGGGAACAACAGCTCGTATGGTATCCAAGTACCGTCCGAAGTCCCCAATCATTGCGGTTACTCCAGAGGAGCGGACACTGAGACGCCTGGCATTGACATGGGGCGTATTCCCGGTGAAGGGCGAAACTGCGACCTCGACAGACGAAATGTTTGATTACGCGCTGCAAGGCGGCGTCAAATCCGGTCTGGTCAAAGAAGATGATCTCGTTGTGATCACAGCGGGTATTCCGCTCGGTAAATCCGGCTCCACGAACCTGGTGAAGGTGAGTCAGATTCCGGCACAGCAATAAGACGATCCAGGCTATAACGATATATCCATGACGAAGAAGCAATGGGCGAGCTAATCGACCATTGCTTCTTCCTTCATAGAGGGAGGCTTTTTTGAATGGCAAAGGTGAATGAGGAAGGGCCCATACGCTGGTTCACGGCAGCCCTGCGGGTGCGGTATCAGGAGACGGATCAGATGGGGGTGGTCTACCACTCTAATTACTTGCAATGGATGGAGATTGGCCGTACCGAGATGATCCGGGCGATGGGCTATTCTTATTCCGAAATCGAAGCGGCCGGACTGCTTCTGCCCGTGGTGGATCTGGACATCCAGTATAAGCAGCCCGCGAGGTATGATGATGAAATTGTAGTGTTCACCTCAATAACCGCCTTCTCTCCGCTTCGTATTCAATACCGCTATGAGGTCCGAAGAATGAGCAAATTGGACCCGGCACCGTCAATAGAGGTACAATGGAAAGACGGAGGGGATCTTCCCGGGGAACTGCTCGTAACCGGCTCGACCCGGCACGTCTGGGTGAACCGGGAATGGAAGCCAGCCCGATTGGATAAATCTCTGCCGGAGCTGTATGCTGCACTAAGGAACTCTCTGGATTGAGGGAAAGGAGCTTGGCTATGTGGAAATGGATACTGGCAGCGATTATCTTTATGCCTGCTATTGAAATATTCGGCTTTTCATACGTTGCGGATCAGGTAGGAGGCATGAATACCTTCCTGCTGACACTGCTGACCTCGGCCATCGGGGTAGCCATGATGCGTTTTGAGGGGCGAAAGGCGATGGAAGATGCCAAGCTGAAGGCGAATGCCGGCATGATGCCGGGAGAATCGATGGCAGTGGGACTGTGCATTTTTATCGGCGGCATTCTTTTGATCCTCCCGGGCTTTGTGACGGATCTCATTGGCTTTACCATGCTCTTCCCGCTGACAAGGCCATTATATCGCTTCTTGCTGATCAAGTGGATGAAACGAAATATCAAGAACGGTAAAATTACAATTTTCAAGCGTTAGATTTGCTTGTGACAGCCGGTCCGTCAGGACCGGCTTTTTTGTGTTTTTCAGGTTTTTGAAAAGAAAGCTGCAGATTGGTATGAAGAAATGTGGATAGTTAACACTATAGTCAGATCATGACTCCACAACAGGAAGGATACATTCACATGAAAAAGAAACTGCCTTGGACCCTGATGCTAGGATCTCTTCTGCTCAGTCTCGCCGCATGCGGAGGCAGCGATGAGGCTGCCAACGATCCGGGAGGAGCGGGAAGTGAAGCGGGAGAGCGTAAGCTGAACGGCTCTATTCTCGCTGTTGGCTCTACCGCTATGCAGCCGCTGGTGGATCAAGCAGGGCAGACATTTATGACGCAGGCTCCATATCAAGAGCTTACGGTTCAGGTTCAAGGCGGAGGCAGCGGAACAGGGCTTACTCAAGTGTCTGAGGGTCAAGCAGACATCGGAAACTCCGACGTCTTCGGTGAAGAGAAGCTGGAGGCTGCTCAAGCGGCAGAGCTTGTTGACCATCAGGTGGCCGTCGTGGCGATCACGGCCGTCGTGAACCCGGCTGTCACGATAGACGATCTGTCAAAGGAGCAGATGGTTGATATTTTTACGGGTGCGGTGAAGAACTGGAAGGAGCTTGGCGGCGAGGATCAGGAAATTGTCATTGTAAACCGTCCGGCAAGCTCCGGTACCCGTGCTACGTTCGAGACCTTCGCCTTGGGACAATCCAAGCTGCCTGATCTGCAAGGCTCAATTCAAGAAGATTCAAGCGGTACGGTCAAGAAGCTTGTTGCTGAAACACCGGGCGCGATTGGTTACCTTGCACTGTCTTACCTTGGAGATGACAGCATCAAGCCGGTGAACTATGACGGTGTTCAAGCGACTGTGGAAAATGTGCAGAACGGCAGCTATCCGGTATGGGCGTATCAGCACATGTATACCAAGGGAGAGCCGAGCGAGGCTGTCCAAGCATTTCTGGACTATATGGTGTCTCCTGAGGTTCAGGAAGGGGATGTCGTGGAGTTAGGCTACATTCCGGTTTCCGGTATGCAGGTAACCCGGGATGCCGCAGGCAACGTGTCCAAGAATTAGAGTTGCGATAGAAAAGAGAATGATCATGGAATAGAGGCGAATCCCCCGTCTCTATTTTCCAGCTAGAAAGAAGGTCAGCCATGGGACAGATGGGTAAGGATGCAGCCTTGAATCAAGACGTCAAGAACAGAAAACGCAGAGAAAAGCACTACTGGGAGGACTGGATCGGACGTATCTATACCTCTATCTGTGTTGTTGTGCTGCTTGTCGTTATCGTTTCGAACGTGTTTTTTGTATCGTCAAAAGGCTTGGCTACATTCTTGGAGAATGATGTCAGCCTGAGAGAATTTTTTACCGGCACCAGATGGAGCCCGGATGAGTCCTTCGGTGCGCTGCCCTTTATTACAGGTTCCTTTGCTGTGACACTGCTGGCTGCACTCATTGCCGGACCGCTCAGCCTGTGCGCGGCTTTGTTTATGACAGAAATACTGCCTGGACGCGGCAAAAGAATCTTACAGCCGGCGGTGGAGCTTCTCTCGGGTATTCCTTCCGTCGTGTACGGGTTCATCGGTCTGACAGTAATCGTACCTTTCATTCGGGACTATATCGGCGGACAAGGCTTTGGCATTCTTGCAGGCTGTCTGGTGCTCTCGGTCATGATTCTGCCGACGATTACGAGCATTATGGCGGATGCGCTGGCATCCCTGCGGGGCGGGCTTCGCGAGTCCTCCTTGGCGCTGGGGGCAACCCGGTGGCAAACGATTTACCGCGTGGTGATTCCTACAGTTCTTCCGGCCCTGCTGACAGGCATTGTGCTGGGGATGGCCCGTGCGTTCGGAGAGGCGCTGGCTGTCCAGATGGTCATTGGTAATGCTCCGCATATTCCGAGCTCTCTGACTGAATCGGCGGCCACCCTCACCAGTACCATTACCTTGAGCATGGGGAACACAGCTATGGGGTCGGTGCACAATAACGCCTTATGGAGTATGGCACTGGTTCTTCTCGCGATGACGTTTGTGTTTGTCATTCTGGTGAGACTGCTGGAAAGGAGAAACCGGATATGATTAAAAGAGCCAAAAGAGCGGACAGGATTGCGACCGTCGTAATCTGCTTCTTCGCGATGCTGATTGTAGCCCTGCTGGTCGGCCTGCTGGGATATATCCTTGTTCGAGGGCTTGGCCAAATCAACTGGCATTTCCTGACGAGCACACCACAGATGATACGGGGCGGCGGGGGAATCGGGCCGCAGCTGTTTAATTCGGTCTTTCTCCTGATCCTGACGCTGATTATTACAGTGCCGCTGGGATGGGGTGGGGGTATTTATATGGCTGAATACGCGAAAGGGGGAAGGCTGACTCATCTCATTCGTCTCGTTGTGGAGGTGCTGTCCTCCTTCCCGTCGATCGTCATCGGGTTATTCGGTCTGCTGGTGCTTGTCAATACGTTAGGTCTGGGCTTCTCCCTGCTGGCAGGCTCGATGGCGCTTGCGGTATTCAACCTGCCGTTGATGGTACGGACCACGGAGCAGGCGTTCCGCGCCGTACCCAAGGAACAGAAGGAGGCGGGATATGCCCTCGGTTTATCCAAATGGAAAATCATTACGTCTATTCTACTTCCTGTGGCGCTGCCAAGCTTGATTACAGGCACCATTCTCGCCTCCGGGCGCATCTTCGGTGAAGCCGCTGCCCTCATGTTCACGGCAGGCATGAGCAGTCCGCCGCTGGACTTCACGGACTGGAATCCGCTGAGCGCCAGATCGCCGATCAATCCGCTGCGGCCAGCCGAGACGCTGGCTGTCCATATCTGGAAGGTCAATAGCGAAGGGCTCGCGCCTGACGCGAAGGAAATTGCTGCAGGTGCATCGGCGGTGCTTGTCATTCTGATCCTGGGCTTTAATCTGGCAGCGCGGTGGCTGGGCAGGGCCGCTTACCGTAAATTCACAGCAGCCAAGCGCATGGACTAGAAAGGGTGAGTGGACATGTCACTAGCATTTGGAACCGAAGGCTTAAGTGTGTTCTATGGGTCGTTTCAAGCGGTGAAAGAAATCAGCCTGCAGTTTCCCGAGAAGAGCGTCACCGCACTGATTGGACCCTCCGGCTGCGGGAAATCGACCTTTCTGCGCTCCCTGAACCGGATGAACGATGCCATAGCCCAGGCACGGACAACGGGGCATATCTGGATGAATGGAAGTGACTTGAATCATCCGGACACAGATGTGATCAAGCTGCGGCAGCAGATCGGAATGGTGTGGCAGAAGCCGAATCCGTTCTATAAGTCGGTTTATAACAATATTGCCTTTGGTCCAAAGTACAGAGGCATCAGGAAGAAAAAGCAGCTGGATGAGATTGTTGAAGCCAGTCTGAGAAAGGCGGCGCTGTGGGACGAGGTAAAGGATCGGCTGCAGGAGTCCGCCCTGTCTCTCTCCGGAGGACAGCAGCAGCGTCTCTGCATTGCAAGAGCACTCTCCGTTCAGCCGCAAATTGTTCTTCTGGATGAGCCGGCCTCTGCGCTGGATCCGGTTTCTACCGGGAAGATTGAGGAGCTTATTGCTTCCCTCAAGCAAGAGCTCCGAATCGTAATTGTGACCCATAATATGCAGCAGGCGGCACGGGTGTCGGATTACACCGCCTATTTCTACCTGGGCAAGCTCATCGAGCGGGACAAGACCGACAAGATTTTCACAAATCCGCATCACAAGCTGACGCAGGATTACATATCCGGACGCTTTGGGTAAGCCTCCTCAGGACCTTGAGAGATCAAGGTCCTTCTTCTGTATTTAATGCGAAGAGAGCCAAGACCCCCAAAAAATTGTTATGGTCGTGATAAAACATTTTGATGCTATGATATGGCGCGGTGTGTTCACTTATTGGACGTTATCCGGTATGATAAAAGAGAGTTTGCAATATTTTACGTCACACAACCGTATGGTTGGTGTCTTCATCCAGGATCATGAAAGAGTTTTCACAGCAATCCAGTATCGGGACAGCCCGATTAAAAAGGAGAGATGACGCATGACAGCTACCAAAGGATTGGAAGGCATTGTAGCTACAACTTCTTCGATCAGCTCCATTGTCGACGGTGTATTAACGTACCGTGGATACAATATTGATGATCTTGCAGAGCATGCGAGTTTTGAGGAAGTAGCTTATTTACTCTGGTTTGGGAAGCTTCCTAACGAGCAGGAGCTGCAGAAGCTGCAGAAGGATCTCAGCGATTATGCGGCGATTCCGGATGCCCTGATTGAGCAGATCAAGCTTTATCCCAAAGATACGAATACGATGGCAGCTCTTCGCTCCGCAGTATCCTCGCTGGCATTATATGATGCAGATGCAGAGGACATGAGCCAGGAAGCGAACGAGAAGAAAGCGGTTAAGCTGCAGGCGCAGCTGCCGACGATTGTCGCAGCGATTGCTAGAATCCGCCAGGGCAAGGAGCCGGTTGCTCCGAAAGCCGGAGTTTCTGTTGCGGAGAATTTCCTGTATATGCTCAGAGGAGAGCAGCCGGAGGAAACCTCCATCAAGGCGCTTGACCAAGCGCTCGTGCTGCACGCAGACCATGAGCTTAACGCTTCGACCTTCGCTTCCCGCGTCACCGTAGCAACGCTTTCGGACATTTATTCCGGCGTAACTTCGGCGATTGGTGCCCTGAAGGGACCATTGCACGGCGGAGCTAATGAAGCTGTAATGAAGATGCTCAATGAGATCGGTACGATCGATCAGGCTGAGGGTTATATTCAGCAGAAGCTTCAGAATAAAGATAAAATTATGGGCTTTGGCCACCGTGTATACAAGAATGGCGATCCGCGCGCGAAGCATCTTCAGAAGATGTCCAAGGAGCTTGGCGATATGAAGGGCGATACATCCCTATATGATATTTCGGTATTGGTGGAAGAGACCGTTACTGGACAAAAGGGCCTGAAGCCAAACGTTGATTTCTACTCGGCATCGGTATACACCCAGCTGGGCATTGAGCATGAGCTGTTTACACCGATCTTCGCCATCAGCCGCGTATCCGGCTGGACAGCACATATTCTGGAGCAGTATGACGGCAACCGGATTATTCGTCCGCGGGCAGAATACACCGGCCTGACGGATCAGAAGTATGTTCCGCTCTCTCTTCGCTAATTTCAGCTGAATGCTGTACAATAAGGGCAGAGGAAACGCTTTGGCCGGGCTGCCGGTGCAATGCGGCATTCTTTGTGCCCTTTGCGGCGTTCTTGGTTCAAGCAATCAATCTGTAATTTAACTCAAGGAGGAAACCAATCTTATGAAACTCGAGAAATTTGCAATGCCAACAGAAGGCGAAAAAATCACGATTGATAACGGCAAGCTTCAGGTGCCAAATCAGCCTGTTATTCCTTTCATCGAAGGCGACGGCACGGGCCGTGACATCTGGAAAGCTTCCAAGCGCGTTCTGGATGCAGCTGTAGAGAAAGCCTATAACGGCTCCAAAAACATTGCGTGGTATGAAGTATTCGCCGGTGAGAAAGCATTCAATACATACGGCGAATGGCTTCCGAACGATACGCTCGAAGCAATCCGCGAATATATCGTAGCGATCAAGGGACCTTTGACGACGCCAATCGGCGGCGGCATTCGTTCCCTGAACGTTGCACTGCGCCAAGAGCTTGACCTGTACACTTGCCTGCGTCCTGTTCGTTACTTCGATGGCGTGCCTTCTCCGGTCAAGCGTCCTGAGCTGGTAGACATGGTAATCTTCCGCGAGAACACGGAAGATATTTATGCAGGGATCGAGTACAAGGAAGGCTCCGAGGAAGTGAAGAAGGTCATTAAATTCTTCCAGGAAGAAATGGGTGTTAACAAGATCCGTTTCCCTGAAACGTCCGGAATCGGAATCAAGCCGGTATCCTCCGAGGGCTCCAAGCGTCTCGTTCGTGCAGCGGTTGAATATGCGATCCAGCATGGCCGTAAGAGCGTAACTCTGGTTCACAAGGGCAACATCATGAAGTTCACCGAAGGCGCGTTCAAGAACTGGGGCTACGAGGTCGCTGAGGCGGAGTTTGGCGACAAGGTATTCACTTGGGCTCAATACGACGTCATCAAGGAGAAGGACGGCACTGACGCAGCGAACGCTGCCCAGAAAGCGGCTGAAGAAGCTGGCAAGATCATCGTGAAGGATGCCATCGCTGACATCGCGCTGCAGCAGGTTCTGACTCGTCCGACCGACTTTGACGTCATTGCAACCCTGAACCTGAACGGTGACTATCTGTCTGATGCTCTTGCAGCACAGGTAGGTGGTATTGGTATTGCTCCTGGTGCGAACATTAACTATGTAACAGGACATGCTATTTTCGAAGCAACACACGGTACTGCACCTAAATATGCTGACAAAGACGTTGTAAATCCGGGTTCTGTCATCCTGTCCGGCGTAATGCTCCTGGAGCACCTGGGCTGGAATGAAGCAGCAGACCTGATCTACAAAGGCATGGAAAGTGCCATCAACAATAAAACTGTAACCTATGACTTCGCTCGCCTGATGGATGGCGCTACCGAAGTGAAATGCTCCCAGTTTGCGGACGAAATCATCAATCACATGTAATTGATGTCTACCATCTTATCCTTGCAAGGGGGACCCGCTTGTGGCAATGACGCGTAAGAAAATCACGGTGATTGGCGCCGGCTTTACCGGTGCTACAACAGCTTTAATGCTGGGACAAAAAGAACTTGGTGATGTTGTTCTGCTCGATATTCCACAATTGGAGAACCCTACTAAGGGCAAGGCTCTGGATATTCTGGAAGCCAGCCCTGTACAGGGCTTTGACAGCCGGATGACAGGGACTTCCAGCTATGAGGATGCTGCGGGCTCCGACGTTGTCATCATTACAGCGGGCGTAGCCCGCAAGCCTGGGATGAGCCGGGACGATCTGGTGAACATCAATGCCGGTATTGTGAGTGCGGTGTGTGAGAATGTGAAGCAGTACGCTCCGGATTCTACGGTGATTATCCTAAGTAATCCCGTGGATGCTATGACTTATGTGGCTTATAACGCGCTCGGTTTTCCGAAGAATCGCGTCATTGGTCAGTCCGGTGTTCTGGATACAGCGCGCTACTGTACCTTTATTGCCCAGGAGCTAAACGTATCGGTAGAGGATGTGCGGGGCTTCGTGCTCGGCGGACACGGGGACGATATGGTGCCTCTGGTTCGTTATTCCAGCGTCGGCGGCATTCCGATTGATACGCTGATTTCTCCGGAGCGGATTGAAGCGATTGTTCAGCGCACCCGGGTGGGCGGCGGCGAGATCGTGAATCTGCTTGGAAACGGCAGTGCCTATTATGCGCCGGCCGCTTCACTGGTGCAGATGGCGGAAGCTATTCTTAAAGACAAGAAGCGGATTCTGCCGGTTATTGCGCTGCTGGAGGGAGAATACGGCTATGAGAATCTCTTTATGGGTGTTCCCGCCATTCTTGGCGGTAACGGCATTGAGCGGATTTTCGAGCTGGAACTGACGCCCGAAGAGAAGGCCGCACTGGATCAGTCCGCGGACTCTGTCCGCAGTGTAACCTCGATTCTGAAGCCGAACTGACAGGATTTCAGGAGCTCCGGAACGAACAAAGCAATCCCGCTTTCTATATAGAGAGCGGGATTGCTTTTCTTTCATGGCAATGTTAAGTATAATAGGTTCGGTACATATCTTACCCCAGTACACGTTTCAACACATTCTACATTTGGAGGTCAAAAGTATGTTCGATATTTTCTTTCTGCTGCATATGATTGGAACTGCAGCCCTCGGCTTCTATCTGATCCTGCCGTTCATCGTGGGAAGCACGCAGAAGCTGTCCGCCGGAGCGCAGGAGGGTGCCGTAAACACAATCCGCGTCGCTAACCGGCTGGCTCAGTATGGTCTGGTCATCCAGCTGATTACGGGCGGGTATATGATGTCTCAAGGCGAATATGCCGTCATCTGGATGATTATCGTCACCATCATTCTGCTGGCCATGTTTGCAATCGCAGGCATCATGAGCAAGCCGCTGAAGGGCGCGCTGGCTGGAATCCGTGAGAAGCGGGATGTGACCGCGGACATTGCCAAGCTCCGCACGTTCAGCCTGATTCTTGCTCTTCTGCTACTTGTTATGATTTATTTCATGGTTTACCCGATCTACAAGTAATGTACATGGAGACTGTTCCTGTCACCGCCGATTTGGTGACAGGAACAGTTTTTTTGTATTGAAGTATTCTCAGAAAATTCCGGCCAGCGGTTTGATTTCACCGGGAGCGTGGTAATGTATGACCGGGAGACGAGGAGAGTAAGATGCCCCGCTCCTAGACATCCTACAAGGGAACACAGCATGGTGACCATAAAATGCAAACCATTACCTGAGAGGAGAATGTACAATGTCACAGGATCAACAGCAAAAACAGACTCTACCCCCGCAGCATCAGGATCATCGCCCGGGTAAAGAGTCCGAAATGAACCCTCTTCCGGAATATGAAGCAAGTGATTATAAAGCCGCGGACAAGCTGAAGGGCAAGGTCGCTTTGATTACGGGCGGTGACAGCGGGATTGGCCGTGCGGTGGCCGTAGCTTATGCTAAAGAAGGCGCAGATGTGGCCATCGTCTATTTGAGTGAGCACAGTGACGCGGAAGAAACGAAGCGTCAGGTTGAGCAGGAAGGCCGCAAATGTCTGCTGATCGCCGGAGATGTAGGGGATGATGCATTTTGCCGTGATGCTGTAGGGCAGACGGTAAGCGAGCTGGGCGGGCTGGATGTTCTGGTCAACAATGCTGCCGAGCAGCACCCGCAGAAGAAGATCGAGGACATTTCCAAAGAGCAGCTGGAAAAAACGTTCCGTACGAACATATTCGGTATGTTCTACATGACTCAGGCGGCGATGCCGCACTTGGGCAAGGGCAGTGCGATTATTAATACCGCATCCATTACGGCTTACCGGGGCAGCCCGCAGCTATTGGATTATTCCTCGACCAAGGGGGCGATCGTAGCCTTTACCCGCTCACTCTCGATGAACCTGGCAGAGCAAGGCATCCGGGTCAACGGGGTAGCGCCGGGTCCAATCTGGACACCGCTCATTCCATCGACCTTCCCGGAAGATCAGGTGGCACAGTTTGGAGCGACTCAGCCGATGAAGCGTCCTGGTCAGCCAGAAGAGCTGGCACCGGCGTATGTATATCTGGCCTGCTCGGACTCTTCTTATGTCAGCGGTCAAATGATCCATATCAACGGCGGCGAAGTCATCAACGGGTAAGAGAAGCATGGGATGAATCTTAGCGCTTTGGAAGCAGCTTGCTGCGTCCAAAGCGCTTTTTTTGCTTGGTAAAAGCACCAGATGACCTCAAAATTAAGTAAACCCTTACAACCCTCTTTTTGCTATAATAGAAGCTATGTGCAGGTGCTAATAGAAATGGCGGCTTCAAGGATTGCTGCCACATTGTGATGAAGAGGAGAATGGGAGAATGAAGCAGTTTGAAGAAAGTGTTTACCGTTTAATTGTTGAAACCTCTACAAATTTACCGGCAGATGTGAGGCGGGCAGTCAACCGCGGCCGGGCTGCAGAGGATGCAGCGACGCGTGCAGGGCTGGCGCTGTCCACCATTGCACAGAATATCGAAATGGCGGAGCAGGAGGTATCGCCGATCTGCCAGGATACCGGCATGCCGACCTTCGTTGTACATACGCCAGTAGGCGCCAATCAGATTGAGATGAAGAAGAGCATCTATCAGGCCGTCATCCGCGCAACCCGGGATGGAAAGCTGCGTCCGAACTCTGTGGATTCGCTGACAGGCAGCAACAGCGGGGATAATCTGGGCCCGGGAACCCCGGTCATCCATTTTGAGCAATGGGAGGAGGACGATATTGACCTTCGCCTCATTCTGAAGGGCGGCGGCTGCGAGAACAAGAACATTCAGTACAGCCTGCCCGCAGAGCTGGAGGGACTTGGCAAAGCAGGACGGGATCTGGACGGAATCCGTAAATGCATACTGCATGCGGTATATCAGGCGCAGGGACAAGGCTGCAGCGCTGGATTTATCGGCGTTGGCATCGGCGGAGACCGCACGACGGGCTACGAGCTGGCGAAGCAGCAGCTGTTCCGTCATGCAGAGGATATCAATCCTCATCCGGACCTGCAGAAGCTGGAGGAGTATGTGATGGAAACGGCGAATCAGCTGGGCATCGGCACGATGGGCTTCGGCGGTGAGGTAACACTTCTTGGCTGCAAGATCGGGGCGATGAACCGTTTGCCGGCGAGCTTTTTCGTTTCGGTTGCCTACAACTGCTGGGCGTTCCGCCGCCAGGGCGCGCTGATTGATCCGGCCACCGGTGACATTCGCAGCTGGCTGTATGAGTCTGGCAGCCATGTGGCGATGAACGCAGAGACTGAGGCAGCTCCTGCAGCGCCGGCGGAAGCGCCGGAAAAAGGCCGGGAGGTTGTGCTCCAGACGCCGATCAGCGAGGAGCAGGTTCGCAGCCTGCGTGTGGGTGATGTCGTCGTCATCCGCGGTGAAATGCACACCGGACGAGACGCGCTTCATAAGCACTTGATGGATCATGATGCGCCGCTTGACCTGAACGGAGCGGTTATTTATCACTGTGGTCCCGTTATGCTGAAGGACGATGAGGGCTGGCATGTCAAGGCGGCAGGACCGACAACCAGCAGCCGGGAAGAGCCGTACCAGGGACATATTCTAAAAAAATTCGGTATTCGCGCTGTGATCGGCAAGGGCGGAATGGGCGCGAACACCTTGCAGGCGCTTCAGGAGCATGGCGCGGTCTATCTGAACGCCATCGGCGGTGCAGCGCAGTATTATGCGGAATGCATCCAGCGGGTGAATGGTGTTGATTTCATGGAATTCGGTATTCCGGAGGCTATGTGGCATTTGCAGGTTGACGGCTTTGCGGCAATTGTTACGATGGATTCTCACGGAAACAGTCTGCATGCGGATGTCAGCAGAGACTCTAAAGCCAAGCTGGAAATGTTCAAGGAGCCTGTATTTGCTTAAAGCAGCAGTTCATAACGAATTATGATATGGCCTTCGGCTCTGTGCCGAAGGCTTTTGCTTTCATAGCACGGTTGCGGACTTGGAAACAGAGGTTTATGATGGTACCAACATACAAGCAGCTTGCGACGAGGTTTGGAGGAGAAAAGTGAAACAGTTTGGGTTAGCTTTTGCAGCATGGTTTGAGAAATATACATTTATATTGATTCCCGGGGCATTGGTGGCCGGCTGGTTCCTTAGTGAACAGCTGTCCCCCTATGCGTATACCATACCTTATCTATTCGGATATATCACGCTCGTCATGGCCCTTGGCTGCGGGATCGGGCATTTGAAGGCAGTAATGAGACAGCCATTTCCCATCGTATTGACATTGCTGCTGGCTCATGCTGCTGCACCCCTTGTGGCTTATGCAATAGGGGCTTCCATCTTCGGGCCTCAGTCAGACTATACAACGGGACTGATGCTGTTCTCCGTGATCCCGCTTGGCATTTCAGCAGTGCTGTGGGTAGGAACCTCGGGAGGCAACGTACCGTTCATTCTGTCTGTTGTCGTGCTTGATACGATGCTCAGCCCGATTGTGGTTCCGTTTCTAATGGAATTGCTTGCCGGCTCTACCGGCCTGCAGTGGGATACGGGGCAGCTGGTGACGGATTTGTTCAGAATGGTCGTGCTGCCTACAGCGTTGGGCGTACTCATCTATGAGTTGTCCAAGGGCAAGGCGAAGGCGTGGTCGGCCCCGGTGGCACAGCCGCTCTCCAAGCTGTTCTTCGTCTGTGTCGTCATGATTAACGCCGCAGTCATTGCGCCGCAGGCCCAAAGCATTCGGCAGGACCTGTTAAGCGTCATTCCAGCCGTATTGCTCTTGATTGTCCTGTGCTACATGCTGGGCTATTTCGGATCCTATCTTGCACCGGGCAGAACGAGAGAGCTCGGGATCTCGCTGACCTATGCTTCCGGTATGCGAAATATATCGCTTGGCATGGTGCTGGCTACCGCTTATTTTCCGCCGGCCGTGTCCGTGCCTGTTGTACTATCCATTCTATTTCAGCAGCCTGTAGCGACCGTAGTTCATGCGGTCATTCAAAGAATCAAGACTTCATCCGTAAAGGAAGGGAATCATGAAACCTTTTCGTAACCGATTGACACTGATTATTATGACGCTGATTGGCATTTCCATGCTGGGTGCTGGCTTTGCTGTGGCATCGGTATTCAAGCAATATCATATTAATTTGCTGGAGGACAATATGATCCGGGAAATTAACCTGATTCAGGGAACCTTGAATTTTCCGGACGATTCTTCAGGTAAAGAAGCCGAATATTATACAGCGAAGTCTATGCAGCTGCAGCAGCTGGCGGATGCGCGGGTAACGTTCATAGCCAGGAATGGCAGTGTCATCGGTGATTCCGAGAAGAGTCCGGAGCTGATGGATAATCATGGGGAACGTGAAGAGATTCGCCAGGCAGAGCAGAGAGGCACCGGTCGCTCCATCCGGTATAGCTCGACACTGGGGCAGGATATGATTTATGTCGCACGTCCGGTTACGCAGGGCGGCTTTGATGGCTATATTCGACTATCAATGAGTCTGGAGACGGTGGATGAAGGTGTGCGTAAGGGCTGGATGGTGATGGGAGCGGGGCTGCTCATTCTGTTCGTAGTGGCGGCCCTTGTCAGCTACCGGATTGCCGCCGGGCTGACCTCTCCGCTGGAAAAGATCACCTCCGTCGCCCGCAACATATCGCGCCTGGATTACGATGCACGGGTGCATCTGGAGCGTAAGGACGAGATTGGCCAGCTGGCATCTGCCATTAATGGAATGGCAGACAGCCTGCAGACACAGCTGCAGACTATCCGGGACAATGAAGGGCTGCTGCGAAGCGTCTTGAGCAATATGACCGGCGGTATTCTGATGCTGAGCGGGGACGGAACGGTGGTGCTTATTAATCCTGCGGCAGAGGGGATGCTCGGCATCAAGGCGGGCCAGATTCGCGGACGGAGCTATACCGACCTTAGGCAGCACTATGAGCTGAACAAGGTGATTGAAGAAGGCCTGGAGCGGCGGGAGCGGTTCCAAGAAGAGCGCAGCCTGTATTTTCCCATCGAATCGGTCATTCGCTTTGACGGCGTTGTCATGACGCATGAGGACGGCACCTATCGCGGCATGCTGTTTCATTTGCAGGATGTGACTGAAATACGGAGGCTGGAGCGGATGCGGAGCGAATTTGTTGCGAATGTATCCCATGAGCTCAAGACCCCGCTTGCCGCCGTAAAGGGCTTTGCTGAAACACTCCTCGGCGGGGTAGAGGACGAGAAAACCTCCCGTTCCTTCATTCGCATTATTTACGACGAATCCGAGCGGTTAAACCGCCTAATCCGGGACATTCTGGAGCTGTCCAAGATTGAATCCAAGCGAAGCGTGATGGAATATTCGCCGATTCATCTCTCTACCTTTTTCGAATCACTGTTTGAATTTATGCTGCCACATGCCCGTGAGAAACAGATTCAGATGAAAATGGATGTGCCGGACGAGCTGTTCATCGAAGGGGATGAGGACAAGCTGCGCCAGATTTTTACGAATCTGCTCTCCAACGCGGTGAACTATACACAGGAAGGCGGCAGGGTCCAGCTTTCGGTGAATGAAGTTCTTTCAGAGGAGCATGGAGAAAGGGTCATTCTGACGGTCAAGGATTCAGGCATCGGCATTCCGAAGAAGGATCTGCCGCGCATTTTCGAACGCTTTTACCGTGTGGATAAAGCCCGCTCCCGGGGGTCAGGCGGTACAGGGCTTGGCCTGTCGATTGTGAAGCATCTGGTGGAGCTGCATTCCGGCACGATTAAAGTCGACAGTGAGCCGGGGCTCGGAAGCTCTTTTGTTATCGAGCTGCCGATGCTTCAGGAAGGATAGTATAAGATTTAACATGGGGATAACATTCCGTTGATACAATAAACAGGATGCACAATCTATTGAACAATGGATCGCTGTACTTATTAGGTGTTCGTGGTTATCGTTTGCATTTCATTCATTTCAATTAAGGGCGGGATTAAGATGGCTCAAAGACTGCTTGTCATCGAGGATGAACCGACACTGTCACGATTATTATCGTACAACTTGACCCAGGAAGGCTTCCTGGTCACGGTAGAGGAGCATGGGACGGAAGGGTATGAGCGTGCCAGCCGTGAAACCTTCGATCTGATTCTGCTGGACGTGATGCTGCCGGGTATGAACGGCTTCTCGATTCTGGAGAAACTGAGACAGCAGGGAATCACGACTCCGATCATTATACTTACTGCGAAGAATGCGGAAGAAGAAGTCGTCCAGGGCTTGAAAATGGGGGCCGATGATTATATCACGAAGCCGTTTGGCGTGTCGGAGCTGCTCGCAAGAGTGTCGGCCGTGCTTCGCCGGGTGTCGGGACAGCCTGCAGAAGAGGCAGGAGACACGGACGAGGACGGAAACGTCATCAAGCTGGGGCAGCTGGAAATTTATCCGGAGAAATACGAAGTCCGGCTGGGAGGCCACCAGATTAATCTGCGCCCCAAGGAGTTTGAGGTGCTGCTGTATCTGGCCCGCAAGCCCGGAGTCGTATTAACACGGGATGATCTGATGAATGTCGTATGGGGCTTTGATTATATCGGCGGTCAGCGCACGGTTGATGTGCATGTCAGCTCTCTTCGCAAAAAACTGGAGCTGGACCCGGATTCGGTATTTATCGACTCCATTCGAGGCGTCGGATATAAGCTGGTGGTCAGGCCAAAGTAGCGTAATTCAGGCCTTTTTACAATCTGTTGATCCAAAACCGCAACAGCGTTAACATTCGGGACCTAAACTGCGTCTATAGCACCAATACCAAAGGAGTGGATCCCGCATGACGCTTCTTATGACAAAGCCTCAGGCTCAAGCTGCTGTTCCGGTACAATCCGGAGCGTCTGCAATGACAAGTAACAACTCAGGAATGATACAGGGGAATCAGCAAGAAGCCAAGCAGACAAGCCTTGGCTCTTGGAGGGCCGTGCCTTCTATCAGCTACAATCAGAGCTGTCTTCAGGTGATCCGTTTATTCAAGCAGAATCCGGAGGCGCCTTGTATGATTGTATGCGATGCGGACCAGATGCCGACAGGAATCGTGATGCGGGACAGCTTCTACAGATTGATGAGTGGACGTTTTGCGAGAGAAATTTATGATCAGCGGCCAGTCATTGCGATTGCGGCCAAGGTTCCTATGATTGTTGAGCAGTCTCAGCCTGTAGCTGAGATTCTCCAGCAAGCACTAATGCGCTCTGAAGCAGATTTCTATGATTGTGTTGTCGTCACTCAGAACAAACAATTGCTGGGCGTCTTGACTGTACGTGACTTGCTGCGGCTCTCCGCAGACCTTCAGGATGAAACGGAGGCCCGCCGGGAAGAAATGATACAAGACAGCCATCGCCATACACAGGATATTGGCAGCTCGCTCTCCGGTGTAAGGGCGGCTGCGGATGTGACGCTTCAGAAATGCCGTCAGATCTCGGAGTGGTCTGTCATCGGCAAGCAGAAGCTCCAGTCTGTTCACAGTTCTTACCATCATCTGCTGACAGATATGGAGAAAAGAGCGGAGCTGATGTCCCGTCTTCAGGACAACACTACGGGCATCTCACGGGTGACGGATCAGATCGCTGATTTAGCCGGTCAGAGCAGCCTTCTGGCGCTTAACGCCTCCATTGAGGCAGCCCGGGCTGGAGAGCATGGGCGGGGCTTTCAGGTCGTCGCTTCAGAGGTTCAATCTCTGGCCAAGCAGACGCATGAGCTTTCCGGCAGCATCAACCGGATGCTGAACCAGATTTCCCAAATGGTAGCCGATACAGCAGGAGCTGCGGCCGCAGCTTTGAATGAAATTCGTTCTTGTGAAGCATACATATCAGAAGGCAGCCAATCGTTCCATCAGATGGAGCAGGCCGCCGATGAGGTTTCTGCAGCGGGCAGTCAGGTATTTACGTTAACGGAGGATACGTCGCGGGTGCTGCAGCAGATTCAACGGGAGCTAGCTTCGATCCAACGATCAACCCAGAGTTAAGCATTAGGGTGAATATAGCTTGGTTTTTTACATTGCGTTTACAAAGCTCTTACTTTGTAATGACAATTGATTTATATAATGGACGTCTGAGGGATTATGCATACATCTTTATTCTTCTGAATACAACATAAGGAGACATGATCATTACATGGAATCCATTATTGAAATCAAGCAATTAGACCTGTATTACGATACATTTCACGCACTAAAGCAAGTCAATCTAGATATTCCGGAAAAGGCGGTCACGGCCTTTATCGGTCCATCCGGCTGCGGTAAGTCAACCCTGCTCCGGACGCTGAACCGGATGAACGATATGGTTCTCGGAACTCGAATTGAAGGCAGCGTCAAGATTAATGGCACGGATATATATCAAGAGGCCATGTATGTAGAGGAGCTTCGCAAGCAGGTCGGCATGGTGTTTCAGCAGCCGAATCCTTTTCCGAAATCCATATACGATAATGTTGCATACGGTCCACGCCTTCATGGTGTCCGTGATAAATCCGAGCTCGACTCCATCGTAGAGCAGAGCCTGAAGCAGGCCGCGCTGTGGGACGAGGTGAAGGATTTTCTGAAGCGCTCCGCGCTCAGCCTCTCCGGCGGACAACAGCAGCGCCTGTGCATTGCGCGCGCATTGGCGGTCCAGCCGGACATTTTATTAATGGATGAGGCTACTTCGGCCTTGGACCCGATCTCTACACTGAAGATTGAAGAATTGGTTCAGGAGTTGAAGCATAAGTATACGATTGTTATGGTTACGCACAACATGCACCAAGCCGCCCGGATATCCGACCGCACCGTATTTTTCCTGACCGGTGAGGTTGTAGAGGCGGAGCAGACCGAGGTTCTGTTCTCGACCCCTTCCGATTCCCGCACCGAGGATTACATCTCCGGCCGCTTCGGATAAGCGGCGGTTTCAAAACAGTGAATGGGAGGACAACATTATGATCCGGAGAATTGGTTTTGACCAGCAGCTCGAGGAGCTGAAGAATCTGCTCAAGAAAATGAGCACTCACATGGAACAAGCACTGCAGGAGGCTGTAATCTCGCTCAAGACGATGGATGTAGAGAAAGCGAAGAAGGTCGTTGAAGAGGATGCTCGCCTCAATGCTATGGAAGAACAAATTCTGGATATCGGTTCCCGCTTGATCGTTACACAGCAGCCAGTGGCGAAGGATCTGCGACGTATTCTGGTGGCATTTCGAATTGCTAGCGATTTGGAGCGCATGGGAGATCTGGCCCGTGACGTTGCGAAGGTAACGATTCGTTTGGAGAACGAGCCGCTGATTAAGCCGCTTGTCGATATTCCAAGAATGGCGGAGATTGTCGGCGTCATGGTTTCCGAATCCATCGAATCCTATTTGGAGGAGAATACCGATCTTGCTTACAAAATGGCTTCCGATGACGATCAAGTGGACCATCTGTACAGCAGCATTTTGCAGGATCTGTTCCAATATATCCGTACCTCGCCGGAAGGCGCGAATCAAGCTATGCTGCTCGTCATGGTCGGTCGTTACATTGAACGCATCGGAGATCATGCAACCAACATTGGTGAAAGCACCGTCTACCTCGTTACAGGCAACCGCCCGGACCTAAATCAATAATAATACCGCATTAAACCAATAAGCAGTCGATCAGAGCATCATCTGATCCGGCTGCTTTATTTTTCAATTTTGAGGGGAACCTATGGTATCATGTGGGAAGGAATTCTTAGAGGGGCAGGTGCCAGATTTTGGACAAGCTGATTGTCATTGATGGAAACAATATTATTTACCGGGCTTTCTTTGCCATGCCGCCGCTCACGAACGCCAGCGGTCAGCAGACGAATGCGGTGTACGGCTTTACGACGATGCTGCTGCGCTTGATTGAGGACTACAAGCCTTCACATATGATGGTTGCTTTTGACGCAGGTAAGGAGACGTTCCGACATGCGGATTACCAGGAATATAAGGGAAAGCGGGAAAAAACACCGCCGGAGCTCTCCGGCCAGTTTCCGCTGCTCAAGGAGCTTCTTCAGGGACTCGGAGTCCCGCAGTTTGAGATCGCCGGCTACGAGGCCGACGATATTATCGGCACGCTCACCCGAATGGCTGATGAAGAGAAGCGGAACGTCATCGTCGTCTCCGGGGATAAGGATATGCTGCAGCTGGCGTCGGATAATGTCACGATTGCAATGGTGCGCAAGGGTGTCACGGATATTGAGTCATACGGACCGGCCGAGATTCAGGATAAGTATGGCTTGACCCCGCAGCAGATCATTGATCTCAAAGGACTGATGGGCGATGCCTCGGATAACATCCCCGGAATCCCGGGTGTTGGAGAGAAGACCGCTCTGAAGCTGCTGCATGAGTACGGATCGGTGGAGCAGGTGCTGGAGAGATCTGATGAGCTGAAGGGCAAGATGAAGGAGAAGGTTCAGACCCATGCCGACTCCGCCGTCCTCAGCAAAAAGCTGGCGACGATTCACCGGGAGGTTCCGCTGGAGCAAGTGTGGGACGATATGAAGTTTGACGGATTGCATCCGGATACGGCGGGCCCGGCCCTGGCCAAGCTGGAATTTAAATCGCTGCTGGAACGCTTGAACCTGAGCGGCCAGGATGCCGGGAATGCCGCGGACCCTGCACGTCCGGAAGCCGAGGTGCAGGTAAGGACTGTAACCATGGATGACATGCATGAGCTGTCTGCGGTGCTAAGTGACGTGAAGGTGCTTCATGTGGAAACCCATGGAGACAACCCGCATCATGCTGAGCTGGTCGGGCTGAGTCTTGCGACTGGAGATACACAGTATTATATCTCGCCAGCGGTTCTGCAGAGCGAAGGAGCAGAGCCGGTCCGGGAGTGGCTGGCAGACAGCAGCATCCCGAAGAACGGCTACGATCTGCACCGGGTAGATCTGGCGCTACATGCACATGGCATACTCTTTGCGGGAGCTGCCTTTGATGTGCATCTTGCAGCGTATTTGCTGGATCCGACGGAAGGCAATCAGACGTTGAGCGGACTGGCAGCGAAGTATGGCATGTCGCATCTGGTTTCCGATGATGATGTGTTTGGCAAGGGAGCCAAGTGGAAATTACCGGATGAAGAGAAGCTGAGCGGCCATTTGGCCAGAAAGTGCGCAGCCGTCGCCCAGATTGTGCCGATGCAGGAGAAGGAGCTTAATGACAATGGCATGCTTCCTCTCTTTCACGACCTGGAAATGCCGCTGTCCCGTATCCTTGCAGATATGGAGAAGCAGGGCATTGCAGTCAACCGGGAGGAGCTGAAGTCTCTCGGGCAGGAATTTCAACAGCAGATTGAGAAGCTTGCGGCCGAGATTTATCGTATTGCCGGCGAGGAATTCAATCTGAATTCGCCGAAGCAGCTGGGTGAGATCTTGTTCGTCAAGCTGGAGCTGCCAGTCATCAAGAAGACAAAAACGGGATATTCTACAGATGCAGAAGTGCTGGAAAAGCTGGCGCCTTACCATGATATTGTTCAGCTGATCCTTCAATACCGTACAATCGCCAAGCTGCAGTCTACTTATGTAGAAGGACTGCTCAAGGAAGTCTCAGACGAGTCCGGCAAGGTGCATACATACTACCGCCAGACGATTGCAGCAACAGGCCGCCTTAGCAGCCAGTTCCCAAATCTGCAGAACATTCCGATCCGTCTGGAGGAAGGCCGGAAGCTGCGGAAGGTATTTGTCCCGTCCGAGCCGGGCTGGTCAATTCTGGCAGCAGACTATTCCCAGATCGAGCTGCGGGTGCTGGCCCATATTTCGGATGATGAGCGTCTGAAGGAAGCCTTCGTTCAGGATCTCGATATTCACACCAAGACCGCCATGGATGTGTTTCGGGTGTCTCAGGATGAGGTGGATGGAAATATGCGGCGCTCCGCCAAGGCCGTTAATTTCGGGATTGTGTACGGGATTAGCGACTATGGATTGTCGCAGAATCTGAACATTACCCGGAAGGAGGCGGCTTCCTTTATCGATCAGTATTTTGAGGTGTTCCAGGGTGTACGCCGATACATGGATGAGATTGTGCAGCAGGCCCGCAAGGATGGGTATGTCAAAACCTTGCTGGAGCGCCGGCGCTATCTGCCGGAGATTAACGCACGAAACTTTAATCTGCGCTCGTTTGCGGAGCGGACGGCGATGAACACGCCGATTCAGGGAACCGCAGCCGATATTATCAAGCTGGCGATGGTGCATATGGATGCAGCCTTGGCAGAGCGGAAGCTCAAGAGCCGCATGCTGCTGCAGGTGCATGATGAATTGGTGTTTGAGGTGCCGCAGGAGGAGCTGGAGACGATGAAGACCCTGGTGCCGGAAGTAATGAGCCGGGCGCTGGAGCTCTCTGTGCCGCTGAAGGCGGAGGTCAGCTTTGGAGACAATTGGTACGAGGCTAAATAAGACTGGGGAGAAACGGCAGTCCCGTTTCACGCTCACATCCGTTATAATAAAAGGGTGAGGTGAAGAGAGATGCCGGAATTGCCGGAAGTTGAAACCGTAAAGCGAACTCTGAATCAGCTGGTTCAGGGCAAGCATATTATAGATGTTACCGTCAGGCTGCCGAGAATTATTCAGCGGCCTGATGATGCGGAGGCGTTTGCCTTCATGCTGAAGGGCCATACCATTCAAAAGGTAGAGCGCCGCGGGAAGTTTTTGAGAATTATGCTGGATGGTCTGGTGCTGGTTTCACATCTCCGGATGGAGGGCAGGTACGGGCTGTATCGGAAGGAAGAGCCGATTGAGCTGCATACACATGTCATTTTTCACTTTGATGATGGCACAGAGCTGCGCTACAAGGATGTGCGTCAATTCGGAACGATGCATATTTTCGCAGCTGGCGAGGAATTTAATCATCCTCCACTGCTTAAGCTGGGGTATGAGCCGCTGGACGATACGTTTACGCTGGGCGCCTTCAAGGATATGCTCGTGACCAAAAAAACCAAAATCAAGGTCGTGCTGCTCAACCAGGCTTATGTTGTAGGTCTGGGCAACATTTATGTGGATGAAGCTCTGCACCGGGCGGGAATCCACCCGGAGCGGGCCGCGAATCAGCTGAGCGATCAGGAAACGGAAGCTCTGCACCGCTCCATCATTTCGACGCTGTCCGAGGCGGTTGAAGCTGGCGGCTCCTCCATTAAATCCTACGTAAACGGACAGGGAGAGGCGGGGCGCTTTCAGCATAGCCTGCGGGTGTATGGACGCAAGAATGAGCCCTGCGACCAGTGCGGTCAAGCGATTGTGAAGACGGTAGTAGGCGGCCGGGGTACGCATTTTTGCCCGGACTGCCAGTCCTTGAAGCAGCGTATAGATGTATAAATGAGGCAGGCACCCATCTCCTCCCGATCTCATATATTGTGAGATATTCAGTCCCCGCTGCTGCAAGCATGAAGCAGGTGCCGCGAATGTGATGGCGGCGCACGCTCGGGGCTTGAGGAGGTCATATGGGTGCTACAGCTATTGTTGACACCGGTGCTGCTGGCCCTGGCACTGAGCCTGGATGGCTTTGGGGCCGGCATTACATACGGGATTCGGAGAATGCGGCTCCCGCTGCTGTCGGTGATCATTATTTCCTTATGCTCGGGTCTGGTACTATGTATCTCTATGCAGGCAGGTACACTGCTGCAGAGCATCATATCGAGGCAGGCAGCTGCCGTAACGGGAGCGGGAATCTTGATTCTACTGGGGTGCTGGTCACTGCTGCAGCAATGGCGCGGCAGGCATGAATCTGATCTGGATGACGCCTCCGGAAGTGAGTCCGTATCGTTATCGGAAGCGGGACTGCCGGTGACAAAGACCGGGACCTCGGGACGTTCAGAGCCATCCTCTCAGAGCCTGTCGGCCGAGAAGGTGTTTACCCTGGAAATCAGGAAGCTGGGCCTGGTCATACAGATCCGCAAAAGTCCCTCCCGCGCGGACTTGGATCAATCCGGCAGTATTTCTTCCATGGAAGCGATGTGGCTGGGTATTGCCTTGTCCTTGGATGCTTTCGGCGCGGGGCTGGGCGCTGCCATGATGGGGATCTCGCCTTGGCTGACGTCTGTCATATCCGCGTTGTTCTGCGGGGCGTTTCTGATGCTGGGAATGAAGGTCGGCTTCAAAGCAGCTTCTGGCCAAAGAATGCAGCTGCTGTCGTTGGTGCCGGCCATGTTATTGATTGTCATGGGGATTATGAAGCTGTTATGAGGTGAAAAAATGATTATCGGGTTAACCGGAGGAATTGCAACCGGCAAAAGCACCGTGTCCTCTATGTTCGTCCGGAAGGGAGCCCTGCTGGTGGATGCCGACGCCATTGCCCGGGAGGTCATGCTCCCGGGACACCCGGTGCTGGCTGAGGTGGCGGCACATTTCGGCCCGGACATATTAGGACCGGATGGTCAATTAAACCGCGAGCGGTTAGGAGAAATTGTATTCAATCAGCCGCAGGAGCGGCAGGCGCTGAACGACATTACACATCCGGCGATCCGCCGAGAGATCCGGGACCGGATTCAAGTCTACGAGCAGCAGCATCCTGATTCGCTCGTCATTGTGGACATTCCGCTGCTGTTTGAATCGGGCCTGCAAGCCCAGTATGATCAAACGCTGCTCGTGTACGTGCCGGCGAAGCTTCAGCTAGAACGCTTGATGCAGCGTAATGGACTGACACGAGAGCAGGCAGCAGCGCGGATTCAAAGCCAGATGGACATTGAAGAGAAGAAGAGCCTGGCTGATTATGTGATCGACAACAGCGGCACGCTGGACGAGACCCTTCATCAGGTGGAAAAGCTGTGGAACAGGATCGCCCGGCTATGATCTGGCTGCGAAAGAAAAGGGTGCTGCTGCCCGTTCTGATTACGTTTGTCGCTGTACTGTTTCTAAGCAGTCACTGGATGACCTGGATTTATCCGATTTATTACAAGAATGAAATTCGCAAGCATGCTGAATATTATGAGGTGGACCCCTTCCTGGTGGCCTCCATTATTCGAGTGGAGACGAACTACAAGCCGGGGAAGGAATCCAAAAGAGGGGCGCTGGGCCTTATGCAGCTGATGCCGGATACCGCTAACTGGGCCATGGAAATGGCCAAGCTGCCTGCGATCACGCTGGATCGGGTGAAGCATGAGGCGGATGCCAATATCCAGCTCGGCACCTGGTACATCCAGAAGCTGCACCAAGAGATGGACGGCAATCCGGTGGCGGCTATTGCAGCGTACAACGCAGGTCCCGGCAATGTGAGAAGCTGGCTTCGAAAAGGTCTGTGGGACGGCAGCTATGACAATGTGAAGGATATTCCGATTGGAGAGACGCGGCATTATGTGCAGCGGGTGGTGTACTATTACGATCAGTATCGTGACGTGTACGATTCTTTTTAAGCTTGCATCCATGTCAAAAAAGAGTGCCGGACAAGCTATTCAGCCTGTCTGACACTCTTTCGGGATGAAGAATTGATTATTGACCGGAGTATTGTCCAGCCAATTGCTGCTCGGCCAGGGTTACCAGACGCTTGGTAATGTATCCCCCGATCGAACCGTTCTCGTAGGAAGTCATGTTACCTTGGTATCCGTCTTGTGGAATGCTGATGCCCAGCTCCTGAGCTACCTCGTACTTCATTTGCTCAAGCGCACCGTTAGCACGAGCGACGACCAGGTTGTTGCTGTTTCTGCTGCCTTGTCCCATGTGATGTTCACCTCCTTGAGTTGGTAAAAGTATTATGTCTCCGAATGAGCATCTTCATCACAAATTTTTACGTGCATTTTATGGAAATCTTTAATATAGCTTCAAGAAGCACTTAAACAAAGGAAGTGATAATCAATGAAATGCCCATATTGCGGCTTCGCCGGTACCAAGGTGCTGGATTCCCGTCCTGCGAACGAGAACAAGTCGATTCGCCGCCGCCGGGAGTGTGAGCAATGCAGCCGCCGGTTTACCACCTTTGAGATGGTGGAGGAAACGCCGCTCATGGTTATCAAAAAGGATGGCAGCCGTGAGGAGTTCAGCCGTGAGAAGGTGCTGCGAGGATTGATTCGTGCCTGTGAGAAGCGGCCGGTGTCTGCGGATCAGCTGGATCAGCTGGTGTCCGAGGTGGAGAAATCGCTGCGCAATACCGCCGCGGCCGAAGTCGAAAGCCGGGAGATCGGGGAGCTGCTTATGGAGCAGCTGTATCCTGTGGACGAGGTGGCCTACGTACGCTTCGCTTCTGTTTACCGGCAGTTCAAGGATATCAACATGTTTATGAAGGAACTGAAAACTTTGCTATCTAAGGATCATATCGCAGATCGTTCTTGAGAGATATGTAAAAAGCCCTCCTGCGGAGGGCTTTTTACGATCACCAGGGGCTGGTGCTAAATGGATTGAAGATACTCCACAATGGTCAATAGACCGAGGTCGAAGTTCTCCAAATTGAAGTGCTCATTCGGCGCATGCAGATTTTCATCTGGAAGACCAAAGCCCATCATAACGGCAGGCGCGTTCAGTGTGCTGGAAAGCTTCTCCACAATCGGAATGGAGCCGCCGTCTTTGGTGAATAGCGCGCGGGTGCCATAGACCGCTCCAAACGCATCGGCTGCTTTTTGCAGCATCGGGTGGGAGGGATCGACATTGAAGGCGAACGCTTTCTCCTTCGGCTTGTAGGTCAGCTTCGCGCCGGCAGGCGTATGTGCCTTCAAGTGCTTCTCGATGGCATCCAGCACAGCCTGCGGATCCTGGTCTGCAACCAGGCGGCAGGTGATCTTCGCATGCGCTTCTTTAGGGATAACGGTCTTGCTACCTTCTCCCTGAAATCCGCCATACACCCCGTTCAACTCCAGGGTCGGCCGGGCACCTACACGTTCCACGAAGGAGAAGCCTTCTTCACCGTATAGGGAATCCAGTGCAAGAGACTCCTTTAGCTGCTCTTCATCGAATTCCTGCTTGGCAAATTCCTCCCGCATTTCTGCTGACAGCTCCTGAACTCCATCATAGAAGCCCTCTACGCTGACGCGGCCCTGCTTGTCATGGAGAGAAGAGAGCAGCTCTACCATGGCATGGAGTGCGTTCGGTACGCCGCCGCCGTATGTACCGGAGTGTAGATCCGTGTTGGCGGTCTCTAAAGTAAGCTCCAGCGAGCACAATCCGCGCAGGCCGGTGGAAATCGCCGGCTTGCCGGGGGCTAAGAGGGAGGTATCCGAAATCAGGATGGCGTCGGCTGCGAGCTTGTCCTTGTGCTGCTCGAGGTACAAAGGCAGGTTAGGGCTCGATACTTCCTCCTCGCCTTCGATGCAGAATTTAACATTAACGGGCAGGCTCTGCTCCTGCTTCAGAATCGCCTCCACGGCCTTGACGTGAAGAAACAGCTGTCCCTTGTCGTCCGTAGCGCCGCGCGCATACAGCTTGCCGTTTCGTACATCAGGCTCAAATGGCGGCGTCTCCCACAAATGAAGCGGATCCACCGGCTGTACATCATAGTGACCGTAAATGAGCACAGTCGGCTTGCCTTCTGCATGCAAATAATCTGCCGTAATGATCGGATGCCCGGCGGTGGAATGAATCTCCACATGCTCCAGGCCAGCGGCCTTCAATTTATGAGCGAGCCAGTCAGCCGCCTTCGCGACATCCCCTTTATGCTCTGACAAAGCCGATATGCTTGGAATGGCCAGCCATTCCTTCAATTCATTCAGGTGCTCTTCCCGATGCTGTTCGAAATACGCTTTATAGTCTGCGTTCATGTCGTAGTCCTCCTCAGGTCAATAATGACGGCCATGTGGTCATGGCCGTCTTGTCTATTTTACCTTTTTTTAAGGGAAATGCGAAATGGGGGAGGAGGATGAGGAGGGTGTGGATGACTGCAACGCTAAGAATCAATACATAAAAAAAAGACCCGGTAAGGGTCTTCATTTAATCTTAACCAATGGAGCGTAGGGGGGTCGAACCCCTGACCTCTTCGCTGCCAGCGAAGCGTTCTCCCACTGAACTAACGCCCCTCATTTCAATCACAAAAATTAATTTATCATATTTAAAAATAAAAAGCAAGTAATATTTACATTTACATTTTTTAACATTATAATGGCTCTTCGCTGAATTGAGTGGCTAACACCGAATTCTGTAGATTCATAGGATCGCTTAGATCTGAGAGTTTCTTTAAAATCTGGTATAAAGGGAAAGAGGGAACTGACGAGTTCAGCTCCTTCGTGCAGCGAGGGCTGGAAGTCGTGTTTTGTTAGCAGTCATGTAAATCATAGCAATCAAATTATTCACGTTTCGGTATCCGCGAGCTTTGCGTTTAGAAGCTTGAACAAGTCCATTAATACCCTCAAGCAATCCGTTTGTCATCTTACTATGAAACCATCGAAGTATGCCTTCCTTATGCGTTTTAATGGTTTTAGCAAGTTTCATCATGGGCTCCAGTTGAGATCGTCTCGCCCAGCCGACCCATTCACGAAGATACAAGTAGATGAGGCGTCGTCCATAAGTCCTGCATCGCGAGCTTTAAGCGATATGCTCTGCCCGTCTTCAAGTTGCTGTCTTTGAGACTTTGCAGTTCTTCCTTCTGCTCCGTCTTTAACTTTGTTTTCTTGAGTTGCAGAGCTTCTTTTTGTTCCGATTTACGTACATCGTCAACGGCTTCATTGACCAACTTCATCACATGAAATTTATCGAAAGTCAATGCTGCTGTGGGAAACTGCTCTTCTATACCACTTATAAAAGAGACCGACATGTCGCTGCAAAACTCCTGTATCTGCGCGGGTTCTACGCCTTGATCCAGCAAATGGTTGAGAAAGCGTACAAGGGTATCTTTCCCTTTGCCTTCCGTCGCGTACAGCACTAACTTGGTATCGACATCTACAAACAACGTAATATAACGATGGCCACGGCGTGCAGAAGTCTCATCCACGGCAACTCG
>NZ_JBISEO010000030.1:0-17373 GCF_044383795.1 Paenibacillus sp. JSM ZJ436
CAATCAGGTTATCTTTATTGCTAATTGGAGTCCACATCGTCATGACCACCCTATCAATATTCTTATCAGGCAGTATTGACATAATTTTTAGAAATCAGACTTCAGCCACTTAGTGTAGCGAGGAAGCAAAATTAAGTACTTTAGAATCAGTATTGCACTATACACTGATGTTAACAGTTTATTGTTAAAAGAAACTAATTAACAGATACTTCATTAAATCGTACTTAAGAACCAAGTTTAATATCGAATGTAACTTTAGAAATAAAAAGTGTTTTATGTTATAATTTTATTTCACATTAAAGTAAAATTATAACAAGGAAGTGATTGAAGTGGATCATAAGCCTGAGGACGAAAATCAAAAGTATGATTTAAACGAATTGAATGATGACGTATCTTTCAATAGTGTGACCGATCATTATCGTAATGTAATGGGGGCTCCTACTAAAAGAGTAAATATGAATAGTTTACCAAAACCAATTAGATGGTTTATGTATTTAATATATATATTTGCAGGATTGGCTGCTCTATCTATCTTAGCAATTATTATTTACCAGATAATCACTTAAATAAAAGAGAAAGTCTAACTAACTTTTTCCAAATGTGCACGAATTCCATTTCAATATTTAGTGGGATTCTCAATACACTTTATCACTGTTCATGACAATATACGTAGAGCAAAGCGATCTTTGCTATCTCATCATGCGAGTTATGTCCACTAAATTCTTTTCGATATATCCGTGACGCTATTCATCCTTTCCAGACTATCCAACCTCCTACTCTCCCCCTTCGAGTTAACTATTACTGCAAACCTAATGACTTGCCGTGCATTTCCTGCACGAAATTGCATCATTTGCAACTCAAAAAAATTGATCCCAACAAAATCAATGAATACTTAGATGGCTTACTACCGATTTAACGTCTGAGCATGCATGAGCTTTACTGAATTACAGGTAGATAGAGATTAGCCACAAGATGGCGAAGATATAAATAGCCGAGGCAACTCAGGTATAATTGTCTGAGGCACTCGGCTACTAGAGGAGATGTATTAGTTGCTGATCAATTCATGCAAAGCTTCTTCAATTGATTTAAATACAGATTGCTCATTATATTGTAATCAATTGTTTGGATGGTAAGTGCGATAGGTATGATACGGCAAGTTTGAGTGAACGACTCGTGATAGCACATTCGCACCAAGGTCCTTTACGGATTCAAAATGTGTCTAAGGTTATTTTGAATGACTCCCAACCGTTCGTCTCTTGACCTACAAACAGCACTCTTCTTTTGGCCTTTCTATACGCAGGCAATGCTTTTACTAAAAAATTGCGGAGGACCAGAACCCGCGGCGGCGGGAACGATTGCGAAGAGGCTTAAGCTTTGGTTCCATGTTTTTTCTACAGGAGGTCTGGTTTCCGGTTATCGGGAATTTTAATGATTTGCATGCGGAATATGAGATTCGGGATTATAGCGGAGGCTATCGTTACCTGGATTTTGCTTACATGCCGGGCGGCGCGAAGGGCTGTATTGAAGTTCAGGACTTTCGCAGTCATGCGAGAGACGTTGATTCGGCAAGGTTCAAGGACTTATGCATGAAGCAGGCATTGCTCGTGCTGGACGATTGGGCGATCCTCCCCGTCGCGGTGCTGTCCATCCGTGAAGATGTGGGGCGCTGCAAGCAGCTAGTGCTTTCTTTTGTGGGAAAATTCCTGTCAGCTCAGCTGCTCCCCGGACTAAACTGGGCGGAAGCGGAAAGCTTGCGCTTTTGCCGCCGGCTCCTGCGCCCGATTGAACCCAAGGAGCTCGCCGCCCACCTCGGTCTGTCCGAGAACCGCACCCGTGTCCTTCTTCGTACCCTGGTCGGCAAAAATCTGCTCACCGTAGCCAGCGGCAAACTGCGCTACCGCACTTATCAACTTCGTAAATGAGGCTGATCGTCTACAAGTGATCACACTTTAAGGATGAAAATGACTAGAGTGAGGACAACTACCATGGGTTTCACTGCTGTACCTGATCCCGCGGCTAATACTGCTTCTGACCGCGCTCCTGCTCTAACGGATGCTCGCGAGCCCGAGTGATATTAGTGTGTTGACGGTGGCGGGGATAGTTACGTTTGCACACTTTGAGATATCGTATTTGAAATAGACTCGGCTAACGGTTGCCACAGTGCTTATTGGAGGTATTGAGTAACATTTCTCTTTCTAAGGGTTGCTACAGTGGCTATTTGCACGAGAATGAGCGTTTTCCTTGCAATTTGCGTTGTTTAGCCACTCTGGCAACCGTTAGATTTGCAATGTGCGCAATTGCAGCTAGTTAACGCTTGTGGCAACCGTTAGCGCTGGGATGATGAGGTCTCGCAGTTGAGATAGATGCGGCTAACGGTTGCCACAGTGCTTATTGGAGGTATTGAGTAACATTTGTCTTTCTAAGGATTGCTATAGTGGCTATTTGCACCGAACTGCGCGTTTTCCTTGCAATTTCCGCAGTTTAGCCACGCTGGCAACCGTTAGATTTGCAATGTGCGCAATAGCGGCTAGTTAACGCTTGTGGCAACCGTTAGCGCTGGGATGATGAGGTCCCATAGTAGAAATAGATGCGCCTAACGGTTGCCACAGTGCTTATTGGAGGTATTAAGTAACATTTCTCTTTCTAAGGGTTGCTACAGTGGCTATTTGCACTGAACTGCGCGTTTTCCTTGCAATTTCCGCAGTTTAGCCACGCTGGCAACCGTTAGATTTGCAATGTGCGCAATAGCGGCTAGTTAACGCTTGTGGCAACCGTTAGCGCTGGGATGATGAGGTCTCGTAGTTGGGATAGATGCGGCTAACGGTTGCCACAGTGCTTATTGGAGGCATTGAGTAACATTTCTCGTTCTAAAGGTTGCTACAGTGGCTATTTGCACTGAACTGCGCGTTTTCCTTGCAATTTGCGTTGTTTAGCCACTCTGGCAACCGTTAGATTTGCAATGTGCGCAATAGCGGCTAGTTAACGCTTGTGGCAACCGTTAGAGCCCTAGCTTCACCAAAGCCAGGCCCGACGCCATAGCCACACCCACACCCGCTCCTACCCGGCCGGTCTAGATCATGCTGCACAGCACTCTGGGCAGGTGCGTGAGAGAAGCCTGCTTCTCCACCGCGCCAAGCTGGTAGGCGGCCTTGGGCATGCCGTAGACGACGCAAGAAGCCTCGTCCTGTCCGAGCGTGCGGGCTCCTTTGCGGCGCATGGACATGAGCCCTTTTGCCCCGTCGTATCCCATCCCGGTCAGAATAATCCCGATGCCATGGGCCCCTGCCTCCTTGGCGACAGAATCAAACAGCACATCTACCGACGGACAGTGACCATTCACTTTGTCACCATGAAAGCACTCAATTCTGTACCGGTCGCCTATCTTTTTCACCTTCATATGCTGATCGCCGGGAGCAATATACACATGACCGCGCTGCACATATAGTCCACTGCTCGCCTCACATACCGTAAAACCGGAGAACTGGTTCAACCGTTCTGCAAACATGCGAGAGAACACCGGCGGAATATGCTGTACAATCAGCATGCCCGGCAGATCGTCGGGCAGGCTTTTTAACAGATCGTGGATGGCTTCCGTACCTCCCGTGGATGCACCAACCGCAATCAACCGATCCTCCGCGGCTGCTGCGGGTGACGTCCATGCACGGGATAGAGCAGGAGAAGCTCTGTGCTGTACCAGATTTGCCTTTGCCGCCGTCTTCACCTTCGTAATCAGCTCTTGAATAAAGAGTTGCATCTGCTGCAAGGTCTGCACATTCGGCTTGGCCAGAAAATCGACCGCTCCCGCCTTCAAGGCATCAAACACGGCATGACTGATCGTGCTGATCACAACGACCGGCAAGGCATATTGCGGCAGCAGACGCTGGATGAAATCAATGCCGTTCATTTTGGGCATTTCAATATCACAGGTCATGACGTCGGGCCGAAGCTCCAATATTTTGCCCCTGGCATCAAAAGGATCTTCTGCGGTGGCTACCACCTCAATGCCGGGATCCATCATCAGCCCCCGCGAAAGCACCTCGCGAAACAACAGGGAGTCATCGACAACGAGCACCCGGATTTTTCTCATCTTACCCCTCCTTTCGGTACACCGCCGGCATCATATACTTGAATTTCGTATGCTCCCGATCAAGCGTTTCTGAATGCCCAATAAACAGATATCCCCCCGGCTCCATCCACTCATAAAACTTTTCCACAAGCTGGCGCTTGGTCACGGCATCGAGATAGATCATCACATTCCGGCAAAATATGACGTGGAACTTCTTTTTAAATGGAAACACTGGCTCCATCAGATTAAATCGGCGAAAAATCACCTCCTGCTGCAGCTTTTTGGCTACCTTAAACTTCCCGGGGCCTGCAGCTTGAAAATAAGCCTTGCGCCACGGAGCCGGCAGCACTTGTAGCTTCTCCTCCTCGTACAGACCTGCCCTGCAGCTATCCAGCACCTTGCTCGAAAGATCCGTGGCGAGCACCCGGGTGTCCCACTCCGACTTCTCCAAGCCAAAATACTCGTCCATGATCATGGCAAGCGTGTACGGCTCCTCGCCCGTAGAGCAGCCTGCACTCCATACCCGCAGATCCTGATCCCTGGCTTGATGCACCAGACTCGGCAGAACCTGATCCCGGAACAACAAAAAATGCTCTGGCTCGCGCATAAAAAACGTGTGGTTCGTGGAAATTTTGTCTGCCAGCAGACGCGAGGCCTGCCCCGTTGGATCGGCTTGCACGTATTCGATATATTCCGTAAAGCTGTTCATCCTCAGTTGCTGCAGCACACTTCCCAAGCGCCCCATGACCAGCGTTCTCTTCTCGGCCTTCAGATGAATACCGTAATGCTGCTTAATATAATGCACGAGCTGCTGAAACTCCTGATCTGTAATTTGAATCATCGCAATCCTTCACCTCTCCTGACTAAAAAAGAGGGGGCGCTCCCCCTCTAATCGCAGTTCATTCAAGAACTAATATTTGCCAAACTCCTCGTCACTAAGGGAGATTTTCAGCGGCTTTTCCTTATATTCCTTGAAGGCCACCACAGGCTCCGCAGCCGGTCTGTCCGCAGAATAGCTCAGCTTCTCGATCATGCGAATCAGATCAGGGGACATAGGCTGAGACCGGTAGCTGACTGACCCATGGATTTTACGAAGCTTGAACTTACTCAGCTGCTCATTCAAAAGCTCTGCCTGGCTCGACAGCTCCTCACTCGCTGCTGCGCTTTCTTCCGAGGTCGCCGAATTTCCTTGTACCACCTGGGAGACCTGAATCAAGCCTTGATTGATCTGGTTAATCCCAGCTGCCTGTTCATTGGACGACACCGCAATCTGGTCAATCAGCTCCGCAACCTGTGAAATATCGTCGACAATCTGCTGCAGGGCCGAGGCCGTTTCGTTGGCAATCTTGGTGCCTGCTTCTACTTTTTTCATGGAGCCTTCAATCATCTCTGTCGTCTCTTTCGCTGCATTCGCCGATCGTGCTGCCAAATTCCGTACTTCTTCTGCTACCACCGCAAACCCCTTGCCGTGCTGACCGGCACGCGCAGCTTCCACAGCCGCATTCAGTGCCAAAATATTCGTCTGAAACGCAATTTCATCAATCACCTTAATGATCTTGGAGATGCTGGCCGAGGCCTGATTGATATCCTCCATCGCCTCCAGCATATCCTTCATTTGGCTGCTGCCTCTGGCTGCATTGGCTTTGGTCTCTACTGCCAAAAGATTGGCACGGTCAGAACCCCCCGCATTTTGCTGTGTTTGCGCAGATACCTCTTGTAGAGATGCCGTTAATTCCTCCACCGAGCTTGCCTGCTCGGTAGCACCGTCGGATAGCGTAATACTGGCCTCCGATACTTGTCTTGCACCGGAAGCAACTTGCTCGGAAGCGGTCTGAATATTGTTCATGACGTTGTTCAAATTATCGGTCATGCGCTGGAAGGCTGCGGCAAGCACGCCCACTTCATCCTTGGAATTCACTTCAATAGCAACATTCAAATCTCCATCAGCAATACTTTCTGCCACATGAACCATGTTACGGATCGGTCCGCTGATCCACCGGGAAATCAATAAACCCAGCACGATCGCCGAAAGGACGGAAACTGCCACAATGACAATCATCGTTACAATGGTCGTATTTGTCTGGTCGGTCAGCTGCTCTGACAATGCATAACCGTCGGTAATTTTGTTATCATACAGCTGGGCTATGTACCCGGACGCGACGCCAGCTAGCGCATTCGCCTCGGTCTGAATCAGCTCGTAGGCCTGCTGGGTTTGTCCATCGCGATCCAGAGCCATCGCATTTTCAAACACCGCTTCATACTGCTGAAGCGTTTGCTGCAGCTCATTGAAGATTTGGCGGGTGGACTCATTTACCAGAGACTCCTCAAACCTCATTAATGCAGCGTTGATTAGCGGGAGCTTACTCCGTGCATCTTCCACGTACTGCTGCTTGTCTGCTGAATTTTCAGTCAGCATCACATCCCGTATGGAAGCTCTCATCTGATGAAAAGATATTCCTGCAGAGCCAATATCACCTACAGCTACTCCGTAATCTGCATATAGCTGATTGTAATCATTGTCGATATGGTTCATATTCAGGACGCCAACCGTACCCACCACTCCTGCCAAAAGCGCGACAAATACTAACGAAAGAATGAGCTTTCTGCCAATTTTCAAATTCATGAACCATTTCATTACAGTTCCTCCCTGGGGGTGTTTAGGTTATCGAGCTGTTCCAGCTCATGATCATTAAGCAGCCGGTTACAGTCGAGCAGCAGCTTCGCGCCGCCATCAGACCTTCCGACTCCCATCACATATCTCGCGCCGCCGATGCCAAGACCCGGAGGAGGAACGATGTCTTCACTTGCAATCCACAATACCTCAGACACACTATCCACGATTAGACCGACACACAGCTCATCAATGTCCACTACAATAATGCAAGTTCGGTCATTGTATGCCCGGTATGGCTTTTTAAATCGGAGGCGGATATCCATAATGGGAATAATTCTGCCTCTTAAATTAATAATGCCCTTGATGTACACCGGCACTTCCGGGACCTCCGTGATGGTGTGCAGCCCCACAATTTCTTTTACATATTGAATCGGAATGCCGTAGTACTCCTGATCCACCAAAAACGTAAGAAACTTCCCTGTCAGCGTATTTTCAGCCTGTCCCCCATCGTCCTGTAATGCCAACTTGGACGCCTGCCCCATGTGATCCTCTCCCTAATGTGATATCAGATGCGGAATATCCAGAATCAAGCTGGTGCTCCCATCGCTTAAGAGCGTGCATCCCGCAATTCCTTTTGAATTCGTAAGCTTCTTGATGTAGACCGGCAGAGCCTTGATCACCACCTGCTGCTGACCAAGCAGCTCATCTGCAAAAAGACACACCTGCTGCCCGTCCACTTCCACCATCGTCAAAATGCCGTCCTCCACCGTTTGGACATCGGAATGGAGCTTGAAATGCTCATAAAGCCGAATGATGGCATAGCATTGCCCCCGGACCATGATCATTTCACAGCCATCCGGATCCCTGATGATGTCCTTGCCTTGAGGCCGGAACGATTCCTTAATCGAAGAGATCGGAAGGGTGAAGCGAGAAGAGCCTACCTTCACGTTCATGCCGTCAATGATGGCCAGTGTCAGCGGAATTTTGATGGTGATGGCAGAGCCGTGTCCCGGCTCACTATCGATGAATACGGTTCCACCGATGCTGTCAATATTTTGGAGCACGACGTCCATGCCAACCCCCCGGCCGCTAAATTCGGAGATACTGTCTTTGGTCGAGAAACCCGGCATGAAAATCAGCTGATAAACCTCCCGATCAGACATGTCGGCCTCTTCCTTGTAAAGCATATTTTTTTCGCGCGCGCGAGCTAACAGCTTCGCTCGGTCCATCCCCCGGCCGTCGTCCCGAACGATAATCATAACCTCACTGCCCGTGTTCCGGGCTTCTAACGTGAGCGTTCCGGTCCGCGCTTTTCCCGCGGCTTCTCGTTCAGGGCCCGTCTCCAATCCGTGATCCGCGGCATTGCGGACGAGATGCATCAAGGGATCCGTTATTTTGTCAATGATGCTCTTATCGACCTCGGTTTCTTCGCCGATCAGCTGAAGCCGGATATCCTTGTCCAGCTTCTTGGACATGTCCCGCAGCACCCGGTTCATTTTGTGGAAGCAGCTTTCCAGAGGCACCATGCGAATGGACATCGTTTTATCCTGAATTTCCTTGGTAATCTTGGTAAGATGCCGGGCGGCATGCTTGAACTGCTCTAGCGGGTGCCCTTGAAGCTCCGGATGCTGGGTAACCATGGATTCCGCAATAACAAGCTCGCCGATCAGATTCATCAGCTCATCCAGCTTGCTGACATTTACGCTCAGATAGCTGGCTGACTGCATGGGGGAACGCTCAACCGCTGCCAGAGGCACCTTATCCTCCGCTTCACTTTTTGAGCTTGGATGTGCCATGCGAGGAGCTGTGGTTGGTTCATTGTCACGCTTACCGTTGTGACGGCTGTGGTTGCTGCTGTCAGCGTCACTGTCAAACAAGTGAACAGCCGTCACACCGCAAGCCTCTCTGATGCATTGATGCACCTCACTGTAATTATGCTTATCCTGAAAAAGAAGCTGGAAGCCATGATTCCGGATAAATGCAGTCTCTTCTGCTCCCCCTAGTGAATCCTTGGGATGATAGCTGTAATTCGCCTCGATGTCTTCCAGGCTCTGAAGAAGCTGAACAGCTCTTACACCTTCCATTCCCAGGTCATTGCCGAAAAATACAACCGCTTTAAACCCGGCCGCAGGAACGTCCAGATTCGCTAAACCGGTTTCATTATCATCCTCCGAGGACGTAGAAGGAAATGGGTCTTGGTTCGTTTTGAGCTGGTCCAGATAAGCCGTAATTCTGTGGGTCAGAGTCGCACTGTCTTCATCTGCGATATGTCCATTTTGCAGCTTGAGCAGCTCGATCTTGATGAAATCACTGCCTTGAAGCACGAGCTCGGACAGCTGGGAATAGTCAGCCAGCACCTCTTCCCGTTCCCTTAAATACGCAAAAAGATCCTCCATCGCATGCGACAAAGCGGCAATGTGATTGAATTGCATCATGGTGGATGAGCCCTTAATCGTATGCATGATCCGGAAGATCTCGTGGACGGCTGCTGCCGGGTAAGCATTGACATGCTCGCATTCCAAAATGATGTTCTCTAGCTGCTCCAGCAAAGTGGAATTTTCAAACAAATACATCTCCAGAAGTGAATCGATCGGGCTTGAATCAGTCATAGGCTCTCCCTCATGCAGTGATCAGCGCTTGATTTGGTAACAAAAAAACCTCTGCCCATGTAAAAGGACAGAGGAACAAGCAGACATGTGTCTGCTGCTGCAACCCGGCGATCGTAGCAATTCTCATTGCTTTAGACCCGTGGCTTTGCGTCCTAGTCTTTCGACAAGTTTGCCAAATATATCTTTTTTTCGACATTATATGCTTAATATAATGTAGGACTTTAGACTTGTCAATCCATTTTTTTCAAGTTCTATGTACCCATATCATCTCTTCCCGGCGTGAGTCTTAATTCGCAGAAGCGATGTAATATGGGGTCCGGTGAATTGTAACTCTGGCGGCTACCGCAGAGGTTGGTCGGTAACCTCAATGGTTGCTGATGGGTGGGCAAATTCCAGGTCGCGTTATGCTAATCGTGCTTCGGTAACTTTAACGGTTGCTGAAGGATTTGTGCGTCTCTCCAGCCCCCGGCTACTAGCTCTAGCGGTTGGCATAGGCGGCCGGTAGCCCACATCCGCCAGCTCATTACTCTAACGGTTGCCACAGGCGCTATTTAGCCTAAATTCGTACTTTGTTAACTCTAACGGTTGCCCGCGTGGCTATTTGGACCCTAGTTAGTTAAAAGCTCGCATTTTCGCACATTAGCCATCGTAGCAACCGTTAGGCTGGGGAATGTGACTTTTTGGCACTAATAAGCGCTGTGGCAACCGTTAGACTGGGATCTCGCCAGTTTGAAGCTCTAACCGTTAGCCCGAGTGTCCGCTTGCGAGGAATTAATGCGAGGCTCCAGCGGTCGCCATAGGCGGTTAGTGGCCCACTTCCGCCGGCTCATTACTCTAACGGTTGCCACAGGCGCTATGTAGCTTAAATTCGCACTTTGGTAACTCTAACGGTTGTCAGCGGGGCTATTTGAACCCTAGTTAGTTAAAAGCTCGCATTTTCGCACATTTAGCCATCGTAGCAACCGTTAGGCTGGTGCATGTGACTTTTTGGCACTAATAAGCGCTGTGGCAACCGTTAGGTCGAGTGTCCGCTTGCGAGGATCTATTGCTAAGTTCCAACGGTCGCCATATGCGGTTGGTAGCCTAGGAACTCGCTAGTGTGAAGCTCTAACCGTTACCCCGAGTGTCTGCTTGCGAGGAACTAATGCGAGGATCTATTGTGAGGCTCCAGCGGTCGCCATAGGCGGTTGGTGGCCCACTTCCGCCGGCTAGTAACTCTAACGGTTGCCACAGGCGCTATGTAGCCTAAATTCGCACTTTGGTAACTCTAAAGGTTGCCAGCGTGGCTATTTGGACCCTAGTTAGTTAAAAGCTCGCATTTTCGCACATTTAGCCACTGTGGCAACCGTTAGCCTGATGCATGTGACTTTTTGACACTAATAAGCGCTGTGGCAACCGTTAGCTCGAGGGGACCAATGCGAGGATCTATTGCTAAGTTCCAACGGTCGCCATATGCGGTTGGTAGCCTAGGAACTCGCTAGTGTGAAGCTCTAACCGTTAGCCCGAGGGGACAAATACGAGGCTCCAGCGGTCGCCATAGGCGGTGTCGGTAGCCCACATCCGCCAGCTCATTAATGTAACGGTTGCCACAGGCGCTATTTGGCTTAGATTTGCACTTTGGTAACCCTAACGGTTGTCAGCGTGGCTATTTGAACCCTAGTTAGTTAAAAGCTCGCACTTTCGCACATTTAGCTACTGTGGCAACCGTTAGGCTGGTGCATGTGACTTTTTGGCACTAATAAGCGCTGTGGCAACCGTTAGCTTAGAGTCCCGCACCTCTGAGCACGCTAGAGCCCCCGCCCCTGAGCACCCTGGACCCGAGCCCCGCACTTCTGAGCATGTTAGAGCCCTGCACCTCTGAGCACGCTAGAGCCCCGCGCCCCTGAGCATGCTAGAGCCCCGCACCTCTGAGCATACTAGAGCCCCGCGCCCTGAGCACGCTAGAGCTTCGCACCTCTGAGCATGCTAGAGCCCCGCGCCTATGAGCACGCTAGAGCTTCGCACCCCTGAGCACCCTGGAGCCGAGCCACCCCTGGGCACGCTAGATCCCTGCGCTCCTAGGCACGTTAATCCCCGCGCCCAGCAAGCACGATCGACTCCACCACCATGAAGAAGGCACCTGCCTCAATCAGGCAGGTGCCTTCTTCATCTTGTGCTGCTCCAAGCTAAGCTAAACTAATCGAAACTTGCTTAGGCTTTAGATACCTGTCGATTTACGGCAGACAAAGATAAACTCACGGCCGTCCTGTACCGAAGTGCCGTCATACCAGCCGTATTCCTCATCAATGGTAAATCCGGAGGAGGTAATCAGACGCCGAATGTCATCTCCGTAAAAATACCGGAGCCGGATGCTGTCGTGAAACTCCTGCACAAGCTCGCCATCCTGATCTAAGCGATATATGAAATCCGTGAACAGTAATCGTCGCTCTGTATCAACACGTTTTCGTATCGAATGTCGGGTGACATGTTCGCCGCTCTCCAGAACAGATTCATAATCCAGGTTTTCCGCCGGATCCACCCACCATGCCCCGAGCTTTTTTATCGGTTTGAACACGTTAATGATAAACTGTCCATCCTCCTCCAAATGATTATGGACTGCGGATAAACATTGCAGCGCCTGTTCGTCCGTTTCTAAGCTTTGAAAGCTGCGGAAGGGGATAAAGATCAGCTTGAATTTTTCCGAAAGCGAAAAATCAGTCATGTCTCCATATACCGTATGCAGATGCTGCCGGGATTCGGTGGACAGCTTTTGAACCTTTTTTTCCAGCACCTCCAGCATACTCTTGGAGTAATCTAAACCCCAGATCTCAACCCCTTCCCTGGCAAGAGGAATGGTGATCCTGCCCGTTCCACAGGCTAACTCCAGAACGCGTCCCCCCAAACGCTTCGCCCGGTCCAGATAAAACGGAATATCTGCCGAAAACACCTCGCGAGGGTCAGCATCGTACAGCTGCGCTGTATGGATGTACAAATTCTCCATGGCTTTAGCGTCCTTTCATGGGTCCTCCCCCAATCACTTGATTGAGAGTTGATTCAGCACGTTGATCAGCACCGTTACTGCCTCCGCTCTCGTGGCTTCACGAGTCGGGCTGAATGTATTGCCGCTTGTCCCTTTGAGGACAGCTAGGTTTTTTAATGCCGTTACAGCAGGGACAGCCCACGCAGGAATGGAATCATGATCTGCAAAAAGAGCTGCAGCATTCTCAGCACCAGACAGATCCAAGCCCCTGGCTACCATCACCGCCATCTCAGCCCGGGTGATATTGGCATTGGGACGGAAGGAGCCATCTGCGTAACCGGTAACGATGCCTGCATGCAGCGCATCAGCTACTGCTTGTTTAGCCCACTCACCAATCTCTGCCGTATCTGAAAAGCTACGGTCCATGACTGCGGCTTTCACATTCACAATGTTCATCAGCATGAGCAGAAATTCTGCACGCGTTACCGAAGCATTAGGCTTGAAGGTTCCGTCTGGATAGCCCGAAACTATTCCTGTACGGATTGCCTGCCTCACGTTTTCTTCCGCCCAATGGTTAGAAATATCATGAAGGATGAGCTCTTTTGAAGGGTCCTCTATAATGTCACCTGGGCTTTTGTCCAACGCGAGTACGGCGTACTTCCCAAATTGATCGATGCTGACACTGATTTTGTTACCTTGAATGGTCCCGCCTTCAACTTCGCTCCAGGCTTTGTTTACTTCGTCGTAGTAAAATACAGCAGGAGTCTGATCTTCCTTCAAGCTGCCGCGATCAAACGTCAAGGTCAGACTTACCGGCTTGCTTGGTTTCTTGGAAACGCTGTTCACGATAGCAAAGATCGGACTTGCTAATACCTGTTTGCTTGAGAGCATGTTTGGTGTTTCCGGAATTTTTTGAATCGATAATCTGATGTCCTCTGTAAAAGCTCCTGCCGGAACCGAAATGAGGATTTCCCCATCCAAGCCTACAACGCCGGACATGCCGGTTGGAATGCTCAGAATTCCGTTCGTTGAGGTAACTGAGATTTGAACCGGTGTAGAGGGAATCCATGAAGATTCTGTAGAGCTGCTGTCAGGCAAGGGAACCGTCGAAATAGAATATGTATTCGAAAGAGTTACGCCTTCTCCCGGGTTACCCGCAATATCAGCTATGCCATCATTGTGAAGCGTAATTGAATGGTCCTGAACATTCACATTGGCCTGAGGCGTCAGCGTGGCCGTCCACGTTATTCCGTCTGAGGAAGACAGTCCGCTCAATGTACCGTTCGGGACCGTTAGACGGTCTTCTTTAAAGCCTATTACCGCTTCGGAAAATGTAATGGTGACCAAAGAGGTTTCTCCAGTGGTTAGCGCAGTGTCCTCGATCGCGATCACGGCGGATGGCCTCAAGGTATCGATTGCATAGTTATTAGAATCCGTTGAGCCACTGCCCGAATTGCCCGCAAAATCAGCAACACCAGTGTTATCAAGGGTGATAACATTGGTCGTGTCCTCGATATTTGAGCTTGGCGTCAGCGTGGCCGTCCACGTTATTCCTCCATCTGAGGAAGCCAGTCCGCTCAATGTACCGTTCGGGACCGTTAGATCTGCTTCTGTAAAGCCTGTTACCGTTTCGGAAAATGTAATGGTGACCAAAGAGGTTTTTCCAATGGTTAGCGCAGTGTCCCTGATCTCGACCTCGGCGGATGGCCTTAAGGTATCGATTGCATAGTTATTAGAATCCGTTGAACCACTGCCCGCATTGCCCGCCTCATCAACAACACCAGTGTTATAAAGGGTGATAACATTGGTCATGTCCTCGATATTTGCGCTTGGCGTCAGCGTGGCCGTCCACGTTATTCCTTCATCTACAGGAGCCAGTCCGCTCAATGTACCGTTCGGGACCGTTAGATCTGCACTAGTTAGGCCTGTTACCGCCTCGGAAAATGTAATGGTGACCAAAGAGGTTTTTCCAACGGTTAGCGCAGTGTCCTCGATCACGATCACGGCGGATGGCCTCAAGGTATCGATTGCATAGTTATTAGAATCCGTCGTACCAGTGCCTGTATTACCCGCCGCATCAGCAACACCAGTGTTATAAAGGGTGATAACATTGGTCATGTCCTCGATATTTGAGCTTGGCGTCAGCGTGGCCGTCCACGTTATTCCTTCATCTACAGGAGCCAGTCCGCTCAATGTACCGTTCGGGACCGTTAGATCTGCACTAGTTAGGCCTGTTACCGCCTCGGAAAATGTAATGGTGACCAAAGAGGTTTTTCCAACGGTTAGCGCAGTGTCCTCGATCACGATCACGGCGGATGGCCTCAAGGTATCGATTGCATAGTTATTAGAATCCGTCGTACCAGTGCCTGTATTACCCGCCGCATCAGCAACACCAGTGTTATCAAGGGTGATAACATTGGTCATGTCCTCAATATTTTCGCTTGGTGTCAGCGTGGCCGTCCACGTTATTCCTCCATCTGAGGAAGCCAGTCCGCTCAATGTACCGTTCGGGACCGTTAGATCAGCTTCTGTAAAGCCTATTACCTTTTCCGAGAACGTGATCGTTACGGTTGTTGTTTCTCCGATACTTAAGGTAGTATCTGTAATGACTATCGTTGATGACAGAGATGAATCTGCATAGGCTCGATGAACTGTCTTTGAACCCATCAGACCCGAAAGCACGGAGATACACAATAATAGCTTGGCGACCTTTTTTACAATAACCAAATCATAACCCCCTCTAATAATCACATGAGATCACTACTTCAAACCCGCAAATCCTATGAACCAAAAAAGACTGCAAGACACCATCTATGACTCGATTTATTGTACCATATGTTGGTAGCAAATCGGCGTAAATCTCGAATCGCTCTTCGTCTATGCCTGACGGTCATTCACATACAACTCGTATGAGGAGGTAGACACGGTAATGTGTGAGCAGGGGCATAGGTTTTTTAGCCGATTCGACAGAACAAAGTCGTTCACTTGCCCGGAAATTGAGATATTCAACGTCACAGAATTAAAAAAAGGAGCGCAGCCTATATAGGCTCGCCCCTAAAGAATTGCTCCCTGTTATTTTTTCCAATTTCCCCCGTGGAACAACCAGGGATTCATCTTCCTTCATCAGGATTGCAGTTCATGCTAAGGAAGCTGAAGTAAACGTACAATTTCACCGTCTATGACTTCTTCACTTACCTTTTTAAATGAAAATGATTCATATAACTCTCCAGCAATCCGGTTATCTGGTCTGTGTCCGAGCATGATTCTCTTACAGTTCATGAAGCTCATAATCTCAATAAGCTTATTCAAGGCTGACCTTCCGTAGCCTTTGCCTTGATGCTTTGCATCGATCATGAATGCCGGTATCCAATAGTTCCCATCCACATCAGGGTTTTTACAGTATACAATAAAACCCACTACATCAGCTTCCATATATACTGCACGTAGTTCGAAATCATCTACAAATTTGGACTCAGCCATCCAATAGACAATTGGTGCTGGAAAAACCTTTTGTTGTTCCGGTTTAACTTTTAGTTTCGTGCACTCATACCAATTTTCAACAGACACTGGCTTAAGATGAATTCCCATTGAACATTCCTCCTGAAGTTGGCTTCACGGAGGAATCATTCCCTCTGTGTTTAATAACGAACTTCCTTTAAAACAAATGTAAAAGCATGAATTTTTCTCATACCGCACCACTCCTCTTATATTCCTAAATTTTCCTAATAAGGATACTACAGTTATGTAATTTAGACAATAAGAAACCATTTTATAAACACCATCATTCCATTCACAGATTTAAGATAACGGGCTCTGGCGATCAGGAAATCTCCAAGATGAAAGAGTAGGATTGACCGGATAATTCGATATCTGCTTCCGTTAGCTTCCCTTTACTCTTCTTCGCTGCATTCGGGTTACACCGATTTGATCCATCGCTGCATAGACAGCACTAAACCGGTGCTCATGGAAGCCAGTGCAACCAACACCGTGACCAAAAACAACATGCGGGCATTATCCTTAATCTTGTAACTCATTTCGGAAATCCACAACAGGTTGCTCCCTTTCCATGTGGTCGCGCGGCTTCTCTGCAGCATCCGGACAACCCACGCTGATAGCTGGGAGTAGAAAGAAATACGTACCCATAATTCCGGTTACTGCGGCGATCGTCATTCTCGCAGGGTCTACCTCTTTGACGTGAAGGACTGTAAAGACCATATTTTTCTTCTGGGCTAGATTTTGAGTGTACAACACCTTCAGACATTCGTTCTTGTTCATTTGCACGATACCCTAAATAATTGTTGCTCTAGGTCGTTACTCATACTTTCTCCTGAAATTATAGGTTTTGGGCTTGTCCCTATTCTATCAAAAGGGACTAATTAGATATGAAAAAACCGACTCTCCAACTTATAGTAGAAGAGACGGTTAAGCTAATTCGCATCAATATTTAATAGTGGAATATCCAATTCGTTCTGGACGAAGTTCATATCAGAATCTCTAGAAATTAATGTAAGTTCATAAACTGACGCTGTCGCAATAATGAGGGCATGCGGAGTCTTTAACTTACGTCCTTTACCTTTAAGATCTCTACGAAGCGTTCCAGCCAATTTTGCAATTTCTGACGTAACGTCTATACATCTTTTTAATGTAAACAGCTTTTCTGCACGAAGTTGTTCCTCGTGTTTTAACCCTGCAAACACTTCAGAAACCGTAATTGCAGAAAAATAAAGCGGCATTTTATCACGAGAAGCCTGTTGAACAAAATCGATAACATGACTCTCGTTAGTAAGAATCGCAATCGCAATATTTGTGTCCAGAAGATACCCTTTACTCATGTATTCCATTCCTCACGCGATTTTCCCACTTCTTCCAGAAGTTCTTTTCCTCGTTCAGCCGTTAGAGTACCAGCCGCTTCCAAAAGATCATCAACGGAATAGTCGTCTTCTTGAGCTTCCACAGTTTGCTTTTCAAGGTCAATCAATACACGAGGGTTATTTATATTAACTCAACTTTCGCAGAGCGAAAATCGTCTTAAATGCATGGTGTAACTGAAGAAATCGCGTATTCAATATAATCGTTGCAAAATAGAAAAACACCACTTCATTTGGTAAAGTGAGAGTGTCGAACA
>NZ_JBISEO010000031.1:0-15437 GCF_044383795.1 Paenibacillus sp. JSM ZJ436
GCTCCTCTCGAAGCACTTCCAGCACGACTTTTGTCTTAAACTCTGCGGTATATCGGTTCCGTTTTTCCATGGCTTCATTATAACTTATTTTTTTCCCTCCCGTGTCTCAAGGTATGGGAGCATTATACCCTAACCTCATGCATGGGCGATAACTTGGCGGTGAAAGGTGATCAGTAACAGTGATTTTAAAATTAAGTCAAAGCCATCAATTATGGTCAGATGAGTCTTGCCCGTGTTTAGATGGCGGCATACAGCACCAAGTTTCGGCGAGCGTCATTTTAAATAAAGGGGTAGATACACATATTAAAATATCTGTGGGTTAAGTGAATTCAGGAAAGCCATCGGGTTGGAATTTGGATTCTTATGGAGGGTATTTGTCAATCAATGTCGAATATTTTTTCTTTGAATCAGGTAGTAGGGAGTATTTTAGCAGAGATAATTTCAGCAAAAGAGCAGCTTCGGTTATCTCTCCGAAGCTGCTCTTTTCTTGAAGATTATATTTATCTTGACTTAGTAAAATACACCGTGATAAAAGAAAACAACACGAATGTTGAATATGCTGCTAAAAAGATGGGATCATCAAGGATATATCTGATTCCTAAAATAATAATTATCCCAAATGCATTAAAGATAAGGAGGCGTACTGGTAAACTATTAATTATCCGACCTAGCACATAATTAATAATACTAACAACTAAATTGAAGACGTATAAAATCAGGAATAAAATTATAAATGGAATAAACCGATCATCAGGATTTAGCCCTTGACTACTAGCACTGACTGAGGCCATAAACCATCCTACAATTATAGCTAGTATTGCAGAAAAAATAGTAGCATTGAAGACAATTTCTTTATTCTTTTCCATAGGGCGATTACTCCTAATCTTACTTCTTAGGAAGTATTTAATTATATTACTTATATTAGTATTTTAAACAATTAATCACCTGTAATCAACCCCGGCCGGCCTAATATTACCCAAACCAATCAATGCCATGAACTCGCACCATGTTAGCGATGTAACGATTTGAAGTAGGTGATCCATAATATTCGACTTTATCATTAACAGCAACCCTCATCGTGGTGGATCCGGAACCATCTAAAATTATGGAGTTGACAGGGTTATATCCCAGTGTTTCCATGTGGCGTTTTAGTGTGGGAATATTGACTGCACGATTAGCAGTTACAATCATGTACGCGTATGTGTTATCCCATGCGAGTACAGTTCTCCAATTTGCAATATTATAGCTAGGAATAAGGTACGCGAATTTACCAGACCAACTGCTCTCATTATAATCCGTACCACCAATTACCGCTCTTGCTGTCGGATAGTTGGCAAGCACTGCGTTCAAATTACCTGCATAAATATGCGTACCTCTTACGCGGTTAGTAGAATCAACATAGGATACAAATGTTTTACGGCTCACCTGTTCATTGCTTGTGCCGTTATAGGCATATCTGACCGAATCATTGTACCAATAACTAATTGAGTTTAACCCCGTAGGTGGATTATTATATCCATTGTCGGCAGCGAAAAACCCGCCATTAATTCCGATGTGAGGTTTTTGTCTCATTTGGGTATTAATGATTTCTGGTTTGACCCTGGACAATTCGGTGCGTAAAACAGCATATTGAAATTCAGCTCCAAACTCATTCAAACTTCTAATTTGAAACGTATAAGGCAATGCCATGTGAATTCCTCCTTGTGATGATTTTTGCAGATCACCAAGAGGGGAATACATCTACTAAATCCCCTTACTTTAGCAGATGTATTTGTGATCTTCTACTATTAAGGGAAATTTCAAGGACAACAATACAACCCAAATTCATAAATTTTTTAAGGTGGAATCATAATATTGAGGCTACCGCTTTAACCTTTCTAGATCAGTCGAGAACACCGTTTTAGGTATTGTGGGGCTCAAGCCCAATGATGATGATATAAAATTATCCCGGATTTCCTTTGATGTTAAAAAAGGAAATCTTATTAATTAAGGCATCTTCGGGATCGACACCCTGAGACACATTTTTTCGGTCATAATGCGTTATTACCTTACCGCCGGCGGGTGGTGGTTGTTGGTGGTGGTTTTCGTTTCGGCGGATAAGGGGAAATCGGGAAATGAGTACATATGTACAAAATATTAACTTTGTTCATATATCTAGAAAAGCCGGCGTGAGCCATATAATAAGTACGTCGTCCAGTTTAAGTTAGATCAAGTCTCATGGCCCTACGTTAAGAAGACTAGAAAAAAGCTAAAGGCAAAATTCCGCCTTTAGCTCATGGTTTAACCGATTAATATCTTCTCTTCTGCATATCTGAAAGGTTGTTTGTATACACGCTGGGCAAGTGCTAATGCTAACATTAGAGGACCCAGCCTCCCTACAAACATCGTGATAATAATAATAATCTTGCCTATGGGCGATAGATCAAACGTCAGCCCCATGGATAACCCTACTGCACCGAATGCAGAGGTAGCTTCAAAAAATAATCACGAGAAAATCGTAAGAGTTAGATGGATCACTTTCAGTTATGACTAATAAAAAGGTCGAGACCAAAACCACTGCCATAGATATCATAATAACTGCTAATGCCCTTAAGATTAATTCACCAGTGATTCTTCGATTAAAAGCCTGTACATCCTTTTGCCCTTTAACTGTTGATAGCACAGAAAGGATTAACAACGCAAAGGTGTTGGTTTTAATCCCCCCACCCCACTGGGGCCACTCATGGCCAGGATGGGCCTTCTTGTTTTTTATCGAGCTATCGTTTCCCGTTAAAGTATCTGACTACCATCGCATAAAAACGGCCCTGACTATTCAGAAAGGGCCGTTTTTCTCGTTTGCGAGGACGAAGAATGTTCATAATTCAATCCTCTTTATGTTGTGCGAAGAACTATCGTAACTCGCATTAAGTATTATATCCAGTTTTATCTTAATGTTTGTGTGTTAAAATTAGGTAAAAAAAACACCTTAACTATTCAGTAAAGGTGTTCCCGTCGTAATGAGCGAAGAACTATCGTAATTCCCTCATATCCTGCTCTAGCGTTGAGGAAAACTATCGTAAACCTCATCACCTAGAATATATCCTAATGATAATTGATAAAAAACCATTTGTCAATAAACATTTAATAAAATTATTAGGGCAGAATCTTAAATCCGAAGCGTTGTTTTAAGCCATGGCCGCCATCGTACAGAGCTGCATCAATTAACGGATAGATGGATGGCTGTTTCGGACTTAATCCAAGGAGGATTAACTTATTTCTCGGAAATTCGTGTCTTGACAATGGGGGGCATTACACATTACGAGCATAGAGCAAAGGATTAACATACTGATAATCATTTATTCCGATAACTAAAGCAAAGTTATTCTTGTATTCTGAACTATAAACTTTAGACACACTACACCCCACTTTCCATAAAAATTTTGCAATATGATATAAATCTTCTTCTAATATCGCTCATATCGAATTAGGCGAAATTTTAGTGCACGTAATTACTGTTAGATATGCATCTAATCGGAGTCGGTATAAAGTTCTTAATCCTTGGCTCAGACAAGAACTAGTACACCTTTAGAATAGAAAAAGCCGCTAAATGAGCGACTCTAAATATGAATATGTTATTGTCCCATGAATTTGTTTCGTTATTTTTTTTCCACACTTGATCCACCACTAGGTGGTTTAGGCATTTGTTCTTGAGATCTATTTGGCTGATGCCCATTTCCTACTTGTTTCACAGGAGATGGCTGCTTGTTTGGTGTCATTCAAACGTCCCCTTTCTATGGTTTTTTTACACTACTCCCACCTTTGGGAGTGCTTAATGACTTACCAGATGCCTTTGGCTGTAGACCCCTTTCTTCTAATTTCGCCCTAGGCTGATACCCATATGTTTCTACAACTCTACTCTGTTGATTCTGATTCTTCATGTTTCTCCTCCTTATTTTCTGAAATTAGAAATTCAATATGTAAAATTTCGGAACCACTAATCCATATTCCTTTTGCTTTAGGTAGCCATTCTTCGTTCTCGTCCAATTCAAATATCTCTTCTAAGTATAGGTCCTTCTCTGTTGGTACGGTAGAAGCGAGAGATTTCGAGGCAAAAAGTCCATATATCACAAACTCGTTTTTCAAAGTCACAATAACATAACTTGAATCATTAGACATGATGTAGTCCCATGCAGTTGGCGATGGATGGACTGGATTGACCCCTATCTTTAGTATGAACTTCCGTATCCAATCTCTTTCAGTAGCTATCCCCGCAATTAATCCAATAATATACGGTAATAATAACACGATTAATCCAAGTATGAGAGACCATCTAAAAGGATGTTGCTCCCAGTACCGGGATTGAATTAGCCTATTTATGACTGGCCAAGCGAATGCAAAATTAACACAGCTGAAAACTATAAATCTTACAAGATAGATTGGAGCTTGACCTTCTCTTGTAGGGAGAATGTAATTATACCCCATGTTCATAATAAAACCAGGTACCATCATGAGTATGGTATAATAAACGGCTTCGAAATTATTAAAGATCAAATGATTTTCCTCCTTAATCCACAAATTTTAATATAATACTAACATCTGGATAAATCAAGTATGAAAGCGCAGCCAGTCTCAATTAAACAAACATAAGTCGCAGCCATTAACGATACTCAATCCGCAAAGAAACAGATTTGAGTTTTTTCATGAAATTTATCTGCACTCATAATTATTTAAGTCTTTAAGTAATCATTTACACCAAGATAGTTATCTTCTGTTTCATATCCTAGAACCTACCCGTTAGCTAATAATAACTCATACATATTGTATATAAGTTGTTGTCGTAAACATTTATGGTGCCTTAAACTACATGATCTTCATATTTAGTTAATCGGTACAAGTTCTTGTCCTTGGCTAGGGACAAGAACTTGTACCGATAAAATAAAAAGCCGCTAAAATAGTCACTTTCAATGGGACAATGCTTTTGTCCTCCGACATTTATTGCCATATAACACAAAGAAACTAAGTAAATAGCGTTACATAGCTACATTTATTTACCATATAAATACAGGATATAAATAATTATTTAATATATAATAAGAACAAACGTTCCTTTTTGGTTGTGAATAGTAGTGATAATTTTCCCTACATACAGAACATGAGAATTTACGCGGAAAGGAGTTACCATATGTCAGAAAAGCATTTAACAACATATGAGCGTTATAGGACCGAGATCTATAGGATAGGTTGGAGAGCACAATATAGAGCGAAAAAAATAAATAATAAGGAATTGCCTCTTATTGATCGTGATTACATTAGAGAAGATTTTACAAAACATTCTATAGATAACATTTTAATGGAGCAGGCATTTAAAGACTTACCTAAAAACGGTAAATATATATTAGATAAAATTTACTTACAAGGTTTCTCCGAAATTGAAGTTGCCCGGCAGCTAAACATGAGTCAACAGGCGGTGAACAAATGGAAGAGAAAGATGTTGAACGAATTATCAAAGAAGATGAATTTATAGAACTAATAAATTTAGCGAAAAAGAAGGATTCTGAAGCAGTTCTTCGTCTACTCAATTTATTCAAACCAGATATACAGAAAATAAGTAGATACACCCTTCTGCCCCCAGAGGATCTCAGTTCCGAGATCATTGTCGAATTTCTAGAATTCATCTATAACGAAGAATAACAGGCCATATGCCCTCTCCATAATTGAGGATGGAAGGGCATATTTAGTTTGTTTAACACCTTTATCCTGGACGTAGCTGGTAACATGGGACGTGTTTAATACAGAGACAACAGATCAATCAGAAGCCTGCGGCTGAGTGCTCCTTCTGGGCTAAGGTGTTTAAAAGTGTCCTAACACTTCGAATCCATAAATAACAAAGAAAAGGCCCTAGAGATATCTACTCTAAGCCCTTTTCTTCAGCAGTTTTATACCAAACGGTTTTGTATTATCTATTTAGCCCCCAAATGAACTTGGACAATACACCCCTTATTCCGATACACTGAAATCAGTCGGAGGGGAACGCAAATGGAGAGAAAACGGTACGATCTAAATTTCAAAAAGATGGTGGTCGCCAAGGGTAGAGAGGTCGGGAACATGACGACCGTCGCCCGGCAGCATGAATTGGATCCCAAGATGGTGCTTCGCTGGGCGAAGGAGCTCAGCCGCATGGATCTGGAACAACTGGACGGATCCGCATTGAAGTAAAGCGCCTTCATCCCAACGGCATCGGATTATGCCACCTTGGAGAAGGAGCATGAGAAGCTGAAGAAGCTGTATGCCGAGCAGGCGCTGGAGCGAGAAATCCTCCGTGACCTGTTAAAAAAAACGAATCCAAACTTGAGGATAAAATAGCCATTGCTCAGAAGTACATTCAGTTGGGGCATGCCATTCGTCTGGTGCTGCGCATTTTAGACGTGCAGCGTTCGACGTATTATGCACATGTGAATCGATCTGAACATCACGAACCTATCCACAGGAGCGGTCGCCCCGCGCCTGGTTATTCAACCACGCAAGACGGCAAGCGGATTAGCGATGAACAAGTGAGCGAGTGGATCATGGAACTACTGGCGGACGAGTATACGTCCGTCTACGGGTACCGAAAGCTGACAAAGATGCTGCAGCGTGAGCATCGTCTGGTGATCAACAAGAAGAAAGTCTACCGCCTGTGCAAGGCGATGAACGTCCTGCGGCCCCAGCGGCAGCTGAAGATCAAGCATCCGAAGCGCCTGGCCAATAACCGGCTGCTCACAGGCTCCAATCAGCTCTGGGAAACGGATATTAAGTATGGGTGGGTCGAAGGCGAAGGGCGCTTCTTCTTCCTGCTGAGCATCATCGATGTGTTCGACCGGGCGATCGTCGCCTATCATCACGGCCTGTCCTGCGAGGCCAAGGACTTGGTTCAAATCACGCAGGAAGCGCTGATGAAGCGCCAGCTCTTTGACAAAACGAATCGACCTGTCATTCGCTCTGACAATGGTCCCCAGTTCATTAGCCATCGCTTTGCGGAGGCCTGTGCACAGTTTCAAATCGTTCACGAACGCATTCCACCCAAGACGCCAAACAAGAATGCGCATATCGAATCCTTCCATGCGATTCTGGAATCGGAGTGTTATCAGCGGCACGAGTTTGAGAACTATCAACAAGCGTATGAAATCGTCAGCAGCTTATCCACAACTACAATCACAAGCGAATCCATGGTAGCTTATACGATCTGTCGCCGTACGAATATCGAGAGGCAATTCAACAAGGGATGGTGGAGCCCAAGGTCATCAAAGTGTAACCGCCGGAAGAAAAATGACGAAAACCGCAACAACCTTAAGCAATTCTATGCAATTGGTCGAATAAGAGGTGCGTGGTCCGGATTAAAGGGGTTAAACCGCCCGCTGTTTTCAAGTGCTGCAGCACTTTTAGTTCTTTGAATGCCGATTTGATTTCATTAGGAAGTTGATTCTGATGGACGTTTTGCTCTATCATGTAGAGGACACCTCTTCTGTATGGTAGTGATTGTTCGACACTCTCACTTTACCAAATGAAGTGGTGTTTTTCTATTTTGCAACGATTATATTGAATACGCGATTTCTTCAGTTACACCATGCATTTAAGACGATTTTCGCTCTGCGAAAGTTGAGTTAGAATATTATCAACGTTCGCATCGGTTGTAGGTGCATAACAGTCATACACCTTGCCTTCAATTAGAAAATCTGGATTTGACGTTTCTTTTATGCCATATCCATTTCCTCCATTTACTTCATCTAACATTTCAATATTATAACCTTGAGCTGCTAATAGATCCGCCGATTCATTCTCTTTCTTAACACCATGAGAGTCTCCCCTTGTGTAATTTCCTTTTGGTTTATTTTCATCTGGTAAAGAGTGTTCAGTCCCCTTGGAGTCATCACCGCCCTCCGCAGCTGAATCGTGACGGTTCTTAAGGCCGACCCTGCCAAAAATTAAATTACTGGCAATTATCGCGCCCTGCTGCCTAATAAATTGGCTGGTTCCTCCCGCTTCATTAACACTCTCTTCGAACTGGTCGCGGGTATCCTTGGATATGACCATAATTCTGCATAAAAGGATCGTACATTTTAAACCTGCCGCTCACCGTCCATGACTTGTTCTGTCTGCTCCCCTTGATCTTTCCGTTATAATTCTTCGTCTCAATAACAAACAACCCCTGCGGCGTGATGACAACATGCCTGAAAACCCCACCTCCTTAGTATAGATTTATAAATACAGATAAGGTCTTTCTTCAATAAGATTTTGCAATGTGCTGTATTTGTCTGGCTGTAAACCATTAACGATTCCCTCAAATTTCTCGAGTGAATTTTCTGTTTCTAGCCAACTTAATGCTGCTAAAGCAAAGTGAGAATTGTTGTAAAGTCCTATTACTTTAGGTTCTTCTTCCGCATTTTGAGCTAACTTAGCTAATTTTTGAATTACAATATCATCGTCAATTTTCAGTTTTACAATTTGAAAGATTGCATTCGCCTTAATTAAGATATTATGACTGTCGAGAAAATGTACTAGTTCGTCCTTCGCTACGTTATTATTTTTTATATTATTAATCACGAGTTGAACCTCATTCATGACTCTACCTCCCAAGTATTTCTTGCCTTCTAGCTCGCATTTCTTTCAAAATAAATCTCCCTGCATCGTACTCACGTATTTCTCTCGCTAATCTTATTTCCTCCATGTAACCCCTATATTCAAGTCGCCAAAACAATTCACTGTCAGCGATCACTCTCATTCCAGGATGACCTAAATCAAAATCATCTAACATATGCCTATATTCATGTCGAACAGCACCTATTGAAGCTTCTGGATCAAGTATGAGTCTTCCTGGATTGTTAAAAGAAGGCTCGTAAGCTAGTGTACCTTTTCTGAAATCAACTTTCACTCCTGATTCTTCAGCGTGTTTAAGAATACTTTTATATTCGTCTATATGCGAATCTTGAGCTGGCCCAAGTTTTTGTCGAAGTGCATCACCATAAGTGTTAAGCCTAGCATCTTTAGTATCTTTAATTTTATTATAGTCGCTGCTGCTAGTATGAGACTTAGAGCTATTCTTGACTCCTACCCGGCGAAGAGCAAGGCCACCTGCAATCATCGCACCCTGTTGTCCGATAAATTGGCTGGTTCCTCCCGCAGCATTTACACTCTCTTCAAATTTCTCGCGGGTATCCCCCACATCAAAAGCCATTTTAGTTCCCCAGACCGTAGTGTCAATGACTTCCTCTACCGTTCCGATCGTGGCATTGTACGCCATGTCTCCTATGGTTCCAAGTGGATCTTCAATGAGAGCTTCTCCCGTATCCACTATGGAATTCGCTATGTTTTTGCCGCCTGTCTTCACACCTTCCCATAGATCCTCTGCGTGATCCTGCCAGGTTTTCGGTTCGGGAGGCGCTTCAGATCTACCACTTGAAGCAATTTTCGAGGACACTTCCTCATCCAAGAGACGGAACTTGATCGATATCCCCTTTAACTCTACACTCACAGACTCCATAAGTTCAATAACCCGTTTCAGATCCAGTCGAGCTCGATCATAATCCGCATAAAACCGCTGCCGTGTCGTTCCTTCCCATAGCAGCATCGTGTCCATTTGACGATTCAGTTGGTTCACGGTCCACTCCAATTGCAGGGAAGCTAGGTGAAACTGTTGGGACAAGATTTTATAGGAATTCTCTTTTACTCAGCTTTTGAAGTAAATACAGGCGGCTAAACTTGAATGGCTTCATCAAAACATGATGGACCCAATTAGGTATGATCCACTTTATCCCTTAATAGGTATTGTATTCAACAACATTTAAATGTATGGTTTGTACGTACCCATATTTATCTCATAAGAATATTTCGATTGAACATAAAATGTTTCATTCTGATCATAGATTTAATTGCTTTCTAATCAGAATAGAGCTATACAAAAATTTAATTCAACATTGGAGGGATTCATGTCATGAAAAAAACAATGATATGCTTATTGTTGATGTTCGTTATGGCGGGATGCAGTGATAACGTTAACCAAAAAGCTATTAGTGACTTAACAAAGAACCAAACCAACGAAGTAACAATAGTTGTATTTACTAATCAATTGTTAGAAAATTCTTTTACAAGGGAAATCCAAAAGAATGTAGATTACATTAACAATAACTTAAGACCGGATAAGCCAATAACCAATGTCTCATTTATTGATATAGGAAACGATAAGTCATATAATTACAAAAATATTTTTAATTTAGAAGATTTACCTCAAATTGTTTTATTTGAAAACAAAGAACTTGTTTTAAAGTCCGATAATCCCGAAGACTTAGTAATACATTATGAAAAATAAATAACAAACAAATCCGAGAATGAGATCAATCCTCTAATCTCGGATTTTTTGTTATTTTATGAGTCCACATCCGTACAACGGATCTCCAAGATTGAAGCAGTTCTACCGTATCATTTGTTAAATCTAAATGATAATTTTGACCATTTTCAAAAGTAACCTTAGTTACCGAATCGCCTTCAAGAAATAGCTACAGGATGGCTGGTCAGGCTTTACCCTGATGGGACTCTCACCCACTTGAATTAGCAACTTTGCCCGGCCGCACTACACAATCTGTTTTACATGCGATATTCTTGCCGCCCGTCTTCACACCTTCCCACAGATCTTCTGCGTGATCCTGCCAGGTCTTCGATTCGGGCTTATTGCTGGATGGGATAATGTGAGTGTTTCTTCGTCCAGAAAATTACACCTTGGCACTATTGCCTGTAATTCTGCGCTGACAGATTCCTTGAATTTAGGATTAGAAGATGGACTTGTACTGTTGGCCGGAAGAGGGAATCACTTTAGGGGAAAGACGAGATAACAACAGATCTACTTGGCGGACCAGCTTCTTAAGGTGAGACGGATTAAACAAGATGGGTGTGTAATATGGTGAGGAATTAGCAGCTATAATCTTTATAGCCTCAATTAGATTCAATAATTCTATGGGAAAATCCGATACATCGTACGTGAGGCTGAGCACATCTTCAATCGTAAAATATGGCGGCCCCTCTCTACCCTTCTCCTTGATATATATGGCTTTGAGCATCGAATCTAAGGATTGGCTACATAGGATACAGCAAGGCTTATGAAGATTATGATTTAGGAAATGGAGTGTATGCTGCATATATATCTGGGACAATAGATGCTGCTGCCTGTATTTTGTCTCTATATCCTGTATGCTCAAGTCATAGTTATAGCCACCTTTTTGTAAACGTTGAACGTTCGCATCCATAACATCACTCTCTCCTGAATTCCAAATGTATACGCTTAAGCGTACCAGAACAAGTTATATTATATGGTACGTTTTAACGTATAGTCAAATTCTAAGAGGTGAATGTTCATGGCTCACAAGATTGTCATCAGAATACCAGAACTGCTGCAGCGCCAAGGCATCTCACTGCGTGAGCTTTCTCGTTTAGCCGACATACGGCATGCCGCGTTAAGCGAATTATCAAATGGGAAGAGAGAAAACATCAACTTCTCACATGTTGAAAAAATCGCCGATGCACTTGGCATCGACGACATAAGGGAGATTATAGATTTGACGGAAGTTAATGAGTAACTAAGCAATGTTCTATTTCACTTCGCATAGCTTCTTGTTTCTAATTTCATATACTGAATCGCAAAGGATATCGATATCATCTTGATTATGGCTGGTTAAGATGATCGTTTTTCCATCCTCTTTATATTTTAATAGCATATCTCTTACATTCTTTACGCTGTCTGAATCCAAAGCATTAAATGGCTCATCCAGTATGAGCACCTCTTGATCTTCCATTATGGCTTGAGCAAGAGCGATCTTCTGTTTCATACCTAATGAATAATTCCTCATCTTTTGTTTCAATTCAGGATCTAATCCAAGAATGCGCATCGTAGTTTTAATTTGATGGTCATCAATGTTTCCTTGAATATCGGCTAGTGCTTTCAGATTCTCATATCCGGTTTGACCAGCTAAATATCCGGGTCGATCAATAATAACTCCAAAATTTTCAGGAAAGTCAGAGCCCTTACGTCTATATTGCGGGCTGATCTTTATTTCACCTTGATCTGGTCTAATGAAGCCGCATATCAATTTAAATAAAACGGATTTTCCTGAGCCATTCGGACCTAAGATTCCATATGCTTTCCCTTGTTCAAACGAAACATTCACATGATCCAACAACAAATTCCCTTTATAGGACTTGCTGACGTTTACAATTTCAATCAGGTTCATGGGTATTTTCTCCTCTTCTTATAAATATCTATTCAGATCCTATTAATAAAAATTCATATTTTTTCTTCTAAATAAGTAGAGTATGACGATGACTTCCACGAAAATATAAAAGCTGAGGATTCCAGTAATCTTATATAAATCTCTCCAATGACCGGTAATATAACCCATGCTGTTCAGCCCTAAAGGCAGCCAGCCTCCCATATTGATAGTCGGGAACACTGCAATGACCATGAATCCTAGCAATAGCAAGCTAACAGTTCTTTCTTTAAAAAACCAAGCTACAATAAAAATGATGAGCAATCCATTCATCGAATGCAGCCATCCATTTAGTACAAATTGAAAAATGACTTGTTGGATATCTACATCCTTTATGAGAACCATTTGGGGCGTGATTTCCTGACCAGATAATACACCAACAAAAGAATTGATCAGGATCAATGAGATCAGCCATAACATGGTAACGATCGCTACTCGCAGAAATATCTTGAAGAACCAATGGTAAAGGGATCGATACCGTATCGAGACATAATAGAAGCGAACAGCTAGAAGGTCCGTTATATATAACTGAATGAGATACAAAAAACCGATGAATACAACAATGTAATATATATAGGATAAAAATGTATAACCGCCCACCGGAGAAACGCCATAGAATTTTAGAAATAGACTATCCCAAATCGTTACAGACTGTCCCCACGAGTTTAAAAAAGGACTAATTATTCCAATCAGACAGAATAAAGTATAAGCTGCCGTTTTTAAATTAAAGATCCCTCCCAAAGTATTCACCGCCATTTCTTCGCTAGTGGGATTACCGATATACTCAATAAAATGAATGAAGTTAAAATTAAAAAGGCAGGGAGTAGCGTGTAATAAATCCCCAGTATTGTGGGTATGGTCATATAGTTGTAAATAATGAACCGAGGAGAAAACGGAAAATATCTGAAGGTAACCAAAGTATACGACAACAATAAAAATATCATCACACTTAAGTACAGGTTAGAAGGAAAATAAAGAAATATACTGGCTATTAGTACATGTATCGTTAACATAAATAAAATGATCAGTACCAGCTGTAATATAATAACCGCCCACGGAAATAGACCTGATTGCTGTACTAAGGCACTCACATGATTAAATGTTGAAGTCGGCGCTTTACTAAATTCACTCCAGTTTGCTTCAACAGGCAGGCCAAACGATAACACAATGGACACGACCAGCATGATGAATACAGCGGCAACGGTTGTAGGCAAGAATTGGATCATAGAGTATACGGTCCACCGTGACCAAGTTTTAACTCGTATCAGATGTGTCTCGTTCCATAACTGCTTAATGTTCAAACAAGACAAGAGAAGCAGAATTGGAAAAAAGAGATATAACAGAACAAACGGATCACTGAGCACTCCAATCACAATATCCCATTGATTTAGCCTTGAACGCAGCAGAATCGAGTAGTCCATCAATAACTTTCGTCTACTCCAACCAAAAATAAATACAAGAATAAAGAAAACGGACCACTTCCAACTAAAAAGCTGTAATACAAGCTTTCTAAGAAAACTCATGTCAAACTGCCTATCTTCGCGATATTCCTTTTTACATAGACGACTAAGCCGAACAGCACAAATAAAAGAATTACAAATGGAACGAACGCAGTCCATATTGGACTTTGCACTCTGTCAAAAGGAAACAGCACATGATTGGGCCGGTAGGTTTCAACTCCAAGCGCACTTAATGTAAAGCTTGAAATGATATAGATAATAAACGGTAAGCTCAAAGCTAAGAATCGATTTCTGACCAAAATAACTAAATAAAGTGCAATTGCAGCATATAATGACGCATTCATCCCGATCCATAATGAATACAAGATGGCGTACGTCCATATTCCATATTCAAGAACTTGCGTAAAAGTAAATCTAATGTATGTATCATGGGCAATATTGTCCTCTGTCAGACCAAAACCTGCTGGATCATAATGAGCAATTTCGAACATGGGTTCAATATAATATGCAAAGACAAAACATCCCAAGATAATCAGGAAAAAGAAAGCGCCGGATAAGATCGTATTTGCTGCAAGTTTAATCTTCAAACTATTTATAATGGGTCGACGCATACGAGTATACGTTAAAAAACGATTATCAATTTCTAGCGAAAAAGATGATACATATACTATTACAGCCAAAATCGGAAACAGAAGAGGCAGGATATCCTTTATTGTAAATGTAAACAACTCTAATGAATCCCTTAGTTGATAACTGCTGCTCCTATAAACAGCCATTCCAATAAGAATGCTCATTACCGCAATCCAAAGAAGAATAAGCATTGGTGTGAACTTACTCTTAACTTCCTTTGAAATTTCGCTCAGCATGGTTTCACCCTTTCAATGATGTATATGGAAATATATATACTTATTAACAAAAAATATAACAACATGTTACCGCAGCTCTAGCAGAAACATATCAAGAGAATGATTTTGAAATTCAGGGTACTACTTGGGTGACTTATAGCCTGACTGTTCCTGGAAACAACATTAATGATTCACGTGGTGAAACAGCATCTCAAGTTAAAAAAAACTCGTATGTAGATGCTGGTTTACGTGTTAACTCTACTGGTGGAGCCGCTATTGATGTTCGTACAGAATCCAGTGGTCCAGATGGAAGATGGAGAAATGTCACTTCCAGCAATACTTATTCATTGGATAGCCCTCAGTCAGCAGGTACAGAAGTATGGCTGCAATTTAGTACCGGTATTTTCCAAGGTCCAGTTCCAACCACTGGTGAATGGATCCAGCCTCTATACTTATAAACACCGTGAATCCCTGGTTGGTTATAAAAAAATTCACGATCGGGAACGAAGTTTTATCTCAATGGTCATAAAATACACCGATGAATGATGACATTTGATTGATTTAACTTGGTAGAATTATAAAGATGACTCTCTGATCTACAGCGGACTTTTACTACAGTTTCACCTGTCGTGCGTGGCATAAAAAATGCCGCCCGAACATCAGAACAGCACCTGACATTTGACCGGCATTGCATTTATCAACTATGTTATTCCAGGCGTGTTGATTAACCAGATACTGGGTCAGGCGTTTTATTGCACTTATCCAGTAGCATGGAAATGGCGACCTTCCACTCGGGAGATAGCTTATCCAACAGGAACAAGCGGACGAAAGACACTAACGCGAGCGATTTGCACTTTATGATG
>NZ_JBISEO010000032.1:0-4684 GCF_044383795.1 Paenibacillus sp. JSM ZJ436
GCTCCTCTCGAAGCACTTCCAGCACGACTTTTGTCTTAAACTCTGCGGTATATCGGTTCCGTTTTTCCATGGCTTCATTATAACTTATTTTTTTCCCTCCCGTGTCTCAAGGTATGGGAGCATTATATATTACCAACCAAAGGACGTGATACATTCTTTTTAAGAATAGAACGAAATAAAAATTTTTGTCTTTAATTAAATAATCAAAGAGGTGAGTATTTTATGAACAAATCAGCAAATAAACGAGTAAAAACTCTGGTAGCCCTATTTATGTTATCAACTGCCCTAACAGGTAACGTGTTTGCAAGTGGTGAAACCTCAACAGAAAGTAGCACAAATGCAATTACAGATAAACATGAGAAAATTAAAAGCGAATTATTAAAAGACGATAGGCTCGAGCTTATTGAGGATCATGGAGATGGTAATTTTTCCGTTGCCCTCAAACCGAATGTATCGTTGGAACAAATGTCTGAAGTAATGAAAAGAAAGGATGTTCTTGAGACAGAAAATGAAGTAATGTTACCTCAGTGGACAAATAATTATACCTTGTATGACATTAGAAGTGGTGAAAGTCCTGGTGGATCAACTTATTTTGTTGAATTCAACTCTAATGTTTCAGTTACTGGCGGTGACATAACTTCTGATGAAGAGGCAATATGGTCTGGATGGCATGAAGATAATTTGTATAGTTCTACCACAGCAAGTTCTATAACATCCTCAGATAATTTTTCCTATACTTATATTGGATGGAATCCTACATTTAGCGTTCCTTCGGGCATCAGTTTTACAGGGGGAGGGAGTTCTATAACTGTTAACTATCCAGAAAAAAAGGGCAATTGGTATATGCATTATTACAACAACATTATTGGAAGACAGAATAATATTACAAGCGTAGCCCAGAGTGCTAGCGTTACATTTTTGGCTGGTGGAAAAAGCTTCTCAATTAGTTCGTATGATAGCGCAGATAATTAAATTGGCCTCATCGCTACAATAAGTAGCTGAAGTCTGATTGCTTAAAAATTAGGGTGGTCATGACGGTGTGGACTCCAATTAGCAAAAAAATACCCTGATTGTAGAGATGTTTCGAGTTGCAATGGCGCTTGAGAAACCATGGGAACTCACGCACATTGAATAGGATGATCAGGATGAAGCCTGGCATTTGTTCTTTGATTTCGAGAAAGTCGCTGAGTTCGCTTGTCCCAACTACGGGGCATCAAGCAAGGTTCATGATACCGGTCAGAAACATTGGCGGCATCTTGATCTCTGGAATTGGAAATTCTATATCTATGCCAGAGTACGAAGAACAGAGTGCGCGAATTGCAGCAAAATATTGCTCGTCCCTATTGCATGGTCACGTCCGAAGTCACGCTTTGCGCTGTGTTTTGAAGCCTGGGGCATGCGTCTCATGGCGGAAATGTCTGTAAATGGTGCCGCGCCCGTGAATTTCAAAGACAGCAACTTGAAGACGGGCAGAGCGTATCGCTTAAAGCTCGCGATGCAGGACTTATGGACAACGCCTCATCTACTTGCTGATGTGTATCTTCGTGAATGGGTCGGCTGAGCAAGACGATCTCAACCGGAGCCGATGATGAAACCTGCTAAGACCATCAAAACGCATACTTCGATGGTTTCATAGTAGGATGACAAAAAGATTGCTTGAGGGCATTAATGGACTTGTTCAAGCTTCTAAACGCAAAGCTCGCGGATACCGAAACGTGAGTAATTTGATTGCTATGGTTTACATCACTGCTAACAAAACACGACTTCTAGCCTTTGCTGCACGAAGAAGCTGAACTCGTCAGTTCCCTGTTTCCCTTTATACCAGATTTTTAAAGAAACTCTCAGATCTAAGCGATCCTATGAATTTACAGAATTCGGTGTTAGCCACGCAATTCAGCGAAGAGCCTTAATTTGTAGTTTACTGAAGGGGGCTGTAAGGCTCCCTTTACTCATAATATTTATAAAGGATAGTGTAAAATGGAAAAAAAATGTATTAAGAATAATTACCTTTGTGATATTTGTTTCTGTGTTAATAGGTTGCGATGAATCAAATACTAAAACATCTATGATTATCTCAAACGATGAAGGTTATGATTCGATATCAAATTTTCTTGAATTGACATATTACAAAGGGAAGAGCTTTGATCAGTTTAGTTCTGCGAGTCTCGTAATAAATCAACCTGATCTATATACATTCTTTTGGAATTTAAAATTAAAGCAACAACAAAACATTAATATTAATGAGGGAGAGAATTTAAAAATATATAATCAATTACTTGAAAATACTGATTTCAATTCACTTGTTGATTTGAATTTGCTTCATCAAACCATGATTCTCTTAAATATTAATGATTCTAAAGTAAATGCTAAGATCGTTTCAAGTTTGAATAACTTCTATGACAAAAGAAATAAGCTCTTTTTTATCAATAATGAGGGGGATGATATAGAGAGGAAGTTACATGCAACCAAGCTCGCATTAGAAATTTATAAAAAAGGTGGGGACATTAACGAGAAAAGCAATGAATTTTTTAAAGAAATTGAAAAAGTGGTATATGAGATAGCGTTGAGTTCATTTAATGAGAATGAATATAGTTTAGTTAACAGTTTGTCAGGCAAAACATCTCAATCAATCTCAATACTTATGATATTAAATAGCGAAAAAATCCTGAACAATCAGAAAATCGATAAGTGGCTAAATGATTTGAATGAAATGTCAAAAAAGGGAGATCATATAGATCTATTTTATATATCTTCTCTCAATACCCTAAAAGATTTAAATAACTTTTTTGGTAATAAAACAATTATTAATCAAAATATAATTAATGACATGAATAAGAATACCTTAATTTATAAAAGTAAAGAAATATCAAACAATCAATTTATAATAGACCCACAATACATGTACTTAATCAATAATTTGTACTTGTTGGCTAATCAAGAGAACCCATATGAAAAAGATGTTGTGGATTTTATTGACCTCCAGAAGAAAAGAGGATATTCAAAAAATTTAGATCCTCGCGTATTGATTCCTGATATGTTTTATGGAGTTTACCTTGCAGAACAAACTGGTTTTAATTTTAACAAAGAAAAAGTTAACAAAGCAATAATAGAACAGTATGACTTGTTAAGCGGGGAGTTGAGTAAAGGTAAGCCAATCTTACCTGAAGATATAGAAAAGTTATATTATCTCGTTAAAACTCTTAACATCACTTCACAAAAAGATAAAAGTGGAGAAGAAATTGAGATTATAATCCATAACTTTTTATCTAAGTTAAATAATAATTCAGAGTTCGAGTTCAATGTTAAGAATATTTATCAAGCACTTGAAATTTCGGGTATATTCGGAGTTGAAATTAAGTCTGAGAGTATTTCTAATATCAAAAAAATTGTAGGAGATATTAATCCAAAGTCTTTAGATACAGATAATGTTTATTTGATTCATATTCTCCATGAACTCAATTTAACAAAATCTCACTCAAAATTATATAACGACGCAAAAATAAGAATTGAAGAGTTTAAATTAGATGGTGGTTATATGGAAAAGATAAATTCTAATCTTCCTGATATCCTGACAACATGGAAAGTAGTAGATATCTATTCTCAAAACAATGAGAGCATTAACTTCGGTAATCTTAAAAGTTTCTTAGATGAGTTGACAGGCTTGAACGGAACCCCCTATCTTACAAAATATAATAAATTCACTTCTCTTGAAATACTGTATTGTTATTACAATTTAAAGGAGTTGTTGTGAATGAAGAATAAGTTATTTACTTTACTAATCGTGTTTTTTTTAATAATGAATATAGGATGTTCAAGACAAACAGAAATTAATTCCTCATTAGACATTTCTCTGTTAAATTATAACAATACCAAAAAAGGAGATCATTATTATTTGGAGTATGAAATAAACATAACTAATAATGCTGATGCAGCGATATATATTGAATCAGTTAAGCCTCTAATCAATAACATAAATGAGGATTTAACGAATCAAGTAAATAAAGAAGTAAAACCAAAAGACTCTATAAAAATTGAAAGCTCTGTTCTCTTACCATCAGATAAAAAATTTGAAATCACAAAAATCGTCATAAAAAATTCCCAGGAATTTATATTTAAAAAGTAGGCTTTGGTGATTCTACGTAACAAGACATATTGATCTGATAATCTTCAATGATGTACAGGAAATTTAATATAAAAGAAACAGTGTTAAGCTATTTGATTATTTGAATTGGAGGCAGAGTGAGCTAGTAGCTGCAATTAAAGACTTTTTAAGTGCTGAAGAGATGGATAGTTTTTAATTAGGGCTTGCTGAACGCTCATAAAATCGCTAAAAACCGCATAACAACAAGGGCTTTTGGTGCTTTGTGTCGAATTCATATGCAAAGGAATGCATCGAAAGTACAGCAAAAACTTTGCAGATGGAGTGATGGAATTGTTCAAACCGACCGCGTATCTTGAAAATCAATTGATCATGCCAGGCGATTTCTTTCTCCCTTTCGGAGGGAAACTGAACGAAGAAAATCGCTGGGTTCAGTTGGCGCGGTTGGTGCCTTGGGCGGAAGCCGAGAAAAAGTACGGACAGTTTTTCAAAGACACGCTCCGCGGTCAACAAACGATCAGTTTGCGGATGGGGCTTGGTGCATTAATCATTCAAGAGCGTATGCAGTTGACGGACAGAGAAACC
>NZ_JBISEO010000033.1:0-4585 GCF_044383795.1 Paenibacillus sp. JSM ZJ436
CAGATTATTCTCTTTAATGAAGGCGCGCAACTGTTGTTTATCCCAAAGTCCCATGTGTGCTCCCAACCTTTCTACTATGTTTCATTTTAATAGTTTTGGGAGTTTACACAATCTATTTTACAGACTCCGGCAGCTATGTTTAGACTCATTATTTCTGAATTTAAGCAGCTAACTAGAAAGCCAATATGGCTTTTTATTGCTTCCTCGCTACATTATATCAGATAGGTTCCTTACATCATAAAGAATTGCAGTTGATATACCCTCTAAATGTAGTCATGTTCGGATGGATCCGTCCAGTATTATTGAGTTTAATCTATTCACTCTGCTTTACAGCATCCTTAATGCTAAATAAAAATTATGCAGATGAGGTATTAGTGGGTGCTTATACAGCTGCAGTACTTTATATGAATCTTGCATCTTTTATTTTGATACTTTTTAAAAATATTGGTATGGGCATAGCTCTTCCGCTGGCGTTTCTATTTTATGGAATGTTTACTACTGGGAGCGGCATTAGCAGCTTTTATTTAGGCTATGTTAAACCTAAATGTTGATATTTGATTAATACGAACTAATGTTCTATAAATGGGGTATATCAGTGTTCGGAGGTGGTGTACCCATGGATTTAAAGGAACTGAAGAAGCTTGCTGAAACGTTGGACGATAACAGTAAGCGGGAGCTTATCTACTTCTTGCAGTCCCGAACCAAGGGTATGTCGGCTCAAGTACGAGCAATTGATGAAATCCAAGAACAGAAACACAAAGATGGGCTTGTTTGTCCACATTGCACAGCCCACGCTGTCGTGCGGTTTGGGAAATATACTGTTCAAACGCGTGCTGGAGTGGTCAAACGACAGCGGTATCGTTGTAAATCCTGCTTGCAGACGTTTAACGACCTTACAAATACCCCTCTTCAGCGCACACGAAGACCTCATCTTTGGGTTCGTTTCATTGAATTCATGATTGAGGGTTATTCTCTTCGGAAATGTGCCGAGGAGATGCTTGGTGAGGTTACTCATGTCACCTTGTTCTATTGGCGGCATAAGATTCTTGCTGCGTTGAAACAGATTCCAACTGAAGCATTCCAAGGTATCGTCGAAATGGACGAGACCTACTTTCTGTACTCGGAAAAGGGCAAGCGCAATATTGCCGAACGTAAGCCACGTAAACGTGGAGGGAAATCCAAATATCGCGGCATCAGCAATGATCAGGTTTGTGTCCTCGTAGCCCGTGACCGTCAGAAGATGACCTACTCTGGCGTTCTTGGACGTGGGCGTATTAGGAAGACGGAGTTGGATGAAGCCATTGGTGGACATCTATCTGACTCCAACGTGCTTTGTACCGATGCCTGGAGGGCATTCAGTTCTTATGCAAACTCAAAAGGTTTGGCGCATTACAAATTCAAATCCGATGGCAAGCAGCGTGTCAAAGGCGTTTACCATATTCAAAACGTAAACAGCTATCACAGTCGTTTAAAGAAATGGATGGACCGTTTCAACGGTGTAGCAACCAAATATTTGCAACATTATTTGGCGTGGTTCCGTTATATAGACAGCAAGGAATATGAGAATACGGCATCGAATAAGAAGAATATGTTGGTAAAATCGTGCCTGTTTACAGTCGCCGACACGAATAAAAAGCTTCGGTTGTCTGCATATTCTTGTTAAGCTAAAACGCAAGGTAAAGGAGGGGTTATATGAAATCTATAAGGCTTTTGCCTGGTTTACTTCTATTGGTTACTATCATTTTAGCGGCGTGTACCTCGGAATCGTCGTTGGGACATTCTGATAAGCAGCAGATAGTGAATGATATTAAAGCAGTAGAAGAAAATGAATTTGATCTTATCTACTTTAACAAGTCGTATACGCAATATCATAAAGCTCTAAATGAAATCGTTAGCGAAGGATACAGTGCATCCTTCAAAGGTGAGGTTGTATTTGGTTATGACGGTGCAACATACACCCGAGATGATTTGGCGAATATGCCGCAAGAGGAGTATGACAAACACAAAGAACGTATGCTTAATATAATTCGAGGAATGGATATGGATAAACTTAGCGCAACAGTTCGCATATCAAATGTGTATGAAGGGACCAATCAAGTCAATATTTACACGATTGAAAATAAAGAGTTGAAAGATCGACCGTTCACTGCAACTACTAAGAAGTATTCATTGGAGAAGCATAATGAGAAATGGCTTATTACCGATGTGAAGCAAGATAAGTTTACTTATGGAAGTGAGCAGACAGCAGAGGAAATGGAAGAGGGGATCAAGGCTCTTGATTATCAAACTCATGACGGAAAGGAAATTGGTTATCCGACTGTAATGGTGCTATCAGGCGTTGGAAAAGAATAGCAGACAAAGATGACCATAAGAAAACCGCCTTCAAGGCGGTTTTCTTATGGTCATAAATCAACATTAAAGATTAACATAGCCTTTATTTAATGCAATGGAGCAGGCCTAGCCCAGACACCACGCTTGAGGATTGCATAATTACTCAGGGATTCACTGCGATTATCCTCAGTCTTGCAGCAGTTTATTGTTTAAAGAGCCGCAACAAATATCATTGGAACATTTAATCACTGACATTCAGGTTTGAAGAATCGGTAAACTTAAAAAAAGAGCCGGCAATAATATGGCCGGCTCACATTAATTACGATTAAATTTTTGAGCTCTTTTTTGAAACGGACTGCTCATTGTCACTGACTAACCATCCCGATCTGCATTCAGCCGGACACAATCCATACCCTGGAGCCTTAAAGTATTCCCCTTTAAAAGACGCTGCAGGCGTCTTTTTTTATCTTCACTGAGAAGAATTAAGTCGATTTAAGTCCCTTGCCACCTAATATTCGGAGCTTGTCCCCTTCCATGTTCGCAATCAGGGGCAGCCCTTTTTGAATTATGGATCTTGTTGACTCAAGGGTTAATGATGCAGCATGAGATGCTTCATCTTTCCAAACTTCTGTCACCCAGACGGTATCCGCATCCGTGTTGGAGATGCTTACTACATAGGATTCGCAGCCCTCGAGTGATTGCATGGACTCCGCCGCTTCAAGTAATACGTTCGCCAACGCTTCTCCTTGACCATCCTTTGCTTTTAGCTTACCGCATACACCAAATGTACTCATACCGATCGCCTCCTTATAGTTAGAACACTTAAGTCATATCATAATCCATACTAAAAAACCACGCTAATCCCAATAGGATAACCGTGGTGTAATGTATTCAATATGGTCGGGACGACACGATTTGAACATGCGACCCCCTGGTCCCAAACCAGGTGCTCTACCAAGCTGAGCTACGTCCCGTTAACAGATATAAGACTAAAAGCGGACGACGGGAATCGAACCCGCGACCCTCGCCTTGGCAAGGCGATGCTCTACCGCTGAGCCACGTCCGCAAAATTTGGTGCGGTCGAGAGGACTCGAACCTCCACGGGGGTTAGCCCACACGGACCTGAACCGTGCGCGTCTGCCAATTCCGCCACGACCGCGTAATCATATGAGCCATGAAGGACTCGAACCTTCGACACCCTGATTAAAAGTCAGGTGCTCTACCAACTGAGCTAATGGCTCTTAACTATTTAAGCTGTAATAAAGTAATGAAATATTAAAGATGGCGGAACTGACGGGATACTCTCTCTTCGTTCGAGACTGCGAAGCATATGCTCCCGATGAGTATGCTCCGACGAACCCAATTTCGGATTCTCATCCCTGGAGCTATTTAAAGATGGCGGAACTGACGGGATTCGAACCCGCGATCTCCTGCGTGACAGGCAGGCATGTTAGGCCTCTACACCACAGTTCCATAAGACATGATCGCTAAGCGATGTAAAATTGGTTGCGGGGGCAGGATTTGAACCTGCGGCCTTCGGGTTATGAGCCCGACGAGCTACCGAGCTGCTCCACCCCGCGTCATTATTAAACAATCTGATGCCAGAACCAACGGGATTCTCATCCCCAGAAGTTTATAAGGAAAGTGGTGACCCGTAGGGGATACTCTCACTACGTTCGAGACTGCGAAGTGTTCCTCACGACGCTTATGCTCCGACGAACCATCGGGATTCTCATCCCCAGAAGTTTATAAGGAAAGTGGTGACCCGTAGGGGATTCGAACCCCTGTTACCTCCGTGAAAGGGAGGTGTCTTAACCCCTTGACCAACGGGCCTTATTAAACAATGTTTAAAATATGTAGTTCACGCTTGGCGGTGTCCTACTCTCCCGGGACCCTGCGGTCCAAGTACCATCGGCGCTGGAAGGCTTAACGGTCGTGTTCGGGATGGGTACGCGTGGAACCCTTCCGCCATCACCACCAAACGTGATTCAGGATGCGGCATAGCCATATGCCGTAATCAAGATGTCTTGAAGGTGCCACTTGTACACCATCAAGATGCTTTGATCACCTGAAAACTAGATACGAAACGAATGTACGTTGTTAGATTGATCATTAGCGTAATGCTTTCGTAGCTAGCTTTGCTTCGCAAAGCTCTGTGGATGCTTTCGTAGCTAGCTTTGCTTCGCAAAGCTTGTAGGATAAGCCCTCGACCGATTAGTATTGGTCAGCTCCATGCATTGCTGCACTTCCACCT
>NZ_JBISEO010000050.1:0-558 GCF_044383795.1 Paenibacillus sp. JSM ZJ436
TCGCCCTATTCAGACTCGCTTTCGCTGCGGCTACGGCTTCTCACCTTAACCTTGCTTGGGAACGTAACTCGCCGGTTCATTCTACAAAAGGCACGCCATCACCCTTATGAATCGGGCTCTGACTTCTTGTAAGCACACGGTTTCAGGTTCTATTTCACTCCCCTCCCGGGGTGCTTTTCACCTTTCCCTCACGGTACTGCTTCACTATCGGTCGCTAGGGAGTATTTAGCCTTACCAGATGGTCCTGGCAGATTCATACGGGGTTTCACGTGCCCCGCACTACTCGGGATCCGTCTCGGAGGGAATAAAATTTCAGCTACAGGGCTTTTACCTCTTCTAGCGGGCCTTTCCAGACCTCTTCGCCTACTCTATTCCTTTGTAACTCCATGTGAGACGTCCCACAACCCCAAGGGGCAAGCCCCTTGGTTTAGGCTGTTCCGCGTTCGCTCGCCGCTACTGACGGAATCACTCTTGTTTTCTCTTCCTCAGGGTACTTAGATGTTTCAGTTCCCCTGGTATGCCTCCCTCTGCCCTATGTGTTCAGGCAGCGGTGACTGG
>NZ_JBISEO010000042.1:0-1115 GCF_044383795.1 Paenibacillus sp. JSM ZJ436
TCGGATGAATCGTCAAAAGCAGGACCACCCCAGACGGCCGCAATGCCAGAGAGTCCTGAAGCGACAACGTCTGTTTCTGAAGCGCATCTGGTATCGACAGCATCAGAAGCGACAGCTTTGCAAAATCAAGGGACCATGCTGGTAGATGCCACTTGCGCGTCAGCGGATGTAGCATATCCCACAGATCTGAAACCTGCTGAATGAAGCGCGGGAGAAGCTCGAAGCGATCATCGATACGTTGCATGAACCGTTCATCGGACAAACGGCGAAACCACGTACGTACCGGGAAAAGGCGCGCAAACCATTTCTTGCCGTCTCCAAGCAACCGCAGGCCGGGACCGAAAGTGATTCGCAAAGCCATCAGACTTCAGCTCGGTTACGTTGGACGGAACCTTGCCATCATCGCCGAACAAGCCGAGGTGCAGGAGCTCACGCTGCTTAGCCGCAAAGCCTACCGAGACTTGCTGGTCATTCATGAACTTTACTGTCAGCAGTTACACATGTACAATGCACGTTCTCACCAGATGGAAGATCGGATCGTCAGCATTCATCAGCCGCATATCCGGCCGATTGTACGAGGGAAAGCCAAGGCACGCGTCGAGTTCGGAGCCAAGATCGCAGTAAGCATGACCAAAGGCTATGCGTTCCTGGATCGGCTGTCCTGGGATAACTTCAACGAGAGCACGACGCTTATTGACGTGATCGAGAAGTACCGCAAGCGTATGGGATTCTATCCGGCTGTCGTCCAAGCCGATCAAATCTATCGCACGCGCGAAAACCGGAGCTTCTGCAAGCAACATGGAATCCGACTCCGTGGACCAGCATTGGGGCGCAAGCCGAAAAATGGACCGACGAGCGAAGAAAAGCAAGTTCTCAAACAGGACACCGGCGAACGAAACGCGATTGAAGGCAAGTTTGGAGAAGGCAAGCGCAAGTATGGGCTTGGTTGTATTCGCGCACGCCTTGCAAAGACAAGTGAATCGGTGATTACGCTACAGCTTCTGGTGATGAACTTGGAGCGTAGGCTCCGCGTTCTTTATTTCCTCATTTTCACGATGCAGTCTCGTGGACGCCTAGCTCTGAAGGCTGGATAAAGAATCGTTCAGCAAGCCCTA